>NZ_JBQEMS010000061.1:0-331 GCF_052044265.1 Sinorhizobium sp. 22678 | reverse complement strand
GCTCACGACGGCCGATCTCGGCTATTCCGATCCGGACGACACCGCAGCGGGTGTTAGCTTCAACGTCTCGAACGCCGTCAATGGCTCTGTCCTCGTCAACGGGTCAGTGGCCGCGAGCTTTACGGCGGCGCAACTCGCAGCCGGCCTCGTCTCCTTCCGCCACAATGGCTCGGAGACCACCGCCGCCTCCTTCCGGGTCGTCGTCGAAGACGGCAACGAGGACAACTCCGCGCCAACCCCTGCGACATTCAATTTCACCGTCAACCCCGTCAACGACGCTCCCATACGCAGCGGCGATCTGAGAGCGGCGGTCGCAGAGGGCGGAACCTAT
>NZ_JBQEMS010000060.1:0-336 GCF_052044265.1 Sinorhizobium sp. 22678 | reverse complement strand
AGAGGCGGCGTCGATCAGTCAGATTCAGCTGCGAATAGCGTCGGGACATTCCAAAATCTCCAAGGGGAACCCATTGAAATCATTGGCATGTCGCACTTGGAAATAGAATGTACCCGGCTACAACAAATGTCACAGCTATTTAAAGATGAGACAAAGTAGTCAACTTAGAAACGCGACAACATCCTATCCATTACTACTGCATTTGCAAGTTGCTATATTTAAAAAGTACGGAGACGCAAGCCGCCGGCCGGGTGGAACTGGTCAGGGTTGCGCAGCCCGGTCGGCGGCGGATGGCTCCAGCTGCAAGATAAACTTTAGCTTTGACATCCCGATCAC
>NZ_JBQEMS010000059.1:0-444 GCF_052044265.1 Sinorhizobium sp. 22678 | reverse complement strand
GCGCACCGCAAGCACCTCTGTCTCCACCGCCGCGCTCGACTGCAACGGGCTCACATGCGGGCGGCGCGAGCGATCAGCCAGCTCCCGGTCACCTGCCTGCCACCGCGCCAGCCATTTATAGCCCACATCGGCACTGATCCCGAACCGCCGGCACAGCTCCCGGCGGTTCGCACCCTCCGCAAGCGCCAGCCGCACAAATTCCTGCCTCTCTCCCATAACCGACACCTCTTTCCACGGCATGGACAACCTCCTCTCGAAGCCGATCCATGCCAGTATGAACGTGTCAGCCATCTCCCCGAACACCTGTCAGTCATGTGTCCGGGCTATACAACGAGCACTGTTGGGGTGGACGGCTCCCAACGGCATCGCAATGTGCCAGAGTGAGTCGTTAAGACATCAATCGAGGGAGACCGTCCGTGGAGCAGATTATCCGAATTGGCATGG
>NZ_JBQEMS010000058.1:0-2034 GCF_052044265.1 Sinorhizobium sp. 22678 | reverse complement strand
AGCTCGTCAGGCTCATAACCTGAAGGCCGCAGGTTCAAATCCTGCCCCCGCAACCAAACACATATACATACGCATACACACGAAAAGGCCCGCATCTGCGGGCCTTTTCGCGTTCTGGGGTTTCCCCAGCGTCAATGCGGCGGCCGTCTTGCAATGCGGATTCCGGTCGATCACCTCTGCAGCATCGCCATGGCGCTGTCGGCGTCGGTGATCATGATCGTCGGCAGCCTCGCCCGTGCCAGGGCCAGGAGAATGTCGTGCTTGTGCGAACCGCCCGAGGCGACGATGCGGCAGGGGATGCGGCGGTATTCGTCGAACTCGGGCGAGAGCACCTGACGGTTGAGCGGGTGATCGACGGGATTTCCTTCGGCGTCGATGTACCGGCCGAGGAGATCGCCGACCGCACCGAGGGCTATGAGGTCGCTCACCTTCGTCCCCTCCGGAAGGCCATAGCGCACCTGCAGGGAGTGCTGCGACATGTCGCCGGCGCTGAGATAGGATATGTCGACGTCGCATATCTGGCGGAAGGTCCTGCGGAACACCGACTGGGCAATCACGGCCTCGCGCGATTGCGGCGTTTCGGCATAGATCGGCGCGACGAAATAGTGGCATTGCGCCTTCAGCACCTCCGCGAAGCCGCGGACGATCTCGAAGGTGTTGATCTCCGAACCATGCGTCAGCCCGCCCATCATCGATCGGACATCGATCCGGGGCTCGTTGGCGGGCGTCATATGCTGCATCGTCTCGCGCAAGGTCGCGCCCCAGCCAACGCCGATGGAGTGTGGTTTCCGCGTCTGGATCAGGCGATCGAGATAGGCGGCGGCTCCGCGCCCGATAACGGCTTGAACAAAGCGCGGATCGGCAGGGGTGGGCATGACCACGGCATCATCCAAGCCGAAACGGTCACGCAGCCGCGATTCCAGTTCGACACTTTCGACAAGGGGCGAACTGAAGCTGATCCGGACGACGCCCTGCTCCAGCGCCGCGGCAAGAAGCTCGTTCACCCTCCGGCGTGTGAGATTCATGCGCTCGCCGATCTGGGCCTGCGTCAGTCCTTCCACATGGTAGAGCCAAGCGGCCTTGGCCATCAGTTTCTGCTGCCCCATGCACCCCCCTGCAACGTTGCGCGTCTGCTCAGACCGCATGTCATCCTTAATCGGGCAAGGTGACATGGAGAAGAGTTACATACGTCACATCAGTGTTACACATGTGAACTAAACGGCTTCTGACGAATTCAGTTGGACGCCTTACTCCCCATGACTGCAGCTTCATTCCCTGTCGCTTTGCACCGCGCGTCGACCGGCTGCGCGAATGCGCAGGCGATGCCTCCGAAGGAGCTGAGGTGCCTCACAGTTCGCCGTCGAGCCCCTGTCACGTTTCACCCAAACATCAGGAAGACGACGTCTGGCGGAACTAGACCCGACGCTGAACGGCATCCGCGCGGGTGCTCGATTCCATCCAAAAGGAGGTGGCATGAAAGAGGCCGCGCCCAGCATTGAGAGAACGGATTTCTGAGATGCAGATGATCTTGGGACAGTCACGCCTTGCGCCGTTTGGCCTACCTTACTTGGGTTTTCGCGAACTCATGGAAGGAGAGCAAAGCGTGACTGCACCTTATGATTATCACATTGGCGTAGATTACCACAAAAGCTACAGCCACCTTGTCGTGCAAGATTCCACCGGCAAGACACTACGATCCGGGCGAGTGAAGAACGATCGTCAGTCGCTCGGGTCGTTTCTCGAGCGCTATCGGGAGAACAGCCATGCGGTGGTGGAAGCCACCCGCAACTGGATGGTGATGTACGACTGGCTCGATGACATCTGTGACGATGTCGTGCTGGCGCATCCGCTGAAAGTGAAGGCGATCGCCGATGCGAAGATCAAGACGGACAAGGTCGATGCGACGGTGCTGGCGCATCTTCTTCGGGCCGATCTCGTGCCCGAGGCATGGGCTCCTGGAGACAAGGCGCGAGAGCTTCGCGTCGCCCTTCGCGAACGGATGTTCTACGTGCGGCTACGCACGATGACAAAGAA
>NZ_JBQEMS010000057.1:0-2935 GCF_052044265.1 Sinorhizobium sp. 22678 | reverse complement strand
CGTGAGCGCAACGAATGGCCCACGGCTTTCATGATTGACGGATAGGTTTCTGGCGCTCGGTCAGAACTTCTGCTTTGCCCGCTTCGGCATAAAGTAGGTTCGGATATTGACGAGTGCTTCGGCGACGTCAGCAGCATCCTGGCTTGTCGCTTTCCGTTTTGCCTCGCCGAGCTTGCGGATGGGTGCGATGATATCCCCAGTGACGGCATGACCACGAAGAACCGGCTGCCAAAGCCTCGGCGCGAACCCGGTTCCCATCAGAAAGCAGACGTCCCAATCGAAGATATCAAAGGTCTGATCATCGATCCGGGTGAACCGGGGCCGGTGGTCTTTCGGTGTTTCGGAAAGGCTAGCCGAGATGCGGTTATACTCAGCAACGATCGTCTGTACGGCCCGATGTTCTCTTGTCTCCATCGGCAGGTTCAGGGCATCCGGACCGGTCAGTTCCGGGATCCATTTGCGTGGGTCGATGAACTTCGGTCCGATGATGAGAGCCGTGAGATAGCCGTCGAGGCCACTCATCGACCAGATCGGCGACACGGGACGACGTGCCCTGATGAAGGCCTCGAACGCCTTGTCATCGAGCTTCGGTCGTGCCGTCGTCCCTTGGCTGTTCTGTGTCATGCCGCCCGTCGCTCCTGATCTGCAATGGCCTCGCGTTCGGCCTTCCAGGCCCAGGGGAAGAGCGTATCCATCCGGTTCGCGGGCACCTTGCCCGAGATGATGCGCTCAAGCACATCGGCAAGCCAGACCTCGGGGTCAACACTATTGAGCTTTGCTGTGTTGACGAGCGATGCCAGGACCGCGAAGGACTTGCCAACGCGTTCGTTGCCCACGAACAACGAGTTCTTCCTCGTCAGAGCCACCGATTTCATTGAACGCTCGACCACATTGGAGTCCGCTTCGATCCGGCCATCCTCCAGGAAGGCTGCCAGCCCGTTCCAATGATTGAGCGCGTAGGAGACGGCCTTGCCCAGCGCCGATTTTGACGACACCTCTTCGCTCAGTTCGGTGAGCTGGACCTTCAGTTCTCGCATGATGGGTGCTGTCTCGCGACGCCGTCCCGTGAGCCGGGTATCGGCACTTTCGCCGCGCAGTTTCGCCTCGATGCGATAGACCTCGGCGATCCTGGCCAGGATCGGCAGCGCCTCCGAAGAGCCGGTCAGCTTGACGACATCGACGAACTTGCGTCGCGCGTGAGCAAGGCAGAACGCCAGCCGCATGGGGGCGATATTGCTCTTCCCCCGGCGCTTGGCCAATGTTTTATAGGCCTGGTATCCATCGACCTGAAGTACGCCGGCAAACGACGACAGTTGCCCCTCGACCTCGCGAGCGCTGCGGCTTTCAGCAAAAGTATAGGCCACCGCCGGCGGCGCTGGACCATTCCATGGCCGGTCGTCGACCGCCTGCGCCCAGAGTTGACAAAGCTTGGTGCGTTTGCGCCCCGGATCGAGCCGCGGAAGCGGCGTCTCGTCACAAAACACCCTTGGCTGGGAGCGGATGAAGGCGGTAAGCGCATCGTAGAGAAGCTCGAGCCACCAGGCGACCCGCGTCACCCAGGCGCCAAGCGTGCCGCGATCGATGATCACGCCGCAGGAGGCAAGCATCTGCGCCTGGCGATGCAGCGGCAGATGCCAGGCAAACTTCGAAACTGCGATATGGGCGGCAAAGGCCGTGGTCACCATGCCGCCGTCCATCACGCGCGCCGGCGCGGGCGCTTGCACAACAACGCTTTCGCAGGCCCGGCATGCGTAGCGCGGCCGGACCGTCCGCTTCACCCGGACAACCGCCGGCACAATGTCGAGCGCCTCACTGACGTCCGTGCCGATGCAATGAAGCTCGAACGAGCAGCACGGGCAAATCTTGCTCTCCGGCTCGATGAGCTCTTCATACCGTGGGAGGTGCTTGGGCAAACGGCCGATGTTGCGCGACGGCGATCGCCGCTCCTGTCTTGGCCCTTCAGCCACGGGTGCAACATCGTCATTGGCCGCCTCGGGAATGTCGCTGAGGTCGCCAAGGTCGAGCGTCGCCTGCGTCGGGTCGATCGCCGTCATTTTCTCCGACTTCGGCCCAAAGAGCTGACCCTCCAGGAAGGCAACGCGCGCCTTGAGGTCGGCATTCTCCGCATCGAGCGAGAGAATGATCCGGCTCAATTGGGCGCCATCCTGAGGTAAAGGGTCGGGTCGAAGCGGCATGACTGACCCTAGCACATGATCCTGAATCTTCAAGCAAATCCAATAGGATCAGCCCACTTTCGTCGACCGCTTTACGACGTTCCGTTTAACCCGAGTCCAGTCGATACCGGCCAGCAAAAGCGAGAACTCTTGGCTACTCATCTGCATCGCGCCATCGCGGATCGGTGGCCAAACGAACTTGCCCGCCTCAAGCCACTTCGTCGCTAGGATCATGCCCGACCCGTCCCAATAAATGCAGCGCAGGCGATCGCACCGCTTGGCGCGGAACACAAACACGTCACCACAGTAGGGATCAGCCGAAAGCGCTGACGCCACCAGCGCAACAAGGCCATTCATGCCGCGCCGGAAGTCGACAGGCTGCGTCGCCACCATGATCTTCACGCCATTCGGCGGAAGTCCGATCACCGGCGTGCTCGCAACGCTGCCACGATCGCCTGCGCCAACTCAGGCGCCACCGAGCCGATCACGGTCATGCGTGCTCCGGCAATCTCGATCTCAATTCGGCCGGAAGCAACGGAAGCGATATCCGACGACGCGCTCTGGGGAGGCGCTCGTTCTCCAACGACGGTCACCGGCACGAACATGGCCTGCTGCGCGCAGGCTTGCGCGGATCGTCGAGCGGTCAGCCCGGCTTGGCGGCGCCAGACATTCAGCAAACCACGGTTGACGCCCCAGCGCCGGGCGACGGCCGAGATGTTCACGTCGGGTTCTGCGCTTTCAGCAAGGATCCGCGCCTTCTC
>NZ_JBQEMS010000056.1:0-3796 GCF_052044265.1 Sinorhizobium sp. 22678 | reverse complement strand
GGAAGTTGTGGTCGTCTCCGTCGGTCCGGCCAAGGCGGAAGAAACCTTGCGCACGGCGCTCGCCATGGGCGCGGATCGCGCCGTCCTGGTCGAGACTGATGATGCCGTCGAGCCGCTCGCCGTCGCCAAGATCCTCAAGGGGGTCGCGGAAGCCGAACAGCCGGGCCTGATCATCGTCGGCAAGCAGGCGATCGACGACGATTCGAATCAGACCGGTCAGATGCTGTCGGCCCTGCTCGGCTGGCCGCAGGCGACGTTTGCCTCGAAGGTTGAGGTCGGATCCGGTTCTGCCCAGGTGACGCGCGAAGTCGATGGTGGTCTCCAGACCATCGAAGTCAAGCTTCCGGCCGTGGTGACGACGGACCTGCGCCTCAACGAGCCGCGTTATGCTTCGCTGCCGAACATCATGAAGGCGAAGAAGAAGCCGCTCGACAAGAAGTCGCCGGCCGATTTCGGCGTCGATACCGCCCCGCGCTTGAAGGTGCTGAAGACCGAGGAGCCGTCGGGCCGCAAGGCAGGCGTCAAGGTTAAGTCGGTCGCCGAGCTGGTCGAAAAGCTCAAGACCGAAGCCGGCGTGCTCTAAGGCGTTCATGCCCCGAAAAGTGGGAACCGGTTTTCGGACAAGGGCATGAACCGAAGGAATCAAGGGAGAACACAACCATGGCCATTCTTCTTCTGGCAGATCACGACAACGCAACCCTTTCCGACCAGACCGCCAAGGCGCTGACGGCAGCATCGAAGATCGGTTCCGACGTGCATGTGCTCGTCGCCGGCTCTGGTGCCAAGGCTGCGGCCGATGCGGCTGCAAAGCTCTCGGGCGTGACGAAGGTCCTGCTCGCCGACGATGCAAGCCTCGGCAACAACCTCGCCGAACCGCTGGCAGCGCTCATCGTGTCGCTTGCCGGCTCCTATGACGCCATCGTCTCGGCTGCGACCTCCGTCGGCAAGAACGTGCTGCCGCGCGTTGCCGCCCTGCTCGACGTCGCGCAGATCTCGGAAATCATTGAGGTCGTCTCTGCTGACACGTTTAAGCGTCCGATCTATGCCGGTAATGCCATCCAGACGGTAAAGTCGTCCGATGCGAAGAAGGTAATCACGGTTCGCACCGCCTCTTTCGCCGCAGCCGGTGAGGGCGGCAGCGCTTCGGTCGAGACCATCTCGGCCGCCGCGAACCCGGGTCTCTCGACTCATGTCAAGGATGCGCTGTCCTCGTCGGATCGTCCGGAACTGACGTCTGCCAAGATCATCATCTCGGGCGGCCGTGCACTCGGCTCGTCGGAGAAGTTCCAAGAGGTGATCCTTCCGATCGCCGACAAGCTGGGTGCTGCCGTCGGTGCAAGCCGCGCTGCTGTCGATGCGGGCTATGCGCCGAACGACTGGCAGATCGGCCAGACCGGCAAGGTTGTTGCCCCCGACCTCTACATCGCCTGCGGCATTTCTGGCGCCATCCAGCATCTGGCCGGCATGAAGGATTCGAAGGTGATCGTCGCGATCAACAAGGACGAGGAAGCGCCGATCTTCCAGGTCGCCGATTACGGTCTCGTTGGCGATCTGTTCGATGTCCTGCCCGAACTGCAGAAGGCGCTTTGACTGATTTAACATCGCCTCCCAAGCGACGGATGGCGTGGCTTTCAGGCTGCGTCATCCTTTTGATTTCTTTTGCTCCAGAAGATCTTTGGATGAAAAATCTACGTCCTGACAGCATCGTGCAGTCGATCCACCGCATCGTGGCCGCGATCACCGGCTACCTCGCCAAATCGCGAGGTTACATCTCGGACAGGTCGCAGTTCGATGATCGCACCGATCGCAAGTGTCATGGGTGCGAAATCGCCCCTGATGTCTTCTTCGGACATGCATCCCTGCGACGGGAACGTCGGGCGGATTTGCCAGCTTCGGCCGGCCGGCGCCGATTGGATAGAGCTTGGTGCCACGGCAATAGACGTGGTGTTCAATCCCGCTCTGACACCCCAGACAGGGGCACGTTCTGCCTCGTCGGCGACGTCGCCTTCCGGCGAGTGCGCGAAGGTCTGGAGTGTCATCACGCCCGTCCCCGCGGCATCGGCCCCATAACCACCCTCCGCTGATGGCGAGTACGGCGATCATCCCTATCGCAAACTCGACGCAGGCCGCCAAAGTTCTGAGAGACTGACATGAGCGAAGAAATGGAACTCCCCGCACGCGAAAGCATGGAATTCGACGTTGTGATCGTTGGTGGGGGACCTGCGGGGCTTTCGGCGGCGATCCGGCTGAAGCAGGTCAATCCGGAGCTCTCGGTCGTCGTGCTCGAAAAGGGCGCCGAAGTCGGCGCGCATATCCTGTCGGGCGCCGTCGTCGATCCCATCGGCATCGACCGGCTGCTGCCGGACTGGCGCAAGGACGCCGACCGTCCGTTCAAGACCGAAGTGAAGGACGACCACTTCCTGTTCTTGGGCCCGGCCGGCTCGATCCGCCTGCCGAACTTTTTGATGCCGCCGCTGATGAACAATCACGGCAATTACATCGTCTCTCTCGGCAACGTCTGTCGCTGGCTGGCGACAAAGGCGGAAGAACTCGGCGTCGAAATCTATCCGGGCTTTGCCGCAACCGAAGTGCTCTACAACGACGAGGGTGCCGTCATCGGCGTTGCCACCGGCGACATGGGTATCGAGAGGAACGGCGAGCCGGGACCGAACTTCGCCCGCGGCATGGCGCTGCTCGGCAAATACACGCTGATCGGCGAGGGCGTGCGCGGCTCGCTCGCCAAGCAGCTGATTTCGAAGTTCGATCTGTCGAAAGACCGCGACGTCCAGAAGTTCGGCATCGGCCTGAAAGAGCTCTGGCAGGTTAAGCCCGAGAACCACCGTCCGGGCCTGGTGCAGCACTCGTTCGGCTGGCCGCTCGGCATGAAGACCGGTGGTGGTTCGTTCCTGTACCATCTGGAAGACAACCTCGTCGCGGTCGGCTTCGTCGTGCACCTGAACTATAAGAACCCATACCTCTTCCCGTTCGAGGAGTTCCAGCGGTTCAAGACCCATCCGGCCATCCGCGGCACCTTTGAAGGCGGCAAGCGGCTGTCCTATGGCGCTCGCGCCATCACCGAGGGTGGCTACCAGTCGGTGCCGAAGCTGTCGTTCCCAGGCGGTGCGCTGATCGGCTGTTCGGCCGGTCTCGTCAACGTGCCGCGCATCAAGGGCAGCCACAATGCGGTGCTGTCTGGCATGCTGGCGGCTGACAAACTGGCAGAAGCGATCGCGTCGGGCAGGGCCAATGACGAGCCGGTCGAGATCGAGAACGAATGGCGCCAGACCGATATCGGCAAGGACCTGAAGCGGGTCAGGAACGTCAAGCCGCTGTGGTCGAAATTCGGCACGGCGATCGGCGTGGCACTCGGCGGTCTCGACATGTGGACCAACCAGTTGTTCGGTCTGTCGCTGTTCGGCACGCTGAAGCACGGCAAGAGCGATGCGCAGAGCCTCGAGCCGGCAGCAAAGCACACGAAGATCGATTACCCGAAACCCGATGGCGTGTTGACCTTCGATCGTCTGTCCTCGGTGTTCCTGTCGAACACCAACCACGAGGAGGATCAGCCGGTGCATCTGCAGGTCAAGGACATGAGCCTGCAGAAGCGCTCCGAGCACGACATCTATGCCGGCCCGTCGACGCGCTACTGTCCGGCTGGCGTCTACGAGTGGGTGGAGAAGAACGGCAAGCCGGTCGTCGTCATCAACGCGCAGAACTGCGTGCACTGCAAGACCTGCGACATCAAGGACCCGAACCAGAACATCAACTGGGTGCCGCCGCAGGGCGGCGAAGGCCC
>NZ_JBQEMS010000055.1:0-4677 GCF_052044265.1 Sinorhizobium sp. 22678 | reverse complement strand
CGACATCAGGAATTGACCCCCTTTACTGGCTGGACGTTTCGTTGGGTTCAAGCGCCGCTCCGGTCTTCTGCAGAAGGCCGGAGCGGCGCTTTTCGCGAAGCCGGTAGCTGTCGCCCCGGATAGTGATGACCGCGGAATGATGAAGCAAGCGGTCCAGGATCGCCGTGGCGACGACGGGGTCCCCGAAGACACCTCCCCATTCGCCGACGGATCTGTTTGAGGTGATCAGGATCGAGCCCTTCTCATAGCGCCGGGACACCAACTGGAAGAACAGGTGGGCGGCATTGGCCTCGAAGGGCAGATAGCCCAATTCATCGATGATCAGCAGTTTCGGCCGCGACAGAAGCGTCAACTGCTTGTCGAGCAAGCCGTCGCTATGGGCCTTGGCCAACGTCGCCACCAACGTCGCCGCCGTGATGAACTGCACGTTGTAGTTCTGGCGGATCGCCTCGCGGCCGAGGCTGACGGCAAGATGCGTCTTACCCGTTCCGGGAGGGCCAAGGAGCAAGAGCGTGTCGCCATGCGCAATCCAGCGGCAGGTCGCAAGCTCCCGGATCTGCCCTTGATCCAGCGAAGGCTGGGCATCGAAGTCGAAGCCATCCAGCTCGCGTACGAAGGGGAACTGGGCGATCTTGCTCGACATGGAGATACGGCGCTCATCACGCCGGGCGATCTCCCGCGATACCAGGAAGCCCAGAGCCTCGCGCAGGTTCATCTTCGAGCGAGCCGCCTCGTCGAGCAGCGTGTCGAGCTGGTCGCGGATCGCCGTCAGCTTCAGCCGGTCGAGCGTTGCGATGAGCAGGTCATGGTCCACGTTCGTCATCACCAGCCTCCTCCGACAACGGCTTCATATTCCGCAAGCGGCCGCAGCAGCGCCGCGGGCGCGATCTCGATCGGCGCCAGGCGCACGGGTCCCTCGACACCGGCAATGCCGACAAAATGGGATCGGTCGACAATCCGTTGCCGTCGCCCTCGGTTCAGGGCATGGTCGGCCACAACCTGGCCCGCATGGCGAATGATCACGCGACCGGCCAGCACCACGACCTGGACACTCTCGCCGATCAGGCGCCAGGGCACCGAATAGCTGTTCGTGTCGAGATCGATGGCGCAGTCGGCCTGAACCTTGCGGACCAGATCCCGCAACTGCCCGAACGCAGCCCTGCCGGAAAGCGGACGTAGCGCCCCGGCCTCCGCAGCAAAGCGTTCCGCCGGCGCAACACCGGTGGTGCCGTGTTCCCGCTGGTCGGCAACCTCGCGCGTCCACCGATCCAAATGCGCCTCGAATGCCGCCCAGGTCTCGAAGCGGCGGCCGGCGATCGCGTTCTTCTTGACATAGCCGACTCCGCGCTCGTCCTTGCCCTTCTTTCAAGTCCAGGACTGCAGTTCGTACTGACACTCAAGCGCGCATAAAGTTCGAGGTCACGCACCCGTTCCATCCGTGGCGCGGCCAGCGCTTCGTGCTGTCGACACGCAAACAGAACTGGGGCGAAGACCGCGTCATGTTCTACGACGCTCAAGGACGGTTGCGTTCGCTGCCGGCCTCGTGGACCGATGTTAATGAGGCCGACCTGTTCAGTCAGGTTGCTGCAGGTCGGTCCTTCTCCCGCCCAGACGATCTGTCGGCGCTGGCGTCATTGATTGATCGCATTAAGAGCCGTCAGGAAGAGTGACGAACGTCAAGTAAATTACGCCGCGCATGTAAGGATAATTATGCCGAGCGCGCGATGCCATTGATTATGAACAATGGAATTTTGCCAATTCTTATAGAGTGGTAGCGGATATGGAGATATAATTTAGTTGACGCGCGATCTGAGTGCGGCATAATTTGACTTACACAAGGGAGGCTCCCATGACCAAAGAAAGCAAGCCCGATCGCCTGCGCCAGATGGGCGCTCTGAACCCCAAGCCCGAGGGCGTCCGCGCCCCTTGGTTCCGGGAATCCGGTTTCTTTGATCCGCTCGATCTCGTGCAAGTGAAGTATGAGATGCTTCGGCACGCCCGCGAAGACGGCACCAACAAAGCGGACGCGGCCGCGCTTTTCGGGCTGTCTCGGCAGACCTACTATCAAGCGGAGGCCGCGTTCGAGCGCGATGGCATGTCCGGCCTCTTGCCGCGCACCCGCGGGCCGAAGTCAGCCCACAAGCTTACTGGCGAGGTGATGCGTCTCGTCGAGGAACATCTCGATGCGAACGGCCAACTGCAGGCCCGCTCTCTGGCGGACCTGGTGCATGCGAGACTGGGCATCAGCGTCCATCCTCGCAGCATCGAACGCGCGGTAGCGCGTAAAAAAAAACGATGAAGAGCCGACGCACGCAATCGCCATGTCGGAGAGCGGCAAGGATATTTACGAAGCTCTCCGCGCCGATGTTATTTGCGGCACGGCTTGCGCGAGGCGCATGGGTGCCATCGTCTTTCACGGACTGTGGCGCGGCTTGGCAGTGCTGATCGCACCGCATCAATCCGCGGTAGCGCGACAGCAGTCAGCGCCTCGGTTCAAGACAACTTCAGTGGTCGCGCACGACCGCCAGCTCGTGCACATGCTCGCCAATATGGTGCTGGCAGCAGAGACAGGAGGAAGCCATGTCTACTGATAATGCCATGAAGATTAGTGCCGATCACCTGCGGCGCGATGCATTTCTCTACGTCCGCCAATCCTCCCTTCGTCAGGTGTTCGAGAACACCGAGAGCACGAAACGGCAATATGCATTACGAGACCGCGCGGTCGCTCTGGGTTGGCCGATTGAGCGCGTCCACGTCATCGACAACGATCTCGGCCTTTCCGGCGCACAGTCGCAGGAGCGCGATGGATTTCAGCGCTTGGTGACCGAGGTCGCGATGGGGCACGCAGGCATCGTGCTGGGGCTGGAAGTATCTCGCCTGGCTCGCAACAATGCTGACTGGCATCGCCTTCTTGAGTTGGCCGCCATGTCGCGCACGCTCATCATGGATGAAGATGGTATCTACGACGCGGCGTCGTTCAACGATCGTATGCTGCTCGGCCTGAAGGGCACGATGAGCGAGGCCGAACTCCACATCCTGAAGTCTCGGCTGCAAGGCGGCATTCTCAACAAGGCGCGTCGTGGCGAGCTCGAGTTGCCGTTGCCGATCGGACTGGTCTACACGCCTGATATGCGCGTGGTGCTCGACCCGGATCGCCAGATCCAGGACACGGTGCGCATGCTGTTCGATACCTTCCGGGAGGTGGGCTCAGCCTGTGCGGTCGTGCGCCGCCTGCGTAACGAGAAGATCCTGTTTCCCCGTCGTATCCGTCGCGGCATCGGCAAGGGCGACGTGCTGTGGAGCGAGATCGACCACTCTCGCGTGATCCAGATTTTGCACAATCCACGATACGCTGGTGCTTTCGCATACGGACGCACACGCACGATCTACAATGCCAAGCTTAAGTCCGTACAGCAGAAGATGCCGAGGTCCGACTGGCAGGTGCTCATCCCTCAGGCCCATGAAGGCTACATCTCGTGGGACGAGTTCGAGCGCAATCAAACAAGTCTCGAACAAAATGCAGTCGGTTTTTCTCCGGGCCTGCGGGGTCGTATGCCTCGCCAAGGCAACGGCTTATTGCAAGGAAGAGTTTTGTGCGGTCGTTGCGGCGCTCGCATGCGGGTCCATTATGAACAGTTCGAGGGCAATCTTCGTCCCTATTACATCTGCAACGAGGCCGTCGTGCGCCACGCGGGCAAGGCTTGCCAATGGGCAAGAGGACCAGCGATCGATGAAGCGGTCAGCGCGTTGCTACTCGAAGCAATGGCACCGACGGCGATAGAGGTCGCGCTTGCGGTGCAGGAGGAGATCTCGCAACGTGTCGAACAAGCCGCCTCGCTGCGCGACAAGCAGTTACAGCGCGCCCGGTATGAGGCTGAACTCGCACGCCGCCGCTATCTGAAGGTCGATCCCGACAACCGCTTGGTTGCCGATGCACTCGAAGCGGACTGGAATGGCAAGCTACGCGACCTCGATACGCTTCAGCGCGAACATGAGCGTCAGAACGAGACAGACCAGTCATTGCTGGACGGCGCTATGCAGGAACGGATCCGAGCGCTGGCCGCAGATTTTCCGCGCATCTGGAACAACAAGCGCACGAGCCCGGTCGAGCGTAAACGCATGCTTGGCCTCCTCATCGAAGACGTGACACTGCTGGTCGACGAGCAGATCAACATGCACATACGCTGGCGCGGAGGTCGCACGCAAAGCCTGGCAGTAGCTCGTCCCCGGCCCATGGCCGTGATCCGCAAGACCCCGGAAGCGGTTGTGGCACTGATCAACGAACTGCTGGAGACCGACAACGACCAGCAGATTGCCAGTCGTCTCAACGCACTCGGGCATCGTAACTGGCGCGGTGAGGCTTTTACCCTGAAGAAAGTCATGCTCGTTCGTCGTGCCTATGGGCTGAAGACCCGGTTCGAACGGTTGCGCGAGAGCGGCATGCTAACTGGCGAGGAAGTGGCTCGTCGATTTGGCGTAAGCGCCACAACCGTACACCAACTCGGACGCGATGGCGTTCTCAAGCGCCATCGCTACGCTACCAACCACCGCTACCTGTATGAGCCACCGGGCAACGTCAGACTCGCAAAAGGCGTCGGCGGCCGCTATGGTAGCCGCCAACCCCGGTTAATGGACGCTCAACAAATCCAACAAGGTGCATCGTGATGTCTGCTCCTT
>NZ_JBQEMS010000054.1:0-5115 GCF_052044265.1 Sinorhizobium sp. 22678 | reverse complement strand
GGAAGTTGTGGTCGTCTCCGTCGGTCCGGCCAAGGCGGAAGAAACCTTGCGCACGGCGCTCGCCATGGGCGCGGATCGCGCCGTCCTGGTCGAGACTGATGATGCCGTCGAGCCGCTCGCCGTCGCCAAGATCCTCAAGGGGGTCGCGGAAGCCGAACAGCCGGGCCTGATCATCGTCGGCAAGCAGGCGATCGACGACGATTCGAATCAGACCGGTCAGATGCTGTCGGCCCTGCTCGGCTGGCCGCAGGCGACGTTTGCCTCGAAGGTTGAGGTCGGATCCGGTTCTGCCCAGGTGACGCGCGAAGTCGATGGTGGTCTCCAGACCATCGAAGTCAAGCTTCCGGCCGTGGTGACGACGGACCTGCGCCTCAACGAGCCGCGTTATGCTTCGCTGCCGAACATCATGAAGGCGAAGAAGAAGCCGCTCGACAAGAAGTCGCCGGCCGATTTCGGCGTCGATACCGCCCCGCGCTTGAAGGTGCTGAAGACCGAGGAGCCGTCGGGCCGCAAGGCAGGCGTCAAGGTTAAGTCGGTCGCCGAGCTGGTCGAAAAGCTCAAGACCGAAGCCGGCGTGCTCTAAGGCGTTCATGCCCCGAAAAGTGGGAACCGGTTTTCGGACAAGGGCATGAACCGAAGGAATCAAGGGAGAACACAACCATGGCCATTCTTCTTCTGGCAGATCACGACAACGCAACCCTTTCCGACCAGACCGCCAAGGCGCTGACGGCAGCATCGAAGATCGGTTCCGACGTGCATGTGCTCGTCGCCGGCTCTGGTGCCAAGGCTGCGGCCGATGCGGCTGCAAAGCTCTCGGGCGTGACGAAGGTCCTGCTCGCCGACGATGCAAGCCTCGGCAACAACCTCGCCGAACCGCTGGCAGCGCTCATCGTGTCGCTTGCCGGCTCCTATGACGCCATCGTCTCGGCTGCGACCTCGGTCGGCAAGAATGTGCTGCCGCGTGTTGCTGCCCTGCTCGATGTCGCGCAGGTCTCGGAAATCGTCGAGATCGTCTCTGCCGACACGTTCAAGCGTCCGATCTATGCGGGCAATGCCATCCAGACGGTAAAGTCGTCCGATGCGAAGAAGGTAATCACGGTTCGCACCGCCTCGTTCTCCCAGGCCTCCCAAAGCCCATCTGCTGCCGTTGAGGAAATCTCAACGGCAGCTCTTTCTTCAGGACTTTCATCCTTTGTTGCTGATGCGCTGTCGGCTTCAGATCGCCCGGAACTTACCTCAGCGAAGATTGTAATCTCTGGCGGTCGCGCTCTTGGCTCTGCCGACAAATTTGACGAGGTAATCGTACCAGTTGCCGATAAGCTCGGCGCTGCCATCGGTGCCTCCCGTGCTGCTGTCGATGCCGGTTATGCGCCGAACGACTGGCAGATCGGCCAGACCGGCAAGGTTGTTGCCCCCGACCTCTACATCGCCTGCGGCATTTCTGGCGCCATCCAGCATCTGGCCGGCATGAAGGACTCGAAGGTGATCGTCGCGATCAACAAGGACGAGGAAGCGCCGATCTTCCAGGTCGCCGATTACGGTCTCGTTGGCGATCTGTTCGATGTCCTGCCCGAACTTGAAAAAGCCCTTTAACCGCAATTTCACATGAGACGGCGAGGTCACCTCCAGGCGGCCCAGTGTCTGCTGATGTTAGATGGAGTAGCCTGTGACTATGGAAAATCTGGTTCTTACGGTGTCATGCAAGTCCACAAGGGGAATCGTTGCGGCGATCTCCGGCTATCTGACTGACAAGGGTTGTAATATCCTTGATAGCTCGCAGTTCGATGATCTTGAGACCGGCCGGTTCTTCATGAGAATTGGCTTCAAGTCGGAAACCGGTATCCCGGAGCGTGATATCCGCGAAGGCTTTGATGAGGTCGCAAAGCGACTTTCAATGTCCTACGAGTTTCATCAAGGAGATAAGAGGACAAAAGTCCTTCTTATGGTCTCGCGCTTCGGTCACTGCTTGAACGATCTCCTTTATCGCTGGAGGATTGGCGCGCTTCCGATCGACATCGTTGGTGTCGTCTCCAACCACTTCGACTATCAGAAGGTGGTCGTGAACCATGACATTCCGTTCCACCACATCAAGGTAACCAAGGCGAACAAGCCCCAGGCGGAAGCGCGTATGCTCGAAATTGTTGATCAAACGGGTACCGAGCTGGTTGTGCTCGCCCGCTACATGCAGATTTTGTCCGACCAGCTCTGCGCCAAGATGTCGGGCAGGATCATCAACATTCACCATTCCTTCCTGCCCAGCTTCAAGGGCGCAAATCCCTACAAGCAAGCGTACGAGCGCGGTGTGAAGCTGATTGGCGCGACTGCCCACTATGTGACGGCAGACCTCGATGAAGGCCCGATCATCGAGCAGGATACCGTTCGTATCACGCATGCCCAAAGCCCTGACGACTACGTGTCGCTGGGGCGCGATGTCGAAAGTCAGGTTCTGGCTCGTGCGATCCACGCGCACATCCATCATCGCACCTTTGTTAATGGCAATAGGACTGTCGTGTTCCCGGCCAGCCCCGGAAGCTACGCGTCCGAACGGATGGGGTAACCACCGATGACCGCAATCATTGATGGGAAACAGATCGCCGCCGCCATCGTAGCGCAGGTGAAGAGCGCAGGCGAAGCATTACATTCAAACACAGGCGTGCAGGCAGGTATCGCAGTTGTAATCGTTGGTAATGACCCTGCTAGCCATGCCTATGTCTCCTCGAAGGCTAAAATGGCCCACGAGTGCGGCTTCCTGTCAATTAAGCACGAACTGTCGGAGGATACGAGCCAAGAAGAGTTGGCGACGCTCATCGAGTCACTCAACGATGACCCGCTCGTACACGGTATTCTCGTTCAGTTGCCTCTTCCAGGTCATTTGCGGTCAGACACGATCATTCGCGCCATTGCCCCGGCGAAGGATGTAGACGGTCTACATTTCGCGAACGCTGGCAGAATCGTAACAGGCGATCTCGATGGCGGGCTGGTTTCCTGTACACCGGCAGGTGCCATGGTATTCGTTCGCGATGTCCATGGCGACGACCTTACAGGGCTGCACGCTGTTGTGATCGGCAAGTCGAACTTATTCGGAAAGCCGATGTCAGCGCTGCTGCTGGAGGCCAATGCGACGGTTACCACGGTGCATAAGGGTACGCGCGATGTTCCCGGTCTTTGCAGAAACGCCGATATTGTTGTCGTTGCAGCGGGTCACCCTGGCCTTGTCAAAGCTGACTGGGTGCAGCCAGGTGCAACGGTTATCGATGTCGGGATTAACCGGATTGCCGCTCCCGAGAAAGGCGAAGGGAAGACGAAACTCGTCGGCGATGTTGCGTTCGAGGAAGTGGCGCGTGTCGCAGGTGCCATTACGCCGGTCCCCGGCGGCGTAGGTCCGATGACGATTGCTATGCTAATGGCAAACACTGTGATTGCTGCGTACCGGTTCGCCGGTTTGACCCCACCCAAGTTTGCAAGTCAGTGAAAACGCATGAGTGAGATTCCCGCACGCGAAAGCATGGAATTCGACGTTGTGATCGTTGGTGGGGGACCTGCGGGGCTTTCGGCGGCGATCCGGCTGAAGCAGGTCAATCCGGAGCTCTCGGTCGTCGTGCTCGAAAAGGGCGCCGAAGTCGGCGCGCATATCCTGTCGGGCGCCGTCGTCGATCCCATCGGCATCGACCGGCTGCTGCCGGACTGGCGCAAGGACGCCGACCGTCCGTTCAAGACCGAAGTGAAGGACGACCACTTCCTGTTCTTGGGCCCGGCCGGCTCGATCCGCCTGCCGAACTTTTTGATGCCGCCGCTGATGAACAATCACGGCAATTACATCGTCTCTCTCGGCAACGTCTGTCGCTGGCTGGCGACAAAGGCGGAAGAACTCGGCGTCGAAATCTATCCGGGCTTTGCCGCAACCGAAGTGCTCTACAACGACGAGGGTGCCGTCATCGGCGTTGCCACCGGCGACATGGGTATCGAGAGGAACGGCGAGCCGGGACCGAACTTCGCCCGCGGCATGGCGCTGCTCGGCAAATACACGCTGATCGGCGAGGGCGTGCGCGGCTCGCTCGCCAAGCAGCTGATTTCGAAGTTCGATCTGTCGAAAGACCGCGACGTCCAGAAGTTCGGCATCGGCCTGAAAGAGCTCTGGCAGGTTAAGCCCGAGAACCACCGTCCGGGCCTGGTGCAGCACTCGTTCGGCTGGCCGCTCGGCATGAAGACCGGTGGTGGTTCGTTCCTGTACCATCTGGAAGACAACCTCGTCGCGGTCGGCTTCGTCGTGCACCTGAACTATAAGAACCCATACCTCTTCCCGTTCGAGGAGTTCCAGCGGTTCAAGACCCATCCGGCCATCCGCGGCACCTTTGAAGGCGGCAAGCGGCTGTCCTATGGCGCTCGCGCCATCACCGAGGGTGGCTACCAGTCGGTGCCGAAGCTGTCGTTCCCAGGCGGTGCGCTGATCGGCTGTTCGGCCGGTCTCGTCAACGTGCCGCGCATCAAGGGCAGCCACAATGCGGTGCTGTCTGGCATGCTGGCGGCTGACAAACTGGCAGAAGCGATCGCGTCGGGCAGGGCCAATGACGAGCCGGTCGAGATCGAGAACGAATGGCGCCAGACCGATATCGGCAAGGACCTGAAGCGGGTCAGGAACGTCAAGCCGCTGTGGTCGAAATTCGGCACGGCGATCGGCGTGGCACTCGGCGGTCTCGACATGTGGACCAACCAGTTGTTCGGTCTGTCGCTGTTCGGCACGCTGAAGCACGGCAAGAGCGATGCGCAGAGCCTCGAGCCGGCAGCAAAGCACACGAAGATCGATTACCCGAAACCCGATGGCGTGTTGACCTTCGATCGTCTGTCCTCGGTGTTCCTGTCGAACACCAACCACGAGGAGGATCAGCCGGTGCATCTGCAGGTCAAGGACATGAGCCTGCAGAAGCGCTCCGAGCACGACATCTATGCCGGCCCGTCGACGCGCTACTGTCCGGCTGGCGTCTACGAGTGGGTGGAGAAGAACGGCAAGCCGGTCGTCGTCATCAACGCGCAGAACTGCGTGCACTGCAAGACCTGCGACATCAAGGACCCGAACCAGAACATCAACTGGGTGCCGCCGCAGGGCGGCGAAGGCCC
>NZ_JBQEMS010000053.1:0-5201 GCF_052044265.1 Sinorhizobium sp. 22678 | reverse complement strand
GGTCGTGTCCCCACAGGTGGTGTAGCTCGGCGGTAGCGAAGCCGCTCGCGAGCGCGCCCTTCACAGCGCCGTAGTGAGCGGGCGGCGGAGCGGTGGTCATCGATGTTCTCCGGTAGGGTCGGGTTGCTGACACCAACCTGATTCGAAGGAACCACCGATGACCGACGACATGATGAACCTGCGTGCGCTCGTGGAGAAGTCCCCCGACGCCGATCTTTTGCGCGAGATGATCGGTTTTGCCGCCGAGCGGCTGATGGAGCTGGAGGTGGGGGCCGCCACCGGTGCCGGCTATGGTGAGAAGAACCCGCTGCGGACGGCCCAACGCAACGGCTACCGCGAGCGGGATTGGGAGACGCGCGCCGGAACCGTCGAGCTGCGCATTCCGAAGCTCAGGAAGGGCTCTTACTTTCCGGGCTTCCTGGAGCCGCGGCGCATGGCCGAGAAGGCGCTGACGGCGGTCATCCAGGAAGCCTATGTGCAGGGAATCTCGACCCGCTCGGTCGACGATCTGGTCAAGGCCATGGGCATGAGTGGCATCTCCAAGAGCCAGGTCAGCCGGCTGTGCGAGGAGATCGACGGCAAGGTCAAGGCCTTCCTCGATCGGCCGATCGAGGGTGACTGGCCATATCTATGGATCGATGCCACCTACCTGAAGGTCCGCCGCGGCGGCCGGATCGTCTCCGTCGCCGTGATCATCGCCGTCGGTGTCAACAGCGACGGTCGCCGGGAGGTGCTGGGCATGGAGGTCGGCACCTCGGAGGCCGAACCGATCTGGACCGAGTTCCTGCGCAAGCTGACCCGGCGCGGACTGCGCGGCGTCAAGCTGGTCGTCTCCGATGCGCACGAGGGCCTCAAGGCGGCCGTCACCAAGGTTCTCAGCGCCACATGGCAGCGCTGCCGGGTCCACTTCATGCGCAACGTTCTCGCCCACGCCGGCAAGAGCGGCCGCCGTGTCGTCTCCGCCTTCATCGCCACCGCCTTCGCCCAGGAGACACCGGAAGCCGCAAGCGCCCAATGGCGCGCCGTCGCCGACCAGATCCGGCCGAAGGTGCCCAAGCTCGCCGTCATCATGGATGATGCCGAAGAAGACGTTCTCGCCTACATGAGCTTCCCGAAGGAGCACCGCGCCAAGCTGCACTCGACCAACCCGATCGAGCGCCTCAACGGCGAAATCAAGCGCAGGACCGAGGTCGTCGGCATCTTCCCCAATGATGACGCCATCGTCCGCCTCGTCGGCGCGATCCTGCTCGAGCAGAACGACGAATGGGCTGTGCAGCGCGCCAGATACATGACGCTGGAAACCATCAGCCAGATGAGCGATGATCCGCTCATCAGCCTGCCAGCCGTGGCGCGCTGATCATACCGGCCATGCCGGAGAACGCGGCGACCCAGCCGCCACCTACACCACTCCCTGGGACATGATCGAGCATAGTTGCGGGCGGTCATCGGGTAGTCGGATGGAAGCTTCCATTTTTCGCGATACTGCTCCGGCGTCAAACCGTATTTAGTCGTTAGATGGCGCTTGAGAGATTTGAATTTCTTCCCGTCCTCCAGGCATACGATGAAGTCGTCGGTCACGGACTTCTTGATCGGAACCGCGGGCCGTTGATCCTCAACTGCGGGCGGGCTCTGCGCTGACGCAGACGTCTCGCCCAGTGCGCCGTAGGTTTGCTGGATAAGGTGGGGGAGTTCGTCGGGGGCAATGATATTGCGGCTCAAATAAGCCGATACGATGCGACTGGTGAGCTCAAGCGTTCGTCCATTTGGGTGCGCTTCTGTCAATGATCTTCTCCGCAGCCTATTACAAAAGAATCGAGCCAGCAGCGTGCAGATATTTCGGTCGGAACGAAGGCACCTGACTCAGCGCTGCGCTATATATCTCTGCTCTCATCGTTATGAAGGGTTACATGGCCGAAAACAAAACGCACTGGCTCCGGAAAGAAAATACGGATCAGACGAAGGCGAGCTTTCCTGAGCTCTTTTTCGATCTCGTTTTCGTTTTTGCGTTGATTCAGCTTTCCGAGAGCCTTTCGGATGATTTCAGTCTTGGCATCGCCGCTGAAGCAGTGCTCTTCATCTTCGCGCTTTGGTGGGTATGGATCCACACGACGTGGGTCATGGATCTTCTGGATACCGAGATCTCACCGGTCCGCCTGCTGCTCTTTACGCTGATGTTCTGCGGCATGGTAATGGCCATCGCGCTGCCGGAAGCCCTCGCGGGCATGGGCCTTGTCTTTGCGGTCGCCTATTCGGCCATGCAGGTCAGCCGGTCGCTGTTCACCCTCTATGCGTTCCGAAGAGGCGACTTGGCCTCGTTCATGACCTTCTTCCGGATTACCGTCTGGCTTATTATTTCAAGCATCTTCTGGATCACGGGGGGTCTGTCCGAACCGAATCTGCGCGTCGTCCTGTGGATCGTGGCACTTGCTCTGGAATACGTAGGCCCGATGGTCAGATACTGGGTACCACGTCTCGGAGCTTCGCCGCGCGAAACGCTCGACATCGACGGGGAACACCTCGCTGAACGCAGCGCGCTTTTTGTCATTATCGCGCTCGGGGAGACCATACTGACGATCGGCAAACACACGTATGAAAACCTGGACACTGAAGGTACGCCTCTGGTGCTGTGTCTTTCCTTCCTGACTACCGTTCTCATGTGGTGGATCTATTTTCACGACGGCCAGGAACGCGCTGCTGACAAGGCAGAGGATACGTCTAAACCGCAAACCACCGCGCAGTATCTCTTCACCTACGGTCACCTTCCGATCGTGGGCGGTATCATCTTCACCGCCGTCGCAGAAGACTTCAGCCTGGCGCATCCTTACCAATCCGGAACATACAATAGCGCGCTGGCGCAGCTCGGCGGGCCGATCCTGTTCCTTGCAGGGACAATGTGGATGAAAGGGGTGTCTTCGCGCGTCCTGCCGTATTCGCATGTCTTTGGCATCGGCTTGCTGGCAGCCAGTTTCACGCTTGTGCCTTTCATCGCCAACTCCGCGATCCAGGCGCTTTCAGGTGCGATACTGCTCGTGGTAGCCGTCTGGGAGTATGTCGCGCTGAAGCACTTGCGGCGCAGCGCCGCCTGATTGCCACGGCTTCCGTTTCTGCTGAAAACTGGGACGGTAATCTCGCAAGTAGTCTATGGCCTCCCATCGACGGCGGCGTCGCTGTACGACCATGTCGTTCCCTCGGCGAGCTTTCGCTTGGTCCGATGTGATGGCGCTGCTCAGGACAAATGATGGGAGAGCGGAGGGCGTTATGACTCAGCATTCATCTGCAAGATCCGTTGCTCGCCAATTCCGCAGTGGCTCCGGGGGGGGCGAAACGACGACGCGGTCACTGCTTCTAGGAACGACTACGATGTAGTGGCGTTCCGCCGGTCATAGCTCATGACCCCTGTCCAAAACCGGTGGGATTCCCAGCTATCCTTGAAATCGCCTGCACAAAGTAATACCTGCCGTGTATCTGGCATTACCGAGGAACGCAGATGACAACGACAGTTACAGCTAGGAGGCTGGACTGGAGATGACGCCAATTCCTCGAGCCGCGCTTTTCCTCGCAGGAAAGGTGTTCACGCAATATCGCCGGGCAGGAGGATCAAGGACTGGCGTCCTACCCGACTTTTTCATTGGCGCGCATGCTGCAGTTAGCCAGCTTCCGCTTCTGACCCGCAATATCGGACGGTATCGCACCTACTTTCCGACGCTGTCGCTGATCACGCCACACCCATAGCGTCTCTGAATCGGTGTGCCCGTTCCGCACGCCTTAGACAATCAGCCGCGCCGCTCGTCCGTTCTTCCGTTCCGCGGTGTGTATTAACTCGCCGCCTGGCTCACCGACTTATGCAGTGACTGCTGCATCGCTTCGGGCAGGGGAATGCCGCGATTTGCCGCCTCGGTTAGATACCCTGATCTCAACTTCGTATCGGCAGTCCAAGCGCGAAATTCGACTTCGGCAAAAGCAGCGGCTCGGTGAATATCGCGTTGTTCCGCTTCAGTTAACAGTGGGTTTCTCGCGACGATCGCCTCGAGCAGCTTGCGTAACTCCGTCGCCATCCGTCGCGAAAAGGCCGTACCGACTTCGCCGACATAGACGAGCTCACCCCCTTGCGTGCTGCCATCCTGGTTCGGTTCAAAGGGGATCGCGCCCATTCGACCCCAAAAAAAGAGAAGCATTTGCAGCGAGCAGCGCCGAAAGCCGGTCTGCGACCGTGCGCACGGCTTCCCGGCCGCGTTCGTCGTCATGCAGGACCATCCAGAGATCATGGCCGAGCTCATCGATCACCCGCCCCGCCCGGACGAAGCCTGGATCGCTATCACCGATGAAACATGGCATCACGCTGATGCCCGCTCCCGCCTTCACTAGATCGAACATCATCCGCGGTGAGTTTACCCAGTTCGTGATGTGTCGGCCCGGCTGTTCGAATGCCCACCGCTTCCACGGCTGGTTGGCGACGTCCGTACCCAGCGAAACCCAGTTGCAATGGCGCCGGTGGTCAAAACCTTGGGCGCAGTAGGGCGCATAGGCGACGGCGACGGAACGCCGGACCGCGACATTGCCCAACTGCGGCCGCTCCGCGGCGAGTCCAATGTCCACGTCGCGGTGTGTCAGGTCGATCGCGGCCTCAGTTGTCTTGAAACAAAGGCGAAAAGTATCGTGCGGTGTCCAAAGGTGCCGAAGGCTTGTTGCCGTGAAGCACGACATCGTGTTGTCGGAAATAAGCCGTACGATCGGCATCGAATGCACCGTCTCTTGCCAATCGACGATGTCCTGCGCTGCCTCCTGCATCGCCCTCACGCGGTCCAGCAATATCTGCCCGTCCGGTGCGAGCTCGTATCCCGTCCGCGCCCTGACGAACAGCGCTCGTCCCGTGGCACGTTCCAGCGCCAGCATCCGTCGCCCAATGGTCGGCGCGCTGATCCCCGTCTTCTCAGCGGCACCCGCAAGCCCGCCTTGCTCGGCGACGTGCAAAAAGAGACGAAGATCTTCCCAGTTTTCGACTTTCATCCGGTTCGACTTTCATCCATGAAAGATGGCTTTCGTTCGCGCCTCTACAGTTGCATGGCCTCTCGAACCATTTTCCGGGTAACGCCAGATGCCCGGAGAAACGAGATGCTACTTGAATGGACGATCCTATATAGGGAGCTGGTAAGCCAACAGCGCAAAAAACGCTGCGACGCGTTCGCCGATCCACTCGACGG
>NZ_JBQEMS010000052.1:0-5855 GCF_052044265.1 Sinorhizobium sp. 22678 | reverse complement strand
GAGGTTGTCGGAAATTTCGAGCGCGCGCCATACGCTGACCTCGATGCCTTCGTTGCGGATGTAGTCCACGACGAGCTCAGTGAGCGGCTTCATGTAAGGCGCGACGAGCGCGATTTTCTTCGCGCCCATCGCCTGGATGCCCTCGACCAGCGCACCGGCCGACGTCACCACTGGTGCGGGATTGCCGTTGTCGACCGTCGCCTTGTGCAGGCGCTCCCGTGACTGGCGATGGTAGCCATGCCCCATTGCCATGATTGCTACCAGACAGGCATAACCCATAACATCGACGCGCGCGTCCGAAAGTTCGAGGGGCAATGGTCGCTGTCCCTGTGGCCTTCAATTCCTCGGCGGTTACATGCTTCATCCGCATGCGGGAGGAGTGAAAAGTGAACCGCTCTGGCGACACGAGTTCGCGAGCCCGCAATAGTGCCGGTATTTTCGTTTCCATCGTGATGTTGGAGCTCGGAACGATCTGACCAATACGAAAGCGCTTCATTTGCTGGACCTTGTTTCGAGTAGGTTTCACCACATTAATTATTCATACCGTGAAATATCAAGACAAGGTAAGCCCCAAAACGCCAAATGCTTTCATTATTCCATCCGGCCAGAGAGAGTTTTGGGTGGCCTCAAAGCGATTTGCGTCAACAGATTGATTGAAAAGTTATTTTCTCAAGTTTCCCAGCCTCATCGCCCGCCTTCCGCGCTAACCTTTTATTAGAAACGGCGACATCTGAATGGCGCGCAGAGATTGAACGGTGCTTGCCGTATACCCAGTCGTAATATAACTTTGAATAATAAATTCGGGCGCTTGAGGAGGCGATCTTACGGGCTTCACAAGATCGCGACTGCCGCATCGGCGAGCCCGTCACCGATCACGGCATGCCGTCATTGAGGGGGAATTTGCATGGAACAAGAAACCGATTTCGACGTCATCGTGCTTGGTGCCGGCTTCGCCGGCGTCACGGCGGCCCGCGAATTGAAGAACAACGGCCGCAAGGTCGCCGTGCTTGAGGCGCGAGATCGCATCGGCGGGCGCGCCTGGACGTCGGACCTCGACGGCCATAAGGTTGAGTTGGGCTGTACGTGGATCCACTGGTTCCAGCCCTATGTCTGGGCAGAATTCGTTCGCTCCGGCCTGAAGCTGCATGAAGATCCCTGGTTGCCGCCGCTCACCATCTGGGTAGACGGCAAGCCGCAGGACATCGAGTTCCGTGAGTTCCGGGCGATCCTTCAAAGTGCCTGGAAGAAATTCGCCGGCGATACGCCGGATGGTCCGCGCATGGACAGGCCCTACAGTCTCGAAGCGATCGCAGAGGCTGAGGAACTCGACACGCTGAGCGTTCAGGACGTACTCGACCGGATGGGCCTATCGCCGCTCGAGAAAGCAGCCTTCGCCGCTGAGGTGAGTGCCCAGACGAACGCGCCGCTGGACCAGTCCGGATACCTGTCCCAGCTGCGCTGGTGGTCCATTTCCGGCTGGGATATTGGGCTGATGATCGATTGCCTCGCCCGCTACAAGGTCGACAGTGGCGTTACATCCCTCATCACCTATATGGCGGAACGCGCCAATCTCGACATCCGCCTCAACTCCCCCGTCGCCGACGTGGTGCAGGACGAGCGCGGCGTCACAGCGACGACCCGTGACGGCCGTCGCTTCACGGCGAAGAAACTAGTCTGCGCCGTCCCGATGAACTGTCTGAAAAACATCCGGTTCACGCCGGCGCTTGCGCAGGACAAACTAGTCCTTTCGCACGAGGAACATGCCGCAAAGGGCATGAAAGTACTGTTCCGCACGGAAGGCGAAGCCACCGGCCATGCCGTCATCGCTCCGCCCGGCACACCACTTAGCCTCCTCAACCCCATCCGTGTAGAGGGCGAAACCCGCATCTACGTCGGCTTCGGCACGGATGGCGCGGCTTTCGACCCGAAGAACCTCGACGAAGTCAACGCGGTGCTTGCCAGCCTTCACCCCGAATTGAAGGCAGTTTCGACCACCGGGCACGACTGGGCAAACGACGAGTTCTCACTTGGCACCTGGCACATGGCGCGGCCGACACAGAACGTGCGGATCGCAAAGGCCTTCAAGACGCCGGACGGCCATGTCCATTTCGCCGGCGACTATCTCGGGCGAAATTGGGTAGGCTTTATGGATGGCGCAATCGAGTCCGGCCTGCTAACTGCGGACAAGGTGGAAACTGAAATGCGCTCTGCCTCAAACCCAACGTCCTCACGTCGCTTTAAGGCGCCGCCCGGTCTCACTGGCTAACGCCGCATCGAGTGAAGCCACTCTGCCTTGATCATATCTTAATTTTCGACCAGGAACTGGCATGCCAAAGAAACCGCTATTTTTCCACATGCTTCCTGAGATGGAGAAGCACTATTGTATGTCAATGGCCGTTCGTGCCGGCGATTATCTTTTCATCGGTGGCCTGACGTCCACAGATGACGAGGCAACGAAATCCATGCCGACGACCCGGCCGCGCAGATGAAGCGGATCTACGAGATCCTCGGCAGCACCCTGCCAAAGTCCGGCGGCGCGCCGCGCGATGTGGTCAGCGAAACCATCTACTACAATGTCAGTGTGGACGAGTTCAACGAGACGCTGTTCCCGCATCGCCAGGCCTTCTTCGGCGAGGAGGGGCCCTCGGTCGCGGGCATGGAAGTAGTCGGCTTTACCAGCCCGGCGATCCGCGTCGAGACGACGGCCGTCGCCTATCTCCCCCAGTCAAACTGACACGAGGCACTGTGATCATGCAGGCTCACGGATCAGCGCCCCATTCGGGAAAATCCTTCTGGCTGCATGACTACGGCATGTATGCCCCGAACCATGCCGTGGATGGGCGGATCGATTGCGATGTCGCCATCATTGGCGGTGGAATCGCCGGTATGTCCACTGCCTGGCATGCGGCGAAGGACGGTACCGGCCGCATCGTGCTGATCGAAGGCGAGATCGTTGGTTTCGGGGCCAGCGGCCGCGCCGCTGGCTGGATCATGCCGCAGTTCGGTATGGATCAGTTCACTATCCGCCGAAAATACGGCCTCGAGCGCTCGAAGGCGGCGTTCGATTACTGTCTGCGCGCGATGGTCTATACACGCGAGATCATCGAGAGCAACGGGCTCCAGTGTGACTACCGGCATCCGGGTCTGATGCGGGTGGCCTTCGACGAACGCTGGGTAGACGACGCCCGCGCCCTGCAGGCGATGTATTCCGAGTTCGGCATGCAGGGGCTGCAGTGGATGGACGGGCCTAGCTTGCAGGCGGAATTTGCCGGCAATCCGAATTTCAAGGCGGCATTGTTCGATCCCAATCTTGGCCTGCTTAACCCCTGCAAGCAGGTGCGCGAACTGAAACGCCTCGCGGAAGCCGCCGGCGCGCGTGTCTACGAAAACAGCCCCGCCATTCACATCGAGCGCCTGGCATCGGGCGTCCGGATCGTCACTCCGCGCGGGGAGATTCTTGCAAGCACGGTGGTGATCGCGACCAACGCTTTCACCCACATGCTTGAAGGCCCTGTCGGACGCGAGTTACGCCGGTTTCAATCCCCGGTCTTCGCACGAGGCGCGGTGACGGAGCGCCTGACGCCCGCACAATGGCAGGCGATCGGTTGGCCGCGCGGCAATGCGATCGAAAGTACGCTCGACCTGTTCCACTACATGGCGCCCACCGCCGACGGTCGTATCCAGTTCTACTGGATCTATTACGGCGGGCACTCGATGTTCGGCGAAATGGAGCCGACGGCCAGCGCGGAGGGCGGAGAAGTTTCACTGCAGCATCTCAAGCGGATTTTCCCGCAGTTGAGCGATATTCGCATCGCCCAGACTTGGGGCGGGCACATGTCCGGGACGATGGACCTGGTGCCGCACCTGACGACGCTCGGCGACCGGCGCGTGATCTATGTTGGCGGGTGCTGGGGCCATGGGCTGGCGATCAACCATCTGCACGGCCAGACCGTCTCGCACATGCTCAACGACGTCAGCAGCGACCTCACCGATTTCTGGATCGTCAACCGGACGCCGCGGAAATGGCCGCCGACCCCTTTTGACTATCTGGGCAAGGGGCTGGCTTGGAGCGCGCTGCGGAGAAAGGCTCGCCGGCAACTGGTGGGCTCCATTTTCGAGGCACCAGAATGAGGTGCACTGCCTAAAGGCAACATACGAAACGGTTGCCGGAGAAGACATCATCTATTTTATAAGCCGATGCTGTGCAAAATTCACATGTTCGGATAGACGGGGCCTTCGCCGCCCTGCGGCGGCACCCAGTTGATGTTCTGGTTCGGGTCCTTGATGTCGCAGGTCTTGCAGTGCACGCAGTTCTGCGCGTTGATGACGACGACCGGCTTGCCGTTCTTCTCCACCCACTCGTAGACGCCAGCCGGACAGTAGCGCGTCGACGGGCCGGCATAGATGTCGTGCTCGGAGCGCTTCTGCAGGCTCATGTCCTTGACCTGCAGATGCACCGGCTGATCCTCCTCGTGGTTGGTGTTCGACAGGAACACCGAGGACAGACGATCGAAGGTCAACACGCCATCGGGTTTCGGGTAATCGATCTTCGTGTGCTTTGCTGCCGGCTCGAGGCTCTGCGCATCGCTCTTGCCGTGCTTCAGCGTGCCGAACAGCGACAGACCGAACAACTGGTTGGTCCACATGTCGAGACCGCCGAGTGCCACGCCGATCGCCGTGCCGAATTTCGACCACAGCGGCTTGACGTTCCTGACCCGCTTCAGGTCCTTGCCGATATCGGTCTGGCGCCATTCGTTCTCGATCTCGACCGGCTCGTCATTGGCCCTGCCCGACGCGATCGCTTCTGCCAGTTTGTCAGCCGCCAGCATGCCAGACAGCACCGCATTGTGGCTGCCCTTGATGCGCGGCACGTTGACGAGACCGGCCGAACAGCCGATCAGCGCACCGCCTGGGAACGACAGCTTCGGCACCGACTGGTAGCCACCCTCGGTGATGGCGCGAGCGCCATAGGACAGCCGCTTGCCGCCTTCAAAGGTGCCGCGGATGGCCGGATGGGTCTTGAACCGCTGGAACTCCTCGAACGGGAAGAGGTATGGGTTCTTATAGTTCAGGTGCACGACGAAGCCGACCGCGACGAGGTTGTCTTCCAGATGGTACAGGAACGAACCACCACCGGTCTTCATGCCGAGCGGCCAGCCGAACGAGTGCTGCACCAGGCCCGGACGGTGGTTCTCGGGCTTAACCTGCCAGAGCTCTTTCAGGCCGATGCCGAACTTCTGGACGTCGCGGTCTTTCGACAGATCGAACTTCGAAATCAGCTGCTTGGCGAGCGAGCCGCGCACGCCCTCGCCGATCAGCGTGTATTTGCCGAGCAGCGCCATGCCGCGGGCGAAGTTCGGTCCCGGCTCGCCGTTCCTCTCGATACCCATGTCGCCGGTGGCAACGCCGATGACGGCACCCTCGTCGTTGTAGAGCACTTCGGTTGCGGCAAAGCCCGGATAGATTTCGACGCCGAGTTCTTCCGCCTTTGTCGCCAGCCAGCGACAGACGTTGCCGAGAGAGACGATGTAATTGCCGTGATTGTTCATCAGCGGCGGCATCAAAAAGTTCGGCAGGCGGATCGAGCCGGCCGGGCCCAAGAACAGGAAGTGGTCGTCCTTCACTTCGGTCTTGAACGGACGGTCGGCGTCCTTGCGCCAGTCCGGCAGCAGCCGGTCGATGCCGATGGGATCGACGACGGCGCCCGACAGGATATGCGCGCCGACTTCGGCGCCCTTTTCGAGCACGACGACCGAGAGCTCCGGATTGACCTGCTTCAGCCGGATCGCCGCCGAAAGCCCCGCAGGTCCCCCACCAACGATCACAACGTCGAATTCCATGCTTTCGCGTGCGGG
>NZ_JBQEMS010000051.1:0-8885 GCF_052044265.1 Sinorhizobium sp. 22678 | reverse complement strand
CCACCGGGCAACGTCAGACTCGCAAAAGGCGTCGGCGGCCGCTATGGTAGCCGCCAACCCCGGTTAATGGACGCTCAACAAATCCAACAAGGTGCATCGTGATGTCTGCTCCTTCGTGCGCGCCCGATACGGAGCGCAGGCGCGCGGCCTGAAGCCCCAGTAACGGGCAAAGGCGTGGAGCCGGGCATTGAACCTGACCTCGCGTGTCACCGCATCATGGTGCTCGACCAGCGCCTTCGCATTGTCGATCAGCACTTCCGCGGGAACGCCGCCAAAGCGCAGGAAAGCGCCCTCCATCCCCTCGAACCAGTCCGTCTGCCGCTGCCGCTGCGAAGCCCGGATATGCAGCCGGCGCGAATAGCCGAGCGTGGCGACAAACACATGAATCCGCACCCGCTCGCCGCCGATCCAGACCCGCGTGTCGCCGAAATCGATCTGCATCTGATGGCCAGGCGCCGTCTCATAGCGCACCGTCGCCCGCTTCTGCGCTTTCAGTTCACGCCGCCATTCCCGAACCCGGCGCTCCACCTGCCGTAGGCTGATGGCGATCCCGTGCTCGCTTTCCAGCTCCTGGCGAATGACGTCCGCGTTGCCTTCGTGGCGGAAGAAGCGCTCCCGCAACCACTCATCCAGACCATCCAGCGCCGACGCGCGCGGGCGTCCTTTGTAAGCAATAGTCCCGCCTTCCCGGAGATAACGGCGAACCGTATTGCGGGCGCACTTGAATTCCTTCGCTATCCGTTTGGCTCCCCAGCCACTCTTATGCAGACGCACCATCGACATCACTTCGTCAGGTTCAAGCATCGCATCTCCCCGCATCCCTCTCGGCAATGCAGGATTCATCGAATTCTCAATCGACATCTATTCCTCCTCTCTAACGAGAGGGGTCAGTTCTTTGTGTCGCTAGGGGGTCAATTGTGCATGTCGCCCGACAACAACCATGCTCTGTTTCGCCAGTGCCCACCGCTGCCGCACATCGAGAGTATAAGGGCTAGGCGCCCAGGCACCTCAGGCCGATGAATAAAGGACTGCTTGCAATCTTTCGCCGCTCAAGCCCCAACGAGTAAGCGATCTTCTGTAACGGGCTTTGCGTCAATACCTTGTAAGTTCGATCCCTCGCCGAGTGCTCGCTTCTGTTGGGGTGGACGGCCCCCGCACGGCATCGAAATGTGCCAGAGTGAGTCGTTGTGAACTCAAGCAAAGAGGATCTCGGCCAGCAGGTGATTGTCCAAGACGTTACCGGCGCCGGCGGCAATCTCGGCGCCGCCTTGGCAAAGCGCTGCACCATACTTCTGACATGTTGCTCAGCCGAGTTCTTGGGCGAGTCCGATGAGAAGCCCTTCGGGCCCACGGATGTAGCAGAGCCGATAGACGTCTTCATAGTCGACGACTTCGCCTACGAGCTGCGCGCCGCGGCTGCGAAGCCTGTCCAGCGTCTCGTTGATGTCGTCGACGGTGAACATGACGCGGAGGTAGCCGAGAGCGTTGACCGGGGCGTTCCGGTGATCCGCGACGACAGATGGCCTGAGGAAGCGGGAGAGCTCTAGCCGGCTGTGTCCATCAGGGGTGCGCATCATGGCAATTTCGACATGCTGATCGCCCAGCCCAGTAACACGTCCCGCCCATTCTCCTTCGATCGTGGCCTGCCCTTCGAGCTCGAGGCCGAGCTCGCGAAAGAACTCAATCGTCCCTTCGAGATCTTCGACGACGATTCCGACGTTGTCCATCCGCTTGAGCGCCATGTTTCCAATCTCCCGGGTGTCGTTCCAACCTATAAGGTATCGCCTGGTCTAACAACGGACACTTGAAGTGCCCGAAGACGGCGCTCAATATATGAAAACAGGTTTCCCGCGACCCGCGTCCTGCCGACTTGGTGGAAACGCAGCGTCAGGCCAAGCGGTATCCACCTTGTATCGATGGCGATCAGGCGGCGCTCGCCTGAGCGAAACAGCAAGGCGTCCGCGCGCATGTCCGAGTTGAAGCGCTTGCCGAACCAGTCGAAATTTTCCATCACACCGTCGAACGAATGGCCGGCCGGAATGCTACGCCCTTTTCATAGGCCGACGAGTTCGCGCGGCTCGATCGGCGGCAGGCTTTGGAACGCCTCAAGCGCTCTCCTCTGGTCTTTCAGCGGATCAGTTGTCATTATGCTGGCGCTTTTTGACCCGCCGTCTGGATCTGGCGTTGCGGCGCGCGTCTCGTAACTCCTCGGGCGTCGGCATCCACCAGCCGCGATTCAGTTCGTGCTGTTCCGGTGGCGTCCGCGACGGCCAAGTTGCCACTAGTTCGTCCAGCGAGCCCGGCCGCCACGACGCCCAGACATACTCCTCGCCATCCACTGCGGGAAAGTAGAATGCGCTGACCGTGGTGGGTCCGCCAGTTCTCCGTCAGTGCCGATAAAGAACACGACGCCGACATGCGTGCCGATCGCGCGATCCAAGGGCGGGGCGTCATTGCTGGGAGCCGGGTAGCGCTTCCGCCGCCGCTCCCTTGTCCTGGCTCTGCGTGCTTCGTCCTGCTCGGTCCCCTCGATCGCCTCGCGCCGCGCCCGCCTTGCTTCCGGCTCATTGCGCTCGGCGGCCGCCTCGATTGCCGGCCAGCGTTGCCGGAGTTCTTCAAATGAGCGGTAGGGCACCGTCCAGAGGCGGCGATCGGCGTCCCAACGCGCGTGCAGAGATCACCCTGTCCGCCTTGATCTGACATGCGTCTCGCCGCTCGGTTCGCTAGTCTTCTTGAAATCACGTATGGCGCTGTATTTTGCAAGATTGTTGGCCATGCTCAGCGGCTCGACACACGGATGGCGCCGGCATCTCCAAGACTGCGCCGGACGGCGGTGACCTGGCTGGACGCGATATCGGCCGAGACCTCGATCTCGCCTGCGAGCGGCGCGTCTCGACGGGCGCCCCCGTCATGAGAGGCATCCCCGCCCGAAGGCCTCGCACCCGCAGTGTTCCGGTCGCTTGCCGACTGAACGAAGATATCGGGCCTCGAAATCCCGTGCTGCTGGACCAGATGCTCGACCGCCAGATCGGCTGCTTCGCGTGTTTCGAACGTGGCCCGGATTGTCGTGGTGCTGTCGTCCGCCATTGGCTGTTCTCCTGATGTTAAACTCACGGGATGAAGAACGCCTCCGGCGGCTGGTAGTTTCGCTTGCGGCGCCCCTTCCGGAAATAACCGTCTGCCGCCTTCGTTCCGGCCGAAATACCTGCACTTTGACCGAACCGAACTGAACGACAGCAAGCAAAGGAGACGATATTGAGCGAATCGGGTTCGAGCAATGCGGAGCGGAAGCTGGAGCTGACAAGCCGGATTGTCGGAGCCTATCTAAGTCGCAATGCGGTTCCTGCCCGCCTATGCTTGCCGCCGTCTGAGACGGCGCTGTGTCAGACTATCCGGCCTGGACGATCTCTCCGGGTAGCCACCAAACCGGGAGTTTATGTGACGCCCTTAGTAAACTGAGTGGGGACAATGTGCCGCTGGAAGAGCACGAAAAGGATGAGGACCGGCACGACCGAGAGGAACGCACCTGCCAGAACGAGGCCCCAATCGCCCTGCACACCCCCAAACGAACGACGTAGGCTGAGGAGCCCGACTTGGACCGTCAGCGCTTCAGGTGGGCTGGTGATAAGGACAAGGGGCCAAAAGAAGTCGTTCCAAGCGCCTTGAAAGGCGAGAATCGCGTTGACCAACAAAGCCGGCTTGGCGTTTGGCAGAACGATCTTCCAAAAGACCTGAAAACGGTTAGCGCCATCGACGATGGCAGCTTCCTCTATCTCTCTTGGGAACCCCTCGAAAAACTGCTTCATTAACAGGACATTGGCCGAGGCGACGAAAACAACGATTACGCTCCAGGGGGTATTTAGAAGCGACAGGTCCCGGAAAATCAAATAGTTTGAGACGAAGGTCACTTGCGCCGGAATCGTCATTGAGAAGATCAGTGCTGCGAACAGTAGCCGGCTGCCCCTGAACTTGAGCCGCGCGAGCGCATATCCGGCAAGGCTGGCGACGACGAGCGTCAGGACCAGGCGCCCGGTAGCGATGGCAAGACTATTGACCAGCCAGCTTCCGAACAGGCTCTTCCCTGTCTGCAGGTCAGCCGTCTCGTTTATAACTCGCCGGTAGTTGTTGAAGATCAACCCGAGAGCGCCTGGTGTGATGTTGTCCCAACTCAGCAGACGTCCACGACGCTCGGATTGCGATGGCGAAATCGGACTGTCGATAAGCGTTTGAGAAGGCGGAGCGGTCAGATTGAGCGGCGTGCGTTCGATCCGCGGCCCGTTCCGGCGGTCGGTACGGTAGGCGATCTCATAGACGAATGTTCGAGTCTGCCACACTCGCCGAATGCCGCTTTCGTCATGAACCTCCATCGTTGCCGAACTGGAACTTTTCAGGGCAATCGACGCGTAATCCGCCGCATAGTCCCGCATGAGCGCAGCGGCGATGCCCGATCCCGGGCGCCGACGAGGAATCTCGGCCTTCGGTTCGACGATGTCGGCGACCGCCGCGTAGGTGACACTGAACTCGACTTTGGCTCCATAAGAAAACCCTCCCCACAAAGCGTCGCCCGCGCCCTCATGTCCCAAACGCGCCGCGGCAATCCATGCGGCCGGATTGATTTGATCGAAATAGATGCGGAATGGTCTTTCGAGTGGATCGACCTTCAGGCTCGCCATGAAGGCAAGAACGAACATCCCCCCCATCACGGTCGCGACGGCAAGAAAGGTCATATACAACCAGGCGCGTGCCGCAAGCTGCCGCCGGCGGAGTGCGACAACCGGCAGACGGCGGCGCGGGGGCGAAGCAGTCACGGCGGTCATCCTCGCCATCAGTCGGCCCTTTCCTTCACACCAACCGATTTTTGCACGTAGACGACTGCGATTGTGAGAATGCCAAGGACGAGCGCAGCGGCACTCGCCACGCCAATCCTGGACGAGGCGCCAGCCGGAAAGGCGTTCTCATAAATGTAGTAGGCAAGCGTGACGCGGCTTGCGAGGGGCGCCGCATCTCCCAGAATAGCGACCTGGTCGAACATCTGCAGAGTACCGATAACGCCCATCGTAACGACGGCGAAGGTCACCGGCCTGAGCGCCGGCACGGTTATGTGGCGAAATCGCTGGAAAGCGTTGGCCCCGTCGATCTCGGCTGCGTCGTACAAGGCGTTCGGGATCGACTGTAGCCCCGCCAGGAACAGCAGCATCAGCGTCGGAACCGTCGTGAAGACATTCATCAACGCCACGGACCACAGCGTGACCGGCATGAAAAGGAAATGCTGCTGGGTATTTAGCCATGAGATAAGCAGATCGTTATCGAAAACAGGCAGCAATCCCGAGAGGGCGCAGGTAACGACAAGCGTCAATGCGCCAAAGGCGGCCGCGAGCAGAAAGAAGGGATCGAGGATGGAGATCCCTTCATAGCTGCGCCGCGCGTTGAGAACGAGTGCGCCCTGCAACGCAACCAAGCCCATGAAGAACGATAGAATGTGCCCGCGATAAGTAAGCACGACGCTGACAATCGCGGTCATGAAGCCATCTCTCTGAAAAAGCCAGAGAAAGATAAGCGTCATGGCCGCACTGGACATGATCGATGGCAGGTAAAACACCGTACGAATGAGCCCCCTCGCCCGGACGGCATGATTCGCGAGAACCGCCAGGGCAAGCGCAAGCATGCTCTGGACTGTTGTGACGATGAGCGAGAAGCCGATCGTGTTGCGCAGGGCGATAAGGAAAAGTTCATCGGAGACGAGTGCAGTGTAATTGGACAGCCCGACGAAGCCCGGTCCCTTGAACAAGTCGAAATCGGTAAAGCTGTAGCAGGCTGTCCGGACGATCGCGTAGACGAAAAACAGCGCCATCGAGATTGTAAAGGGCAATACGAAGAGCCAGCCGCTCCTCTCTTCCGAACCTGCTCGCGACATGCATCCCCTCCCGCAGGTGCCCTGCTTCACGTTGCGCATCCGAGAACTCGGCCTTACTTTGCGAGCATCCGATCGAAGACGCTTTGTGCCGATGCCAAAGCGGTGTCGGCATCCGCCTCCCCGAGGATGACAGCATTGAGCGCAGCATTGATTGGCTGCATCCAACTTCCTCCGACGTTTCCAAAGAAATATGGCGTGACGTGATCGTCCGAGAGGCCTTCAAAAACCACTCGGCTTGTCATCTGTTCGGACTGGCCGCCCCGTAACCAGGGGTTGTGAGCCAGTGCGGTCCTGCTCGGGAGGGCCAGCCCTTGCTCCAAAACCCATTGCTGGGCCTCCTCTGTGGTCAGGAGCTCAGCGACCTTTGCAGCAGCCTTACGGACTTTCGAGGCCGCATTGACGGTCCAACCGACGGTAAAGACGATATTTCCTCGTTTGCCGCTTTCAGGGTCTTTCGGCATCCGGGCAGTGCCGAGGCTCATGTTTGGAGCACTATCGCGCAGGGCGCTGATGATCCAGGCGCCCTCGATCGCTGTGGCAGCCCGCTCGGACGCCAAGCAACCGCCGCTCCAGCTTTGACCTGCGTCGGCGGCCATAACGGCGGCCCCAGACTTCACGAGGCCGGTGTAAAAATCGAAAGCCCGCTGAAAACGCTCATCGAGCATAGTTTTTCCCCGACTGTCGAAAGGGCGCCAGCCCGTCGACACTGCAAAGGCGCCGAAGCGGGCATATTCCGGAACGATGCAGAGGCCATCGACCTCCGGAAGAGCCTTGTGCACCGCTACGAGTTTCTCCTGCAGCGTCGTCCAGGTATCGTCGTCGCTTGGATAGGCAACTCCCGCATCATCGAAGATGTCCTTGTTGAAATGTACCGCCAGCGTGTTGAAGTCCTTCGGGATCGCGTAAAGCTTCCCATCATAGGTGAAGGCTTCGAGGAGATTGGCTGCAAAACCGAAAACGTCCTCCGTTACCGGTGCTGCTTGCCCGGCGCTGAAAATGGAGCGCGCCCAGAAGATATCGACGTAGAAGAGGTCTGGAGCGGTGCCCGCCGAAAGGCCGTTGATAATGAATTGCGAAAAGTCGCCATCAACGGGTTCGTACGTTACCGTGATGCCGGCTTTTTCGAGCTCGTCGGCAAGAACGTTGGTTAATAAGCCGTTGACGATGGCGACCTCGGACCCGCCCCAACCCGATACCCGCACAGTGTCCTCAGCAAACGCCGGCAAGCCAAGGAGCATGGTCGCCGTGGCAAGTGCTTTCGCAGGACGGAACGGCATATCGATCCTCCCTCCGATCAGAGATCAGGGACCAGAGCGGCAACTACGAGACGGCTTCCCGCTGCTCAGGAGGTAGATAGCTTCGCATGCGAAAACGTCGAGCAGCGCACCACCGCAAGAGCAGCCTGCCGTTGTTGATCGAACTCAGATATCCTCACCCTCTTCGGCTCGGCTAGGAGCTACGCCCCTCTTACTGACTATCGCACGCTTGCGTCGGGGCGATCTTCTCAGCACAGAAGGCTTACCTTTGGAGGCTCCTTGGTTGAGAAAAGATCTCTGTTCAACCAGCGTCTCACTTGGGTGAAGCCGTAGTTCTCTCCCGGAGATCGTAGTTGTTGGGATTCTCCTCCAACTTGTGGATACCCTCGGTAAGCCCTGATCGAATACGATGACGAACATCAATCTCGAGCTGGTCTATGCTCTTGCGAATTGCCTCTTTCCAGGCTGGACCACGGTCGTACGCTTCCATGAAGGCGTCGGCCAAGTCCTCCGTCTGTCGCGTTTCGATCATGGCTTCCATTATGGTGGCAGCCTGTGCTCGGTCCTTGCGACTCTTCGCCATGCCGTCATCGTCCGTCAGGCGACGGCTGGCGACGATGAGTTTATGAATGGCGTACCGCTGCGGAGCGGGGACATTCACCAGCACGCCGGCACCGTGCAGCAGAACGGCTCGGATCGGATGGTAAATCAGATAGTCGAGGAATCGGAGTGGCTGAGCCGCAGCTCCGCCGAGTGCGGGCATGGGTGTCGGTCGCCCGCCATATTCGTCAGAACCACGATTTGGAGTAAGGAATTCGACCTTGTAGCCCTTCCGAGACGCGTACTGCGTTGCGAAGCGACCGTCGGCTTGGTGAGGGATCTCCCTGAATGTCGGATCGACCTTCTTCAGCGTCTCGAGCATGGGCGGCACTTGATCGTCCACAGCCACCGAAATCGAATAGAACTGAGCGAAATCCGCATCGGCCGTAAGCATTGCCGTCCCCGGCAGGCGAACGCCTAATACTGCCGGATAACACTGGTAGGCGACGGTACCGATCAGGACGCCACGCAACCGGAAAAAACCGGCCTCAGCCAACGCCTGCACAATGTCCCCCGTTTGCCTTTCCGGGCGGGGTAGATACGCTTCGCGCACGAGAGTTGACACCAACTTTCGGCGCTCACGGATGCCTGCCTTTAAATCTTTGAAAGTTTCGACCCGTCTTGTGATCTCAGGATCCTCGACAGGGCCGACGTATGTTCGCTTCTTGCCGCCCGCCCCATCCGGTAGATCGAAGTACCAGTATCGACGCCCTTTCACCTCAGCAGTGATAAACCGGCCTTCTACATTGAACTCGCCTGCGAACGAGCCATCAAGAGATCGCTGCGAGAGCTCGCTGTAGAGCGTCTGGTAGGTGTGCGAGATGTTCTGCATTGCGTTGTTACCATGTTCGCATAGATGGTAATAGCAGAAAATCGCTACAATGTCACCCGGGAGTTGTTACCAAAATTGCGTTAATGGTAGCAACAGTCCGCTCCAAGCTCTGTTCCCAGTCCACAGACAGGTTCCGGCCGATACGTTATGCGATCTTCTGAAACGGGCTGGTACATTCTATTTCCAAGTGCGACATGCCAATGATTTCAATGGGTTCCCCTTGGAGATTTTGGAATGTCCCGACGCTATTCGCAGCTGAATCTGACTGATCGACGCCGCCTCT
>NZ_JBQEMS010000050.1:0-10294 GCF_052044265.1 Sinorhizobium sp. 22678 | reverse complement strand
TCTCCCCGCCGGCGGGGAGAGGGGACCTGCCCTGAAAAATGCTTGGGGCCACTAAGCTGGCCGGCTAGTCCCTTCGCCCCGCTTGCGGGGAGAAGGTGCCGGCAGGCGGATGAGGGGCAGGCCGAGCGTGTCCGGTCCCACGGCACCGCACAACGAGCCGTGCATTATTGGTGCGCTGCCGCAACGAACCTGTCTTGACCGCACCTTCCGATAAGCCCTCTATTCGTCATACTGATCTGCTGGACCAACCAGTGGATCAGTTGGGAGGCCGCGGTGAACGGAAGTCCGATCCTCACGCATATGCCGAAAGTCGGGAAGAGCCTCGAGCGCCGTACCGCGCGCGACCTCATCGCCGACAAGCTTATGGTGCTGGTTGCGACCAACATGCTGAGGCCCGGCGACGTGCTGCCGGGCGAACGCGAGCTTGCGAGCGTGCTCCATGTGAGCCGCGAGACCGTGCGCGGCGCAATCCAGACGCTGGCGGCGCGCGGTGTGGTCGAGGTGTCGCAAGGAAGCCGAACCCGCGTCGGGAATGTCGATCTCAGCCATGTCACAGTGACGATCGCTTCACCGAACGCGATCGACAGCTACGATCTCGAGGACGTTCACGCCGCAAGACTCCATATCGAGTTGAAGGTGGTCGGCGACGCGGCCGAAAACATCGACGAAGAGGCGCTGCGCAAGCTTGACAGCCTTCTCGATGCGCAGAAGATCTGCGGTGACGACGCGATGCGCTTTCTGATCTGCGACCGCGAGTTCCACGTGGCGATCTACCGGGCCTGCGGCAATCCGCTGCTCTCCGATTTTGTCACCGACCTTTACACCTATATGATGGACTACCGGCGCAGCGCCATGTCACGGCCGGGAGCAATCGAAGCGAGCTACAAGGATCACAGCGACATCGTCGCCGCCTTGAGGCGGCATGACCGGGCGGCCGTCGTTGCCGCCTTTCATCATCATCTGATCCGGATCTATGAGACGACGAAGGCTCTGCTGGCGGACGAGGAGGCAGACGGAACGAACAGAAAGTCAAGCTGAGCAGGACCGACCGGGTGGCTGAACAGGAGGAGGTTCGCCGAATATGCATGTAATGGTCATAGGTGCCGCCGGCATGATCGGCCGGAAGCTGGTCGAAAGGCTGGCCGCGGAGCCCGGATCTCTGGGACGCGAGATTGCCAGCCTGACGTTGGCTGACGTGGCTGAGCCGCCCGTGCCTCCGGCGCTTTCGTCGCTTGCGACGACGCTTGCCATCGACCTGTCCACCGAGGGCAGCGCAGAGCGCCTGATCGCGTCGCGGCCCGACGTGATCCTCCACCTCGCGGCGATCGTCTCGGGAGAGGCGGAGGCCGACTTCGACAAAGGCTACCTGGTCAATCTCGACGGCACGCGTGCGCTCTTCGAGGCGATCCGCCGCGAGGGACAGCGCGAGCGCTACCTCCCGCGCGTCCTCTTCGCCTCCTCTATCGCCGTCTTCGGCCAGCCGTTCCCGGAAAAGATCGGCGACGAGTTCTTCACGACGCCGCTCACCAGTTACGGGACGCAAAAGGCGATCTGCGAGCTGCTGCTCGCCGATTATACCCGCCGCGGCTTCTTCGACGGTATCGGCATTCGGCTGCCGACCATCTGCATACGGCCCGGAAAGCCGAACAAGGCCGCATCCGGCTTCTTTTCCAACATCCTGCGCGAGCCGCTCGTCGGCCAGGAGGCTATCCTGCCCGTGGACGAGAATGTCCGGCATTGGTTCGCGAGCCCGCGCTCGGCCGTGGGCTTCTTCATCCATGCGGCGCGAATGGATACCGATATCATCGGACCGCGGCGAAACCTCACCATGCCGGGGCTTTCGGCGCTGGTCGGCGAGGAGATAGAGGCGCTCGGCCGCATTGCCGGCCGGAAGGCCGTGGGCCTCATCCGCCGCGAACCGGACCCGGTGATCCGCACGATCGTCTCCGGCTGGGCGACCGACTTCGATGCCCGCCGTGCCCGAGAACTCGGCTTTACGGCCGAAAGCAATTTCGACGAGATCATCCGCATCCATATCGAAGACGAACTCGGAGGAAGGATCTGAGATGGCCCAGGCGAAGGGATCGGGCGAGGGCAGGATCGCGCTGGTCACGGGCGGCGGGACCGGTGTCGGCCGGGGCATAGCCCAGGCCTTGAGTGCGGAAGGCTACAGCGTCGTCATCACCGGCCGCCGTCCGGATGTACTCGAGGCTGCGGCCGGCGAAATAGGCGGGCGGACCGGCAATATCGTCCGCGCGGTCGTCTGCGACGTCGGCGATCCGGATCAGGTCGCGGCTCTCTTCGCCGCCGTCCGGGCGGATTTCGGCCGGCTGGACCTCCTCGTCAACAATGCCGGCTCCAACGTGCCGCCCGTGCCACTCGAAGATGTGACCTTCGAACAGTGGAACGGTATCGTCGCGGCGAACCTGACGGGCGCCTTTCTGTGTACGCAACATGCCTTCCGGCTGATGAAGGCGCAAACGCCGCGGGGCGGCCGGATCATCAACAACGGCTCGATTTCCGCGCAGACGCCGCGGCCCAATTCGGCGCCCTATACCGCGACCAAGCACGCCATTACCGGCCTCACGAAATCGACGGCGCTCGATGGCCGGATGCACGACATCGCCTGCGGTCAGATCGACATAGGCAATGCTGCGACCGACATGACGGCGCGGATGACACCGGCGTGCTGCAGGCCAATGGCGAGGTTGCGGCGGAGCCGACGATACCGATCGAGCATATCGCCGAGGCGGTCGTCTACATGGCGAGCCTGCCGCTCTCGGCCAATGTTCTAACGATGACCGTGATGGCGACCAGGATGCCGCTGGTCGGCCGCGGATAAAGAGGTTTTCAGCCTGGCGCGATCGCGCAAACGATGAATTTGGCGGCCGCAAGGGTAAAGATCAGTTCTGGGAGGAACGCAAATGGCAGGCGTGGATTTTGTCGATGTTCGGAAGTCCTTCGGTGCTTTCCCTGTCATCAAGGGCGTGAACATCGAGATCGAGGATGGCGAGTTCGTCATTCTCGTCGGCCCTTCCGGTTGCGGCAAATCCACCTTGCTGCGGATGCTGGCGGGTCTCGAAAACATCACCGCGGGCGAAATTCGCATCGGCAATCAGGTGGTCAACCGATTGCCGCCGAAGGACCGCGACATCGCCATGGTGTTCCAGAACTATGCGCTCTATCCGCATATGACTGTCGCCGACAACATGGCCTTCTCCCTGATGCTGGCAAGCAGACCCAAATCCGAAATCGACAAGCGCGTCGGCGTGGCGGCCGAAATCCTCGGCCTTTCGAAGCTGCTGGACCGTTATCCGCGTCAGCTTTCCGGCGGTCAGCGACAGCGCGTCGCCATGGGGCGGGCGATCGTGCGCGACCCGCAGGTATTTCTCTTCGACGAACCGCTTTCCAACCTCGACGCGAAGCTGCGCGTCGCCATGCGCGCCGAGATCAAGGAATTGCATCAGCGGCTGAAAACCACGACCGTCTACGTGACGCACGACCAGATCGAGGCGATGACCATGGCCGACAAGATCGTCGTCATGCATGACGGCATCGTCGAGCAGATCGGCGCACCGCTCGAGCTCTACGACAACCCCGCCAATCTCTTCGTGGCCGGTTTCATCGGCTCGCCTGCGATGAACATGCTCAAGGGCCGCCTCGATCCGGGCAATCCGAATGCCTTCCTCACCGCCGACGGAACGGCTCTGCCCGTGGCGCAGCCGGCGGCAGCGGCCCAAGGGCGCGATCTCGTCTACGGTCTCAGGCCCGAATACATGGCGCTCGACCCGAACGGGCTGCCGGCCGAAATCGCGGTGATCGAGCCGACCGGCTATGAGACGCAGCTGATCGCAAGGCTCGGTGGGCACGATGTGACCTGTGTTTTCCGCGAGAGGGTGAATGCCAAGCCCGGCGAAACGATCCATCTCGCGATCGATGCCGCGCATGTGCACTTGTTCGACGCCGGAACGGGACGGCGGCTGGTCGGCTGACGTCGCTGACGAAGGGAGGAGCCTTCGTGGCCATAAAGATGCCAGGCAATGGCCGGCATCGCTCAAGCCGCATTCGCCAAGCGGGACGGTGAATGCCGGAGGAAGACGCTCCCGCATTTTGAGGAGGAGTAGCATGCCGATAAAGAGACGTGATTTTCTCGCAACCTCCGCCGCACTCGCCGGCGTTGCGGGTCTGGGCATCCGCCCGTCGTTCGCGCAGGCCGAGCCGAGCTACAAGCCGGAGGAGGGGGCAAGCCTCAGGCTTCTCAGATGGACGCCCTTCGTCAAGGGCGATGAAGACGCCTGGATCGCCAACACCAAGAAGTTCACGGAAGCCACGGGCGTCGAAGTCCGCATCGACAAGGAAAGCTGGGAGGACATCCGGCCGAAGGCGGCGGTTGCCGCCAATGTCGGCTCCGGTCCTGATATGGTGATGTGCTGGTTCGACGACGCACATCAATATCCCGACAAACTCGTCGACCTGACGGAGCTCGCCGACTATCTCGGCAACAAATATGGAGGATGGTACGACGGCCTGAAGGGGTATGCGAGCCGCGACGGCCAGTTCATCGCCATGCCGCTGGCCGCGATCGGCAACGCCGTCTGCTACCGCGAGAGCCACATGAAGGCGGCCGGCTTCAGTGAATTCCCGAAGGACACGGCCGGCTTTCTCGAACTCTGCAAGGCCCTCAAGGCCAAGGGAACCCCGGCCGGTTTCCCCCACGGCAAAGCGGTCGGCGACGGCAACAACTACGCCCATTGGCTGCTGTGGAGCCATGGCGGCAAGATGGTCGACGAGAGCGGCAAGGTCACGATCAACAGCCCGGAGACGCTCGCAGCGGTCAACTACGCAAAGTCGCTATACGAGACCTTCATCCCGGGCACCGAAAGCTGGCTCGACATCAACAACAACCGCGCCTTCCTTGCGGGCCAGGTATCGCTGACGGCAAACGGCGTCTCGCTCTACTATGCGGCCAAGAAGGACGCGGCCCTTGCGGAGCTTGCGGCCGACATCCGCACGACCAACTTCCCCGTCGGTCCGGTCGGCCAGAGCGTCGAACTCCACCAGACGAGCTCGATCCTGCTCTTCAAGCACAGCAAGTATCCCGAGGCCGCCAAGGCCTATCTCAAGTTCATGATGGAAGCCGACCAGATGAACGCCTGGATCGAGGGATCGAGCGCCTATTGCTGCCAGCCGCTGAAGGCCTTTGCCGACAACCCGGTCTGGACCTCGGACCCGATCCACGCGCCCTATGCGCGCGCCTCGGAGACGCTGCGGCCGAACGGCTACGCCGGACCGCTCGGCTATGCCTCGGCGGGCGTAATGGCCGACTACGTCCTGGTCGACATGTTCGCCAGTGCGGTCACCGGCCAGGCAACGCCGGAAGACGCCATCATCGAGGCCGAACGGCGGGCGAACCGCTATTATCGCGTCTGACCCCCCGCGGCCCACGGGCCGCCTCAAGCCGGCAGCAAACGCTGCCGGCAAATGCCTCGAGATCCGTTCCTCCAGCCGGAGAAGCCCGATGTCCTCCATAACGCCGTCCGGAAAGCCATCCACCACGGCTTCGCTAATGCAGAACAACAATGTGCTCGGCTTCCTGTTCATGCTGCCGGCAGCCGTCTTTCTGATCTGCTTTCTGACCTATCCGCTCGGGCTGGGCGTCTGGCTCGGCTTCACCGACACACGCATAGGCCGCGACGGCGTCTTCATCGGGATCGAGAACTACGAGTTCCTGGCCCGGGATTCGGTCTTCTGGCTCTCGGTCTACAACACGCTGCTCTACACCTTCGTGGCGTCGATCCTGAAATTCGTGCTCGGGCTCTGGCTGGCGCTGCTGCTGAACGAAAACCTGCCTTTCAAGTCCTTCTTCCGCGCGATCGTGCTCCTGCCCTGGGTCGTGCCGACGGTGCTTTCGGCGCTCGCCTTCTGGTGGATCTACGATTCGCAGTTTTCCATCATCTCCTGGTCGCTGATGCAGCTCGGGATCATCGACGGGCCGATCAACTTCCTGGGCGACCCGAACAACGCGCGCGCTTCCGTCATCGCCGCCAATGTCTGGCGCGGCATTCCCTTCGTGGCGATCTCGCTTCTGGCCGGCCTGCAGACGATCCCGGCTTCGCTGCAGGAGGCAGCCTCGCTCGACGGCGCCACCAGCTGGCAGCGTTTCCGCTATGTAACCCTGCCGATGCTGACCCCGATCATCGCGGTCGTCATGACCTTCTCGGTGCTCTTCACCTTCACCGATTTCCAGCTGATCTACGTGCTGACCAAGGGCGGGCCGGTCAATGCAACCCACTTGATGGCGACGCTTTCGTTCCAGCGCGGCATTCCCGGCGGGCAGCTCGGGGAGGGGGCGGCGATCGCCGTCGCCATGATCCCCTTCCTGCTTGCCGCCATCATGTTCAGCTTCTTCGGTCTGCAACGCCGCAAATGGCAGCAGGGCGGCCAGGATTGAGCGGGAGGACAAAATGAACACGACCACACGAACCGACGACGAGGTCCTCACCGACACGGCCGAGGGGATGAGCTATCTGAACCGCCTGCCGCGGCGGATCGTCGTGCTTTATCTGCCGATGGCGGTCTTCGTCTTCGTACTGCTCTTCCCCTTCTACTGGATGGCGATCACGGCGGTGAAGCCGAACGCGCAGCTGACCGACTACAACAATTACAGCCCTTTCTGGGTGGTCCGTCCGACGCTCGACCACATCAAGTATCTGCTCTTCGAGACCTCCTATCCGGGCTGGCTCTGGAACACGATGCTGGTGGCCGTAGGCTCGACCATCCTGTCGCTGGCCGCATCGGTTTTCGCGGCCTATGCGATCGAGCGGGTGCGCTTCACCGGCGCGCGGCCCGTCGGGCTGCTGATCTTCCTCGCCTATCTGGTGCCGCCGTCGATCCTGTTCATTCCGCTCGCCTTCATCGTCTTCAAATTCGGCATCTACGATTCCAAGCTGGCGCTGATCTTCACCTATCCAACGTTCCTCATACCGTTCTGCACATGGCTCCTGATGGGCTATTTCCGCTCGATCCCCTTCGAACTGGAAGAAAGCGCGCTGGTGGACGGAGCCACGCGCTGGCAGATTCTGGTCAAGATCATCCTGCCGCTCGCCGTGCCGGGCCTGATATCGGCCGGCATCTTCGCCTTCACGCTCTCGTGGAACGAGTTCATCTACGCGCTGACATTCATCCAGTCTTCGGAAAACAAGACAGTACCGGTCGGCGTGCTGACGGAACTGGTGCGCGGCGACGTCTTCGAATGGGGCGCACTGATGGCGGGCGCACTCTTCGGTTCGCTGCCCGTGGTCATTCTCTACTCCTTCTTCGTCGATTATTACGTCTCGTCGATGACGGGAGCGGTGAAGGAGTGAGCTCCCGTCAACGTCTGACGACGAGGAGGACAAATGTCGCGACGATCACCGCGAATGGCACCCAGGCGCCTGCATCCTCCATGGCCAGAAGGGTGAGCGCGCTGAAGACGCACCAGAGGACCGGAATGGGCAGAAGCAGCCACAGCTTCTGCGGCATGAGCGCCAGAAGGGCGCCGAGGGTCACGGCAACGGTCGGGTCCGGCATTGCCCCGAAGGTTTCGGCCGAGGCGGGCGCGCGGCCGGCAAGCAGCGGGCCGAAAGGATAGCCGAGCGAGCCGAAGACCATCAGGCCGATGCCGCCACGGCGGCGCAGGCTGTTCGCGGGCAATACGCCGCCTTGCGTCCACCGGATCGCGAGAAGCAGCAGACCGGCCTGCAGCATGAAGGCCGCCGTCGCATAGGACATCGCCCAGTTTATGGTGGAGTAACGCAGCCAGAGAAATTGCCACGCGCAGAAGAGCCAGGCCAGGGCGAGCGTCGCCATGGCCGCGGCTCGGGCGCGCCGTCCGTCCGTCGCAGTGGCGAAAAGGATGGCAAGCGCGCCCGCGACGAAGACCGGCTGAAGCGGCCAGAGTCCCTGATTGTAGCGTTCGACAAGGCGGAAATAGACGCGCGGCGAAAACATCAGGAAATCCGCGAGCGTGTAGGTCCCCCAGTCCGACATCACGTCAAATCCATATCACGCGCGACTGGATCGTGCTTCACAGCGCCTCCAGATAGGCGGCCATGCGGCGGCGCAGCTTCTCGTCGGGCAGGATGCCTCTCGCAGCCTCCAGGTTCTCCCGTACATGGTCGACGCGCGTAGTCGCGGGGATTGCGCAGGTGACCGCCGGATGCGAAATGATGAACTTCAGGAGAAACTGCGCCCAGCTGCGGGCGCCGGTCTCGGCAATCCAAGACGGCAACGGTTCGTCTTCGACCTGTCGGATCAGATCGCCCTGTCGGAACGGCCGGTTGACGATTACGGCAATGCCCTTCTCCTGCGCCAGCGGCAAGATGCGCTCCTCCGCCTCGCGGTCGAGGATATTGTAGGTGACCTGGACGAAATCGATCGGCCGGGTCGCCATGACCTGCTCGATCTCGCGGTGCCTGCGCCCCTGCGAGGTGGTGATGCCGACATAGCGCAGCCGGCCTGCCGCCTTCATGTCGAAGAGCGCGGGCAGGTGCTCTTCCCAGGAGACGAGATTGTGAACCTGCATGAGATCGAATTTCTCGACGCCCCAGTATTCCTTCGATGCCTCGATCTGGGCCGCGCCGTCGCCGGGATCCGATATCCAGACCTTTTCCGCCGCGAAGAGCCGCTTCGGATGTCCGAGCTTACGGAGGCCGTAGCCGATGGTCGGCTGGGACGATCCGTACATCGGCGAGGAATCGATCATCCGACCGCCGCCTTCGAAGAAGGCAGCGATCACGGCGGCGCATTCGTCCATCAGGACGGGGTCGTCTCCGACGTTGAAAGTGATCCAGGTGCCGAGGCCGACCAGCGGCAGCGCTTCTTCGCTCTTCGGTATGACGCGCGTCGTGAGGTCGGCAGCCTGGCCCCGCGCCCGCGGCATGAGCGGCAGCGACATACCTATGCCCAGGCCCTGGACGACTGCGCGCCGCGTGAAGGTCATCGCTCGCTCCCTTCGGCCCGAAACAATCGAGCCTGTGGCTCATGGGGCGGGATAATAACCCCTGCGGCGCTACTCTGCAGCCACGAAGTCGTGAGCGCGGTGTGCCGTTAAAGACCGGGAAAGGATCGAGAGGACCGGCTCCGAGCAGGTGAAATTCTGGTCGAGGCTGAATTCGATCACCGTGACGATGCCCGGCGGACTGCTGGATGTTTCGGCGGGCGCGGTGGTGCTGCCCGATATGGCGGAATTCCGGATCGTCGATAGTAGAACGCGATGATTGGTAATCTGGGGGACGAAGCGGACTAGCTCCTATGGGCGTTCCGCGGAATCGCGGAGGGCTCCAGTTCATTGATACCGTCGATGCGCTGATCGTTCGCAGGAACGGCCTCGATCTCGAGATTGTGCTTTGCATGGCGCATGTGCTGCCATTCCTTCTCGAGGCGCAGGAATACGTCCGTCGGCATGAATTTTCTCTGCATTCGACCCTCCACGCGGCTGCGTCGAAGAACACGCAAGGAACTGCTTTGTTCCCGCGCCATTATGCAAAACGTGAAAATATAGCGTCCTGGTATGCCTCGAACTGGCCTGACCCGATAGGTGAACCCGCGCTGCTGCTGATCGGTTATGCGGCGGGGTCCACCTATCGTCCCCTCGAAACTGGTGAGGCCGCCTCCTCAATAGCATTCGGCGGGCGGCCTCAAGGCATACGCCTCAACCCGGATTTCACTCCCGGGGCGCGCTCGCGTCAAGGTTTAGCGCTTACTCAATTCGAGTTAGAAAAGATGTATCGGGCGCGTTTGCCTGCCGCGCAAGCCGAATGCGGGACGGCCTAAGTCCTGTTGAGATTCGGTCCACCCGCCGCGGTTTGATCGCCTCATTCCTGTGTTTGTAACAGGAATGCAGCCAGACCAGGTCCTTGGGCTGAAAGAACGATTCCCGCGCCGCAGACGCGGCGCTGCTGGATCCCTGTGACGAGCACAGGGATGAGGGTAGAGAGGGTGCAACCCCTCGGCGCGTTTCGTTGGGTCACAGGCTGATCATTCCCCGCATATTCAGCAGCCGCAGGCCGCATAGAGATTGGCCGCCATGGGCCCGCAACACAAAGCCGCCCGTGTCCGGCTGATGCTGTGAACTTGCAAGAGAACAAGCAGATGGTGCGATCGATCGATTCCCAAGACGCCTGACACGCCGCTCATCTCTATGGCCTTCCAAGGCCGTTGCACTGTTTGGCACAGGCGTTGCGGAAACCATCTTGGCCAGTGGCCCTGTGCGGCCACACCGAAAGGCCGAACATATGGAAGCAAGCGATCCGAT
>NZ_JBQEMS010000049.1:0-12573 GCF_052044265.1 Sinorhizobium sp. 22678 | reverse complement strand
AAGGAGCAGACATCACGATGCACCTTGTTGGATTTGTTGAGCGTCCATTAACCGGGGTTGGCGGCTACCATAGCGGCCGCCGACGCCTTTTGCGAGTCTGACGTTGCCCGGTGGCTCATACAGGTAGCGGTGGTTGGTAGCGTAGCGATGGCGCTTGAGAACGCCATCGCGTCCGAGTTGGTGTACGGTTGTGGCGCTTACGCCAAATCGACGAGCCACTTCCTCGCCAGTTAGCATGCCGCTCTCGCGCAACCGTTCGAACCGGGTCTTCAGCCCATAGGCACGACGAACGAGCATGACTTTCTTCAGGGTAAAAGCCTCACCGCGCCAGTTACGATGCCCGAGTGCGTTGAGACGACTGGCAATCTGCTGGTCGTTGTCGGTCTCCAGCAGTTCGTTGATCAGTGCCACAACCGCTTCCGGGGTCTTGCGGATCACGGCCATGGGCCGGGGACGAGCTACTGCCAGGCTTTGCGTGCGACCTCCGCGCCAGCGTATGTGCATGTTGATCTGCTCGTCGACCAGCAGTGTCACGTCTTCGATGAGGAGGCCAAGCATGCGTTTACGCTCGACCGGGCTCGTGCGCTTGTTGTTCCAGATGCGCGGAAAATCTGCGGCCAGCGCTCGGATCCGTTCCTGCATAGCGCCGTCCAGCAATGACTGGTCTGTCTCGTTCTGACGCTCATGTTCGCGCTGAAGCGTATCGAGGTCGCGTAGCTTGCCATTCCAGTCCGCTTCGAGTGCATCGGCAACCAAGCGGTTGTCGGGATCGACCTTCAGATAGCGGCGGCGTGCGAGTTCAGCCTCATACCGGGCGCGCTGTAACTGCTTGTCGCGCAGCGAGGCGGCTTGTTCGACACGTTGCGAGATCTCCTCCTGCACCGCAAGCGCGACCTCTATCGCCGTCGGTGCCATTGCTTCGAGTAGCAACGCGCTGACCGCTTCATCGATCGCTGGTCCTCTTGCCCATTGGCAAGCCTTGCCCGCGTGGCGCACGACGGCCTCGTTGCAGATGTAATAGGGACGAAGATTGCCCTCGAACTGTTCATAATGGACCCGCATGCGAGCGCCGCAACGACCGCACAAAACTCTTCCTTGCAATAAGCCGTTGCCTTGGCGAGGCATACGACCCCGCAGGCCCGGAGAAAAACCGACTGCATTTTGTTCGAGACTTGTTTGATTGCGCTCGAACTCGTCCCACGAGATGTAGCCTTCATGGGCCTGAGGGATGAGCACCTGCCAGTCGGACCTCGGCATCTTCTGCTGTACGGACTTAAGCTTGGCATTGTAGATCGTGCGTGTGCGTCCGTATGCGAAAGCACCAGCGTATCGTGGATTGTGCAAAATCTGGATCACGCGAGAGTGGTCGATCTCGCTCCACAGCACGTCGCCCTTGCCGATGCCGCGACGGATACGACGGGGAAACAGGATCTTCTCGTTACGCAGGCGGCGCACGACCGCACAGGCTGAGCCCACCTCCCGGAAGGTATCGAACAGCATGCGCACCGTGTCCTGGATCTGGCGATCCGGGTCGAGCACCACGCGCATATCAGGCGTGTAGACCAGTCCGATCGGCAACGGCAACTCGAGCTCGCCACGACGCGCCTTGTTGAGAATGCCGCCTTGCAGCCGAGACTTCAGGATGTGGAGTTCGGCCTCGCTCATCGTGCCCTTCAGGCCGAGCAGCATACGATCGTTGAACGACGCCGCGTCGTAGATACCATCTTCATCCATGATGAGCGTGCGCGACATGGCGGCCAACTCAAGAAGGCGATGCCAGTCAGCATTGTTGCGAGCCAGGCGAGATACTTCCAGCCCCAGCACGATGCCTGCGTGCCCCATCGCGACCTCGGTCACCAAGCGCTGAAATCCATCGCGCTCCTGCGACTGTGCGCCGGAAAGGCCGAGATCGTTGTCGATGACGTGGACGCGCTCAATCGGCCAACCCAGAGCGACCGCGCGGTCTCGTAATGCATATTGCCGTTTCGTGCTCTCGGTGTTCTCGAACACCTGACGAAGGGAGGATTGGCGGACGTAGAGAAATGCATCGCGCCGCAGGTGATCGGCACTAATCTTCATGGCATTATCAGTAGACATGGCTTCCTCCTGTCTCTGCTGCCAGCACCATATTGGCGAGCATGTGCACGAGCTGGCGGTCGTGCGCGACCACTGAAGTTGTCTTGAACCGAGGCGCTGACTGCTGTCGCGCTACCGCGGATTGATGCGGTGCGATCAGCACTGCCAAGCCGCGCCACAGTCCGTGAAAGACGATGGCACCCATGCGCCTCGCGCAAGCCGTGCCGCAAATAACATCGGCGCGGAGAGCTTCGTAAATATCCTTGCCGCTCTCCGACATGGCGATTGCGTGCGTCGGCTCTTCATCGTTTTTTTTTACGCGCTACCGCGCGTTCGATGCTGCGAGGATGGACGCTGATGCCCAGTCTCGCATGCACCAGGTCCGCCAGAGAGCGGGCCTGCAGTTGGCCGTTCGCATCGAGATGTTCCTCGACGAGACGCATCACCTCGCCAGTAAGCTTGTGGGCTGACTTCGGCCCGCGGGTGCGCGGCAAGAGGCCGGACATGCCATCGCGCTCGAACGCGGCCTCCGCTTGATAGTAGGTCTGCCGAGACAGCCCGAAAAGCGCGGCCGCGTCCGCTTTGTTGGTGCCGTCTTCGCGGGCGTGCCGAAGCATCTCATACTTCACTTGCACGAGATCGAGCGGATCAAAGAAACCGGATTCCCGGAACCAAGGGGCGCGGACGCCCTCGGGCTTGGGGTTCAGAGCGCCCATCTGGCGCAGGCGATCGGGCTTGCTTTCTTTGGTCATGGGAGCCTCCCTTGTGTAAGTCAAATTATGCCGCACTCAGATCGCGCGTCAACTAAATTATATCTCCATATCCGCTACCACTCTATAAGAATTGGCAAAATTCCATTGTTCATAATCAATGGCATCGCGCGCTCGGCATAATTATCCTTACATGCGCGGCGTAATTTACTTGACGTTCGTCACTCTTCCTGACGGCTCTTAATGCGATCAATCAATGACGCCAGCGCCGACAGATCGTCTGGGCGGGAGAAGGACCGACCTGCAGCAACCTGACTGAACAGGTCGGCCTCATTAACATCGGTCCACGAGGCCGGCAGCGAACGCAACCGTCCTTGAGCGTCGTAGAACATGACGCGGTCTTCGCCCCAGTTCTGTTTGCGTGTCGACAGCACGAAGCGCTGGCCGCGCCACGGATGGAACGGGTGCGTGACCTCGAACTTTATGCGCGCTTGAGTGTCAGTACGAACTGCAGTCCTGGACTTGAAAGAAGGCGAAAGTGGAAGCTGCGGTTCGTATCGTCGAACGCTGGCTATTGGGCCGGCTGCGCCATCGCATCTTCTATAGTTTGGCCGAGGTCAATGCCGCGATCGGCGAACTGCTTCATGACCTCAATGACAAACGAGTCCTGCGCCGCGTTGGCGTCACCCGTCGTCAACTGTTCGAAGAGCTTGATCGTCCGGCTTTGCGACCACTGCCTGTCGAACGCTATATTTTTGCCGAGTGGCGTATCCGGCGTGCCGGGCTGGATTATCACGTCGAGATCGAGCGGCACTATTATTCCGTTCCCTATCGCTTCGCCCGCGAGCAGGTCGAGGCTCGTATCACCGCCAATACGATCGAGATCTTCCACAAGGGCGAGCGTATAGCCGCCCATCGCCGCTCCAGCGGCAACGGCAAGCACACGACGATCCCCGATCATATGCCCTCGGCGCATCGCCGTTTTGCCGACTGGACGATCGAACGCATTCAACGCGAAGCCTCTGCCATGGGACCGGATGTTGCGCTGTTGTGCGAGCGCATCCTTGCCGACAGGCCACATCCCGAGCAGGGCTTTCGAGCTTGCCTCGGGATCATCCGCCTCAACAAGAGCTTTGGCCGCGACAGGGTCAATGCCGCTTGCGGGCGTGCGCTGGAGATCGGGGCCCGGACCTATGGCTCGGTGCGCTCCATCCTCGACAATCACCTTGATCGAACGGCTGCCTCAAATGGAGCGGCGTCGCATGAACCGATCCATCACGCCAACATCCGCGGCCCCCGCTATTACCACTAAGGAGAACGAAAGATGCTTGCTCATCCAACACTGGATAAATTGAATGCCATGGGCCTGTCCGGCATGGCAAAGGCCTTCAGTGAACTCGTTGCCAACGGCGAAAGCGAACATCTCTCGCACGCCGAATGGCTCGGACTGCTGCTCGAACGGGAATGGAGCTCCCGTTACGATCGGAAGCTTGCGGCACGCCTCAGGTTTGCCAAGCTTCGCCACCAGGCGACCCCGGAAGATGTCGATTATCGCGCCGAACGCGGCCTCGACCGTGCTCTCTTCATGAAACTGCTCGGTGGCGACTGGATCAACGCTCATGACAATCTGGCCATTTGCGGACCCTCGGGTGTCGGAAAGAGTTGGTTGGCTTGCGCTCTCGGCCACAAGGCTTGCCGAGACGATCGCTCAGTTCTCTATCAGCGTGTCCCAAGGCTGTTTGCTCAGCTTGCGCTCGCGCGTGGTGACGGCCGGTATGCCCGGCTGCAACGGACCTTGGGCCATGTTCAGCTCCTGATACTGGATGATTGGGGGCTCGAACCGCTCAATGAACAGGCCCGTCACGATCTGCTGGAAATCCTCGAAGATCGCTACGGCCGTCGATCGACGATCATTACCAGCCAACTTCCCGTATCCGCCTGGCACGGTGTCATCGGCGACCCAACCTATGCCGATGCCATACTCGATAGGTTGGTCCACAATGCGCACCGCATCGAATTGAGCGGCGATAGTTTGCGCCGAAATCTGCCGCGCAAAGCTTGACACCTCGCCTGAATGAACTGACAACAATCATCGCCCGCAGACCTCCCTACACAGGGGGCGAGATCATCCCGGAAACCGGGGGCGCAATCATCTCGGAACAAAGGGGCGGCTTCATCGGAATCGGCACTCCTTATTGCCGATCGCGCCATGAGGCCGTTCCTCGTGGTAGTATCGACGCCAATCCTCCATCTTTTCGCGCGCATCCGCAAGGGTCAGGAACCAGTGCTGGTTCAGGCATCCGCCCGGAAGCGGCCGTTGAGGCTTCGATGAAGGCGTTGTCCGTGGGCTTTCCCGGACGTGAGAAGTCCAGGGTGACGCCCTTGGCATAGGCCCATAGGTCGAGATCGCGAGACACAAACTCCGTCCCCTGATCGACGCGGATCGTCCTCGGATAGCCGACTTGCCGGCATACCCGCTCCAATGTCTGCACCATGTCTTCGCCGCGATAGCTGTGACGCGGATCAAGCACCGGCACATAACGTGAGAAGGTGTCGACCACCGTCAGAACCCGCAGCTTCTTTCCGGTCGCGAGTTGGTCGTGCACGAATTCCATCGCCCAGACATCGTTCGGGCCGATGGCTGTCTGCCGATCTTCCCGCAGCTTTGCCTTGACCCTGCGCTTTGGAGTCTTGTTGCGCAGCTGCAGGCCCAAGTCCCTGTAAATGCGATAGGTTCGCTTGATGTTGGTGCCCCAACCTTCGCGTTCCAGCAGCACATGCACGCGCCGATAGCCGTAGCGCACACGGGTTTCGCAGATCTCGCGAATAGGACGTTCCAGGCCGGCCTGATCGGCACGGCAAGAGGTGTAGTGGTAGGTCGACCGATCGAGATTGCCCAGACCCGGCACATGCCCTTCACCACCTCACGCTTCTTAAAGCTTTCGGCGAATAACATCCTGCAGCATTTCGCGGTCCAAGGTCAGGTCCGCGACGATCTTCTTCAGCCTCGTCCTCGAGCTGCTTCAGCTTGTTCATCTCCGGCGGCAGCATGCCGGCATACTTTTTCTTCCAGTTGAAATACGTCGCCTGGCTGATCCCCGCCTTCCGGCAGATCTCAGCGGCTGGCACACCTTCATCACCCTGCTTCAGGATGAACGCCTTCTGGACGTCCGAAAACTGCGATGCCTTCATCGTCTTCCGTTCCTTTCCCAGCCAGGAAAATGCACCGGAAAACTCTACCAAAACTGGTCCAGTTTGAAGAGTTCAAATCAGCATTGTTGCTTTCCTCTTTCCTCGGTGAGGGGTTATTCTGGTCCTACGCGGTGGCGCCGGCCACCAGGCGATTTAACGCGCAGGTCGGTGACCCCGGAGCCATAGGAGGCGAAGGTGTTCCCCGTCGCCAGAACTTGCTGGGGCGTGCCAATGACGGTTTTACCTCCGACGTGGTCCCGAAGCGTAAGGGTTAGGCCCGTGAATGAGCTCATGCTTGGATCAACAAGTCCGCGAGTCACCGAACTCCCATGGACGGCGATTTCCATCTCGCCGGTCAACTCGGTAGGATCGATCCGTAACGCGGGGTTGGGGTCAATGCGAACGATGTATTCGTTGATGACTCCGTGGTGCTCAATTCCCTTGAAGGACCAATCTAAGCAGTTCTGAGGGGCCCCAGTCGGGCCAGCATCGTCACCGAGCGCTCGCCCGCGACGGACTACTACAACATTGTCGACATCGCCATGGTGTACGAAGCCATCCACCTTTAGGTTTCTGCCCCAACCCCAAATCAGCGCTCCGATGCTGCCCGTCAACCCATATCCGACACGGCCGCGATAGTCCGTCGGATATCCCGGCAAGGTGGCTGGGTAACCAGGGTCATTGTGTCCTCGAACGTTGCTGATGCTGACGTTCTGGGCCTCGAGGAAGTTGATAATGCCGGATTTTTGCCGATCACCGCCGACGATGCGGTGCGGAGAATGGCCGAAGTTCTCGTATACGATGTTGATCGCGATGACCATGCTATCGTCAGTGTCACCGTTAGGATCGACAGCTGGGTTAATACCGGCCACTGTCAGCAACGAGCCGCCGTTCCTTGCGTAAATGTTATCCCACCGGACAATGGCTCGCTTCCTCTCACCGTTGGCGAATGTGCCATCTACGCCCTGGGCAAACAGAGGATTGTAGACCCCGTCAAACTCCGTCCCGATGACGCTCAGATCAGTGACACCCTGTTCCCCATTTACGCCCTTGCCGCCGGTTCCGGACGGTACCATTTTCTCACCGGCAAGATTTCGCATGGAGCCGCCCTCGATTCTAAGGTCGTTCACTCCGGCCGCGACGCCGATCAGGTTATCGTTCCAGCCGGCTAGAATTTTCGCTTTTGCCGGCGGCTTCTTCGACCATACAGTAGAAAGCGTGGCGGTTCTCGTTGAACCGTCATAGCGGGTGATGACCCGGAGCCTGCCGCTGTTCGCACCGCTGGTATCCTCCAAGCACAGGCCGACATAGAAGTCGTCCTCAGCAGACGCGGATGATGTAAAGGTCACCGTGTTGTCTGTGGCACTCAAGACCTCAAGCTCGATCGGAGAAGGATAAAGGGCGCCGTCAAGCTGCGGGTTTTCCAGTGTGACGTTGGAGATGATTGAGCCACGACTGCTGGAGTCCGGATCGAGGTTCTGGATGAGTGAGCCCGTCTTCGAAAACCCATCAAAATAGGTGTATGCCCCATTCGCCCACCTCACATGAAGGTCGCTTTCAAGTGTAAGCTGGCCGCGAGACCGGAGCGATTCCGCTATTAGAACTATAGCCCGATTGCCTGAGGCGGCGTTCCACGCCGCCTGAATCGCGCCGCCATCGTTGTTCGCGCCACCGAGAACCCTAATTGTTTGGGTTGCTCGGTGCTTTAAGGCCGAGTCGGACGCGAGTTGGGAGACGTCGATGCTGCCGTTGACGAGCGCGTCGCCGGCCACGCGGATTGGAGCTGCTATGCGATCGTCATTCGCAAAGACCGGGAGCTTCGCAGCGACGAAAGGATTGTGCTCGCGGATGTGTTTACCAGGCGGGGCCACAGACACGCCAGCATACTCTTCACCCAAGGGAAGCCCAGTAAAGCACAGGAAAGCGGCTAACGATGCAAACGTGATCGGCGACTTGAAAAACATCAGCAGGGTTTTGAATTGCGCGGTTGACATGTCAGTAAGCAAATAGGGACTTGACCAAGTTGCGACAAGCGGAATTGCTACGCGGAGCATACTTCATGCTCGCGTCACGCTCGTCCAACGTCAATACTTCCTCGATCGGCATTGGGGCCAGGGTCTGGGCTTCGGCGAGCCCGCGAAGATGCGCTGCTAGGTCTATGCACCATCTCATAATTTCTAAACTTGGCGCTACCACGTATCTTTGGTGTGGGACCTTGTTTCGGAACCGGATCCCCTTGCCAGCTACGGCGGACCCTCTGCAGTGGAGTTGAAATCGAAGCGGTCGGCTCCTCTCTCACCGTACAGCTTGTCGGCCCCGATGCCGCCGCGACATCATTTTTGATTTTGCCAGGCCCCGGGGCGACCGAATCGATCTCGCCAGCATCGATGCGAATACGGCCGCATCGGGCAACAGGCCTTCATATTTAAGGGGACTGCCGGTTTTTCCCGGAGCGTCGGAGAACTCCTATACACCAAATGTGCGGCCGATACGTTCGTCTACGGCGATGTCAACGGAGATTCGGTCGCCGACATAGCAATCCATCTCAAGGGCGCGATCACGCTGACTGCGGCGGATTTCGTCGTCTGAGGCAGAAACCAAAGGGGCTTCGCTAAACCCCCGCTCCGGCAGGGTGTTCCGCCAGCAGCTTCTCACTGCCTGTCGGCGATGTTGCAATTAAACCGATTCGCTCATAGATAGGATTGTCTGTGAATTCGAACGCTCAGACGCTGGGCCTCTTCTCTCGGCGAGGGGGAAGGGGCCTTTTGACGTGTTATGTAGTCTCGGCATCGGCCAGAATGCATAGTCCAGTCGGGCGGATTGTCTGCAACTAAAACTGTTTTATGCCTTTCAAGCTTGGGCAGGGAGGCACGAATGGTTAAGCTGGCAGTTACGCCTTGGCGACGAAAGGGGTGACGGCCAATCTCGCGTCCACCTCCATCAACACGAACGACGTTCCGACGTTTCGAGGGAAACGCCGTACCGTTGAATTTTACGCGAGCGTATGGGCGACTTTGCTGCAAATCGACGAAGGGCACCGGTGGCTGCCGGCCTAATTGCCGACCGCGTCTTATATTACTACCGGCGCCAATAGCGAGCACCACTTCAGTTGAACGGCGGGCGTCATCACCTTGGAGGGCCTCGAATAGCCTCTCGAAGTCGTCAGTCGACAACGTTGCGAACAGACGTAGGCCCGCATCGCCCACCCTCCGCGATTGCCCATCGACCGAAGAACGTCAGAACGTCAAAAGGTTCCCGCGTGCAGACGTGTTCCCAAAGGCGCTTTATGAAGGCATCCCGAAGTCCCGCATCGATCGGTTTGTCTGCAAAGAAGTGATGGTAGTCGAAGTCGAAGAACTCTACATTCTTGTCTGATCGCTCTTCGATATACGACGAGTTCGGAGGCATCGCGCTCTCTTCCGTATCCAACACTCTCGGCACGATCGGTGTGATCATGCACAACTCGCAATATGGCCAAAACGTTGGACAGGGGGCGAGGTTAATGAAGGTTGGACGTGGACCCATCCGACGTTGTGTTGGCTCCCTCGACGTTCATTTCAATATGTCTGCGGCAGCACGCGTACGAAGGAGATGTCCGTCCGGCAGATCGAGAATCACGACCTTCGAATATGGCGTGGAGAAGCCGGCGGCCGAAGCGGCCACCTACATGCGCGCGGTCGAGAGCACACTTAACATTCTCAGCTCTGACCTGAGGCTCGTCCCGGGAATCCTGCAAAGATTGGAAGACAACGGCGACGGCGTGGATTTATTCAATCTTGATTGAGGCGGGATGGCGCGGCGATGAGGAATCGTCGCGCCGAAGGGATACGAGGCTGCTTCCATGCCCCTCAGGTGATAAAGAAATCCGCTGCTGTTATCGCGAGGTTGGTACCAATGGTGGCGAAATGCACGGAACCGCCAGCACCATTCCCATCGCTGTCATAGAATAGCCTGCCGGTGTCGCTCTCGTAGATAATGCGATCATCTGCGTCTGCGGCGAGGCCGGTCGTGTTGCTGGCGAACTGCGCCGCCGTAAGCGCACCGGTTCCGACGATCGAGGTAAAGATGCCGTTCTCCAGCCTGATCGTGTCGTCAGCAACAACGAAGTCAACAATTGTGTCAACGTTCGATGAGGCATTGAGGGCGGTGCTAAAGAAAAACGTGTCGAACCCGGCAGAGCCGATCAGAGTGTCATTACCGAGGCTGCCATTGAGCAAATCATTTCCTGCGGCACCGTTCAGAGTGTTAGCCGCACCGTTCCCGCTGATCGCATTGTTGAGAGCATTTCCGCTGCCGTTTATGGCGCCGGTTCCTAGCAGCACGAGATACTCGACGTTCCCTTTGACAGCAGCAGTGTTTGCAAGGCTCAGGGAAATGCCTGATCGGATGATGTCCAAGCCGGCTCCACTGTCAGAGTTCTCGTCGACAATGTCACCGGCGTTGTCGACAAAATAGGTATCGTCGCCGAGGCCGCCGCGCATCAAGTCATTAGCGGCTCCACCGTTGAGAGTATCAGCACCAGCAAACCCTCGAAGGAGGTTGGAAACTGAGTTGCCCGTAATGCTGTCTTTGAAGCCTGTGCCACGGACATTCTCGATCGAGGTGAGAGAGTCCTGAGACCCGAAGCTGTCTATTGCTACGCCAGTCGTGAGGTTGACGGTGACCCCCTTGGTTGCGCCAACCTCAGACTCCCGGTCATATCGAACGGTATCTACACCAGCGCCACCATTTATTGCGTCGCGCCCGCCCAAGCCCATAAAGGTTTCATCAATTGAGGATCCGATCATCGAGTCCGCGAACTGGGTTCCCCGGTATTCCTCGAAATTCTGGAACGTTTCGGAGAAGCCGAACTGGTCTACCACCGTCCCGGTCGCCGCATTCAGGCTGACTCCCCGAAATGCGGTTGATGCATTATAGGCGTCCTGGAAGTTTAGAACATCGTATCCGGCCCCGCCGTCGTAGGTGTCGTCACCTCCACCTCCCGTTATCGTATCGCTGCCGGCATTGCCATTCAGAACATCATTGCCGAGGTGGCCTGAGATGACATCGTCACCGGCTGATCCGTTGATCGTGTCGTCGCCGCTCAGAAGCCAGCTTTCAAGTCTATCGTTGTCAAATGCCGCCGCTGCGTCTTGGAAAATCTCTAGTGAAAGGCTCAGACCGCTTATGGTCTGGACCAAAGTTGTTCCATTATTCAGGAGGACTTGGATCGAGGTGATTGTCCCTCCGACGGCATCGCCGCTAGAGTCAAAGCTGAAGCCGGTGCCGACCAGCTTTAGCTTGAGACCGTTGTCCAGCCGATAAAGCACCTCTGTGCTGGTCGTAGTCGATCGGGCCGACTCGCTCATGTCCACGAGTTCGCCGAAAGTCGGGTTAACGCTGACTCCGCTCAGAGGCGGGTTATACTGGCTAGGATAGAGTCCGCCTGGGAAATGATACGTAACCGTGGCCATGTTTTCCTCCAGGAGCCGGGGCTTTCCGGCTAAAATTGAATACTAGAATGAATAAAAAAATAGATGCGTTAGGAGCAATTATGGGTTGCCATTAATACCAGACGCCGGTTTTCTTGTCACATAGCCCATTGGGGTAAGGGTTCGTCGATTGCCGCTGTCTCGAACGTGAGCGCAACGAATGGCCCACGGCTTTCATGATTGACGGATAGGTTTCTGGCGCTCGGTCAGAACTTCTGCTTTGCCCGCTTCGGCATAAAGTAGGTTCGGATATTGACGAGTGCTTCGGCGACGTCAGCAGCATCCTGGCTTGTCGCTTTCCGTTTTGCCTCGCCGAGCTTGCGGATGGGTGCGATGATATCCCCAGTGACGGCATGACCACGAAGAACCGGCTGCCAAAGCCTCGGCGCGAACCCGGTTCCCATCAGAAAGCAGACGTCCCAATCGAAGATATCAAAGGTCTGATCATCGATCCGGGTGAACCGGGGCCGGTGGTCTTTCGGTGTTTCGGAAAGGCTAGCCGAGATGCGGTTATACTCAGCAACGATCGTCTGTACGGCCCGATGTTCTCTTGTCTCCATCGGCAGGTTCAGGGCATCCGGACCGGTCAGTTCCGGGATCCATTTGCGTGGGTCGATGAACTTCGGTCCGATGATGAGAGCCGTGAGATAGCCGTCGAGGCCACTCATCGACCAGATCGGCGACACGGGACGACGTGCCCTGATGAAGGCCTCGAACGCCTTGTCATCGAGCTTCGGTCGTGCCGTCGTCCCTTGGCTGTTCTGTGTCATGCCGCCCGTCGCTCCTGATCTGCAATGGCCTCGCGTTCGGCCTTCCAGGCCCAGGGGAAGAGCGTATCCATCCGGTTCGCGGGCACCTTGCCCGAGATGATGCGCTCAAGCACATCGGCAAGCCAGACCTCGGGGTCAACACTATTGAGCTTTGCTGTGTTGACGAGCGATGCCAGGACCGCGAAGGACTTGCCAACGCGTTCGTTGCCCACGAACAACGAGTTCTTCCTCGTCAGAGCCACCGATTTCATTGAACGCTCGACCACATTGGAGTCCGCTTCGATCCGGCCATCCTCCAGGAAGGCTGCCAGCCCGTTCCAATGATTGAGCGCGTAGGAGACGGCCTTGCCCAGC
>NZ_JBQEMS010000048.1:0-13012 GCF_052044265.1 Sinorhizobium sp. 22678 | reverse complement strand
CGATCGCCGTCATTTTCTCCGACTTCGGCCCAAAGAGCTGACCCTCCAGGAAGGCAACGCGCGCCTTGAGGTCGGCATTCTCCGCATCGAGCGAGAGAATGATCCGGCTCAATTGGGCGCCATCCTGAGGTAAAGGGTCGGGTCGAAGCGGCATGACTGACCCTAGCACATGATCCTGAATCTTCAAGCAAATCCAATAGGATCAGCCCACTTTCGTCGACCGCTTTACGACGTTCCGTTTAACCCGAGTCCAGTCGATACCGGCCAGCAAAAGCGAGAACTCTTGGCTACTCATCTGCATCGCGCCATCGCGGATCGGTGGCCAAACGAACTTGCCCGCCTCAAGCCACTTCGTCGCTAGGATCATGCCCGACCCGTCCCAATAAATGCAGCGCAGGCGATCGCACCGCTTGGCGCGGAACACAAACACGTCACCACAGTAGGGATCAGCCGAAAGCGCTGACGCCACCAGCGCAACAAGGCCATTCATGCCGCGCCGGAAGTCGACAGGCTGCGTCGCCACCATGATCTTCACGCCATTCGGCGGAAGTCCGATCACCGGCGTGCTCGCAACGCTGCCACGATCGCCTGCGCCAACTCAGGCGCCACCGAGCCGATCACGGTCATGCGTGCTCCGGCAATCTCGATCTCAATTCGGCCGGAAGCAACGGAAGCGATATCCGACGACGCGCTCTGGGGAGGCGCTCGTTCTCCAACGACGGTCACCGGCACGAACATGGCCTGCTGCGCGCAGGCTTGCGCGGATCGTCGAGCGGTCAGCCCGGCTTGGCGGCGCCAGACATTCAGCAAACCACGGTTGACGCCCCAGCGCCGGGCGACGGCCGAGATGTTCACGTCGGGTTCTGCGCTTTCAGCAAGGATCCGCGCCTTCTCTTCGTCGGTCCAATTCCGCCGCTGTCGTCGACCGGTGATCACCTCGATCCGCCGGTAGACTCCATCATGCCTGGCTTCATCCATGGCTTCATCCATGACTCCAAGCATGGCACCAGCGCGATCTCCAACCATCCCGTTCCACTCCTGCAGATGAACGAGCTTATCGCGCGGTCTCAATCAGCAAAGAAAAGGTGGGCTGTTCGTCGCGCTCACCTTCGACCAGAATAGCGAGTCAAGAGCGCGCGGCATCCGGCCCTCGAGGTCGAATCCTCAACCTGGGCAATGAGTCGTTCAACATGGGAAGGACCCCTGCGGCGCAATTAGACCATATCCGACAAGTGACCGCGGATCACATTGATGAGTTGGGTGCGCGCTCGACGGATTGTCTCTGTCGTCGTGGCGCTGCCGTGTAGAACCTGTCCCACAGTGCCTCTCTCCAAGCCGACGAAGACAATGCACCATCAAAGCCGGGGATCAAACACTTAGATCAAATCGACCCCTTTACTTTCGCGCCTTCTTTGCCCGGAGCGCCCTCTCGATTACGTCGATCGGCTCCAGAACGTAGAGGATCTTAGAAGTGGGAGTGTTCTGTTTATCGGACACCGTAGCATCAAAGACAATCTGCGTACCGTTCGGGTGATCGTTTGCGTGAAGCACCTTATTAAAATCGACGACTGTTTTGATTCGATTCGTTGTCGTCAGCGAAATCCACATGCTAAAGTATCCTATGATTTTACTGAAGTAAGCGGCAGGCGCCGTTTTATGTGCAACACGCCTAGATAATGCAAGCAAAAAATGCATTCCCAGGTAGCAATGAAGCGCCACCGTCAGCTCGCTCCGAAAGGACATCGATGAAAATACTGGTGAGCGCCGTCTGATGGATCAAATTCACGAAAAGGTGGCTCGGGGAACTCATACCGTAGCTGTAGTCGCCGCTTCGGCGAGGGTTGCCCAGATCGAGCGAACTAAAATCATGGGTAAGAGCGCGCCTAACCACACCGCTGGCATAGTAAGCGTGAATGAGGTCATCGGGTCCGGCGTTGTTGATGAATTAGCTCGTAAGCGCTCATTTCCATGCGCGTTGACGCGGCCCGTTTGACCGAGGTCGCTGTGCGACGGCTGCATTGGATCAGGCAGCGGCTGCTTTGGTGAAGTTGAAGGGCAAGAGATCGGTGATGTCAGTATCTGTTGCGCGCTGTGGCAATTCACTAAGCACGTGGCGCAGGTAGGCCAAGGGCTCGACGCCGCAGGCGCGACAGGTCAGCATGATGCTGTAGACGACAGCACTGGCCCTGGCTCCGTGCACGGTATCGCTGAACAGCCAGGATTTTCTTCCAGTGGCAAAAATCCTGATATCGCGTTCGAGAAGGTTGTTGTCGATCGACATCCTGCCGTCTTCGGTGTAGCGCGTCAGGTATTCCCACTGGTTCAGGGTGTAGGATACGGCGTCGCCGATCTTGCTATCGGGCAAGACCTTCGGCGCGATGTCATCGAGCCATGCCTTGAGAGCGATCAGGATGGGGACGCTGTGTTGCAGGCGGAAACGGCGGATGCAGTCGGCTTGTGTTTCGCCAACTTCCGGCTTTTCGTTCTTGGCTTGGCTTTCAATCCGGTAGAGCTGCTCGAAGAACTTCAGCGCCTGCTCCGGCGGTCCGCCGCCTTTCTTCCTTGTCTTCAGAGCATCGATGAAGCGACGCCTCGAATGGGCCATACACCCAATATGGGTCGCTCCTGCCAGAGTGCGCCAGGCGGTGTAACCATCGCTCATCAATATGCCGCGGTAGTCGCCGAGGAAGGCCTGCGAATAAATCTGGCCGCGGCCGGGTTGATAATCGAGCAGCACGATCGGCTCGCCGCTGTCTTCACCGCTCCTGTATGCCCACATGAAGGATGTGCTGGTGGCCTCCCTGTCCTTTTCCTTCAGCACCTGGACCGTTGTCTCGTCACCATGGATCAGCGGTTGTGAACGAAGCCGGAGCTTCAGCGCGTCATAGATGCGAGAGAGATGCCTCTCGCTCGAGCCAATCACCCAGTGACCCAAAGCACCGCGGCTGACGGGAACGCCGGCGCGCTCGAAGGCCTGGGCCAGACGGTAGAGCGGCGTGCCGTCGACGTATTTGTGGACCAGTGCAAATGCCAGCGTCGAGGCCGTGGCGATGCTGCCCGGCAAGGGCTGCGCGGGCATTGGCGCGAGAACGACAGGCGTGTTGATGCCGGTCCGGTCGCAATGGCGGCAGGCGTACTTGAACCGCACATTCTGCAGGACCTTGGCCTTCACCTCGATATGGAGCTGCTCGGTGACGGCCTCACCCATGCGGTGCACCTTGAGATCAGCGCCCAGTCTGAACATGGCCCAATGCTCCAATGACAGCCGTCAACGCATCCACATCTCTGCATTCCAGCGAAAGCTTCACGCCGTTTGGCAGCAACGCGCTGATTTTGGATAAACCTGACGGATGACCCGTCTTCTCCAGTGATGCTCGTTGTTCCTCATCACACGTGACCGACATATCCAGCGAGCAGGTCCCGACAGGCAGGCTGCCGTCTGCTGCCACGACCGGGATAAACGCCGATCGTGGAGATACCGCCAGGGAGCCAGATTCCCTGGCCTCCTTGACCCACTTGCGCAGTAGGTTGGCATTGATCCCATGCGAAAGCGCAAGGCCGGATATCGACACACCAGGTTCAAGGCAGGCCGCAACAAGCCGCGCCTTTGATCCTGGATCGTAGCGGCGTCGACCATCGCGCCCCACATGCCGCACACGCAGTTTCTGCTCTTCCTCACTCATATTTGGTGTCCGCCTATTTTAAGTGGACACTTCATGCGGCAGAGGCATCAACGAGAAAAGGCGCATGGAAATGAGCGCTTAGTGCGGCTGCAAAGCCGATGAAAGATAGTTGATGAAAGTTCAACACGGAGAAGAAGTGGCGAATCACTCTGACCCCGAGTCATGCGGCGCACATCGCGAGGTGTGCGTCGAAGCGTTGACAGGGGAAACCGGCAGGCCGGCCATTGAGCCGCGAAATGATCAATTCGGGATGCCGACGCTGTTAAGCGAAGCGGAAGGCAACACGGTGCATGGCGTCAATCGCAAGCCATGCCCCGATCCCGCGCGGTCGGAGACCCTGTGCATGTTGGGAAGTCTTTCATACGGAAGCAGCGAGATCTCATCAGTGTCCAGTGCAAATGGACTGGACGGGGCTGGGAAGGTCGTTGATCACAATCCAGTCGTCAACGCTGATGAGAAGTCGGATACACCCATAGTACCGCAGAAGTTGCCGAACAAAGGAGATGATCCTGCGGAGGCAATGAAGGGAAGGGGTGTAATCGGAGGGAACGCCTTTGAGACTCCAGCGTGCCGGACGCAGAGCCGGATAAAACACGCTTCGATGGGGATCGAAGGTGTACGGGAAGCCGCCAGGCGGGACCCGAAGATGCGTTTCACGGCGCTGATGCACCACATCACTCCGACGCTATTGGTGAAGAGCTTCCATGCGCTTCGCAAGCAAGCGGCGAGCGGTGTGGATGGCGTGACGTGGTACGACTATGAGAAGATACTCGAAGGGCGCGTGCACGAACTGCACCGGGAGATTCAATCCGGTGCATATCGTGCTCAACCCTCCCGACGGGTCTACATTCCGAAGAATGACGGAAGACTCCGTCCTCTCGGCATTGCAGCGCTGGAAGAAAAAGTCGTGCAGATGGCCGTCACCACGGTTCTGAACGCGATCTATGAGCAAGACTTCCTCGGCTTCTCATACGGGTTCCGGCAAGGAAGGGGCCAGCATGACGCGCTGGACGCCTTGTGGGTTGGGATCGACAAGCGGAAGATCAACTAGATACTGGACGCGGATATTCGCTCGTTTTACGATGAAATCGATCACGAGTGGATGCTTCGTTTCCTGTCGCATCGAGTTGGTGACCGCCGGCTGATACGTCTGATCCACAAATGGTTGAAAGCGGGCACGATTGAGGATGGCCGCCGCGTCGCATCAACGCGAGGAACTCCCCAGGGCTCTGTAATTAGCCCGGTCCTATCGAATATCTATCTGCATTACGCATTGGATTTATGGGTCCAGCAATGGCGTACTCGAAATGCTAAAGGCGACGTGATCATTGTACGTTATGCCGACGACAGCGTGATTGGGTTCCAGTACGAAGGAGAGGCGCAGCGCTTCCTGCAAGCATTGCGGGAGCGTCTCGCTCAGTTTGGTTTGCAGCTACACCCGGAAAAGACGCGGCTGATACGCTTTGGGCGGTATGCTGCGCGAAACTGCCGGGAGCGTGGTATCCGCAAGCCAGAGACCTTCGACTTTTTGGGATTCACGCACTGCTGCGGCAGGCGGCGCAATGATGGGGGCTTCAAGATTGTCCGTCTGACGATCAAGGAGCGCATGCGCACGACGCTGGAGGCCATTCGGGGAACGCTTATGCGACGACGCCATGAACCGGTGGCAGTAGTAGGTCGGTGGCTACGGCAAGTGTTACAGGGGTATTTGAACTACCATGCGGTAAGCGCCGTCTCCGCCCCATTGGATCGGCTGTATTTTGAGGCTTGCTGCGTATGCGAGAAGGTTTCCAGGACTATCTGGAGATTTGCATGGCAGATGATGGATTTGTTGGGCGCTACGAAGTTGTCGAGCCGCGCCGCGGAAACCGACGTTGGCCAGATGCTGTGAAGGCGCGGATCGTCGCGGAAAGCCTTGAGCCTGGTGTTCGTGTTGTTGATGTCGCGCGCCGTCATGACGTTGTTCCGCACCAGCTTTCCTTCTGGCGCCGACAAGCGCGCGAGGGCATTCTGGCGCTGCCGTTTGAGGCTATGCCGGGCCTGTCGGAGAGCGGCGATGCCGAGCCTGCATTTGTGCCTTTGGCGATTGCGGCAGAGCCGAGCGAGGCTGTGAATGTTTTGGCGCCGCCGCTGTCGGAGGCGGTTTTTTCGGTCTTGACGTTGGAGATCGGCCCGGACGTTGTGTTGCGGGTTCCCGGCGATGTGCCGGTTGAACGTGTGGCGGCTCTGGTGCGAGCCATGCGAGCGCCGGTATGATCGTCGCGGGCCAACGACTGCCGATCCTGATTGCAACGCGGCCGGTGGACTTCCGCTGTGGGCATCAGGCGCTGGCTCTGATGGTGCAGACCGAGTTGAAGCTCGACCCGCATTCCGGGGTGACGGTGATCTTCCGGTCGAAGCGCGGTGATCGTCTGAAAATCCTGGTATGGGATGGCACCGGAATGGTGCTAACCTACAAAATTCTTGAACATGGAAGCTTTGCCTGGCCCAAGGTTCAGGATGGGACGATGCGTCTTTCCAGGGGTCAATATGAGGCTTTGTTCGAAGGTCTTGACTGGCGACGGGTGATGGCGCAACGGGTGACGGCGCCGTCGGCGGCAGGGTGAGTATCCGGCCGTCTTTGCATTGTTTTATTTGGCTTTTTTGTGCTGCCTTGCTATAAGGCCGCATGTCGTCGCCCCTTGATCTCAGCCTGTTTCCGAACCTTCCGCCAGAGGTGGTGAAGGCGTTTGCGGCGATGCAGTTCGAGCTGTCGGTCGAGCGTGCTGCGCGTCAGCATGAGCAGGCTGTGGTGGCCGAAAAGGACGCGTTCATCGCCGAGTTGAAGGAACTGATCGAGAAGCTTGAGGGGCAGGTTCACGACTATCGGCGCACGAAGTTCGGGCCGAAATCGGAAAAGCTCGATCCGGCGCAGATGGAACTGGCGCTGGAAGACCTTGAAACGGCGATTGCCGAAACACAGGCGCGGATCGCCGCCGTCGAGAAAAAGATCGAAGCAAGCGCATCCGATCCGGACAAGGCCGTTCCTCGCAAGGAGCGTAAGGCCCGTGCACTGCCCGAACACCTGCCGCGGGTCGAGAGAGTGATCGAGCCTGAGAGCATCGTTTGTCCCTGCGGTTGCGGCAACATGGTCCGGATTGGCGAGGATCGGACGGAACGGCTCGACCGGGTCCCGGCACGCTACGAGGTGATCGTCACGATCCGCCCGAAATACGCCTGCCCCAAGGGGCGCACGGGCGTCGTTCAGGCCAGCGCGCCGGCGCATCTCTTGGAAGGGAGCTGGCCGAGCGAAGCCCTTCTGGCTGAGATTGCCGTCTCCAAGCATTCCGAACATATGCCGCTCAACCGGCAGGCCGAGGTCATGGCGCGACACGGGGTGCCGATAGACCGCACCGTCCTGGCCGATTGGATGGGCAGGACGGGCGCTGCGATCGCGCCGGTGGTCGACCATATGGCCAAACGGCTGCTGTGGGAAAGCACGCGGCTTTATGTCGACGAGACAACGGCTCCGGTGCTTGATCCGGGGCGAGGCAAGACGAAGACCGGTTATCTATGGGCCGTGTTGCGTGACGATCGCGGCTGGAATGGCTCTGCGCCGCCAGGCGTGGTGTTCCATTACCGGCCCGGGCGTAAAGGCGAATATGCCGCTGAAATCCTCGACGGGTTCAACGGGACAATCCAGGTGGATGCCTACGGTGGTTACTCTCACCTCGCCACGTTGGACCGGGTGGGTGGCGATCCCTTAAATCTGGCTTTCTGTTGGGCGCACGGGCGCAGAAAGCTGATCAAAGCCACGCCAAAGAGTGGATCGCCCATCGTCGACGAGGCGCTGGTGCGGATCGCCGCGCTCTACAAGATCGAAGACAGTATCCGTGGCTCAGATCCCGAACATCGCCGGGCAGTTCGACAGGACCTGTCCCTCCCGCTGGTGGACGCGTTCTTCGCCTGGCTGGCAGCGCAAGCCAAGCGCGTCTCACGCAAGTCTGACCTCGGAAAAGCCCTGGCCTATATGCTAACGCGGCAGGACGGGTTCCGGCTGTTCCTGGACGACGGCCACGTCGATATCGACTCCAACCTGGTGGAAAACGCGATCCGCCGACCGGCCATGAACCGCCGCAATGCGCTCTTTGCGGGGCACGATGAAGGGGGCCGCAATTGGGCCCGGTTTGCCAGCCTGATCGGCACTTGTAAAATGAACGGCGTTGAGCCCTACGCCTATCTGTGCGACCTCTTCACCCGCCTCGCAAACGGTCACCTCGCCAAAGACATCGATGCCCTGATGCCATGGGCCTATGCCGCCCGCATCACGGCCTCACAATGAGCTCGTCAGGTACTCTTCGGTGAGCTCATTTGACCGCCGAGGATCGGCCTCAGATCGCTGCAATTGAAAAATCAATGGGGCGTGAACACCGCATACACCATGCGGTGCCAGACAATCTGAGAAGATTGGGAGGATTCCGCTGGGAAGTTGGTCGCGCTTGGCGACACGCTCTGATGCGTCGGAGCCAACGACACCGGCTGTCTTGGGAGCGTTTCCAAAGGCTGCTTCGCAAATACCTGCCACCGTGCCGCCTGATGCATCCGCATCCAGATGCTCGGCTTACCGTCACAACATCCGATAGGAGCCGTATGCGGTAGTGCCGCACGTACGGATCTGACCGGGCGGCGATGGGTAACCATCGTCCCTACCGGGACCGTTAGCTCAATATCCGAAGCGCTTTGATACCCCGTCTGATTGAAGGCTCGGTGCGTACAAATCCTTGTTAAGAGCCTCGGCGGTCTTCAAGCGTCCCCTTCGATTTTGTTTATGAGCTGGACTCACGGAGAGGGGCAGGGCCGGCTAAATGTGTTAACGGCAGCAGGCACCAGCACGGAGCACAACGGATAGCAGACTTATCTTTCGCCATAGGCATGACCTGCCACTGAACTTTCATCCAGCGGCGATTAGAGCCTCGGCGGTTTTTGAACCGCCCCAGGTTTCTGGGCCACCGGAGGCTAGAGTTTTCCGGCTTCATTCAGGGAGGCGGGCTGGTTGCGCCTCCCGAATTCATCAGCGAGATCGGCACCTTATGCAAATTCCGAGGCAATCCGCCCCCTGATTCCGAAATGATCTCGCCCCCCAATTCCGAGAAATAGTCGCCCCCTGATTCCAAGATGATGCCGCCCCCTTCGGACGGCGTCTGGCGTGGGTGTTCTGCTGGTGTGAAGTTTCTTCCTTCGACTGTGACGAGGAAGGAATGGGATGCCTGCGGAGAGACTGGAGATGCGGCGTGTCCGCGAGATATTGAGATATCGTTTCGAACAAGGACTTGGCCACAAGTCGATTGCGGTCAGGGTTGGCGCTGCACCGTCGACGGTGCGCGAGACGCTGCGGCGTGCGGCCGTTGCAGGGCTATCGTGGCCGTTGGGTGACGACGTCAGCGATGCCGTCCTGGAAGCGGCGCTTTACAAGGCGGCCGGGACGAAGACGGGTCATCGTCGGAGCCCTGAGCCGGACTGGACGCAGGTCCACCGCGAGCTGAAGCGCAAGCACATGACGCTGCAGATCCTGTGGGACGAATACATCAGCCGTTATCCGGACGGCTATCGCTACAGTCGGTATTGTGACCTTTACCGCGGTTGGGCGATGAAGCTGCCTGTGACGATGCGGCAGGATCACGCGGCCGGCGATAAGCTGTTCGTCGACTATGCCGGCGACACGGTCACGGTTGTTGTTGATCGGCTGTCCGGCAAGACACGGCAGGCGCACCTGTTTGTGGCGGTTCTGGGAGCATCGAGCCTTTCATATGCACAGGCACGCTGGAGCGAGACGCTTCCCGACTGGATTGAATGCCATATCCTGGCCCTGGAGTACTTTGGCGGTGCGCCAGCCTTGCTGGTTCCCGACAATGCCAAGGTAGCGATCATCAAGGCCTGCCACTTCGATCCCCAGGTCAACCGGACGTATTGCGGGATGGCGGCCCATTATGGCAGCGCCGTCTTGCCGACGCGGCCGCGACGCCCGCGGGACAAGGAGCAGACATCACGATGCACCTTGTTGGATTTGTTGAGCGTCCATTAACCGGGGTTGGCGGCTACCATAGCGGCCGCCGACGCCTTTTGCGAGTCTGACGTTGCCCGGTGGCTCATACAGGTAGCGGTGGTTGGTAGCGTAGCGATGGCGCTTGAGAACGCCATCGCGTCCGAGTTGGTGTACGGTTGTGGCGCTTACGCCAAATCGACGAGCCACTTCCTCGCCAGTTAGCATGCCGCTCTCGCGCAACCGTTCGAACCGGGTCTTCAGCCCATAGGCACGACGAACGAGCATGACTTTCTTCAGGGTAAAAGCCTCACCGCGCCAGTTACGATGCCCGAGTGCGTTGAGACGACTGGCAATCTGCTGGTCGTTGTCGGTCTCCAGCAGTTCGTTGATCAGTGCCACAACCGCTTCCGGGGTCTTGCGGATCACGGCCATGGGCCGGGGACGAGCTACTGCCAGGCTTTGCGTGCGACCTCCGCGCCAGCGTATGTGCATGTTGATCTGCTCGTCGACCAGCAGTGTCACGTCTTCGATGAGGAGGCCAAGCATGCGTTTACGCTCGACCGGGCTCGTGCGCTTGTTGTTCCAGATGCGCGGAAAATCTGCGGCCAGCGCTCGGATCCGTTCCTGCATAGCGCCGTCCAGCAATGACTGGTCTGTCTCGTTCTGACGCTCATGTTCGCGCTGAAGCGTATCGAGGTCGCGTAGCTTGCCATTCCAGTCCGCTTCGAGTGCATCGGCAACCAAGCGGTTGTCGGGATCGACCTTCAGATAGCGGCGGCGTGCGAGTTCAGCCTCATACCGGGCGCGCTGTAACTGCTTGTCGCGCAGCGAGGCGGCTTGTTCGACACGTTGCGAGATCTCCTCCTGCACCGCAAGCGCGACCTCTATCGCCGTCGGTGCCATTGCTTCGAGTAGCAACGCGCTGACCGCTTCATCGATCGCTGGTCCTCTTGCCCATTGGCAAGCCTTGCCCGCGTGGCGCACGACGGCCTCGTTGCAGATGTAATAGGGACGAAGATTGCCCTCGAACTGTTCATAATGGACCCGCATGCGAGCGCCGCAACGACCGCACAAAACTCTTCCTTGCAATAAGCCGTTGCCTTGGCGAGGCATACGACCCCGCAGGCCCGGAGAAAAACCGACTGCATTTTGTTCGAGACTTGTTTGATTGCGCTCGAACTCGTCCCACGAGATGTAGCCTTCATGGGCCTGAGGGATGAGCACCTGCCAGTCGGACCTCGGCATCTTCTGCTGTACGGACTTAAGCTTGGCATTGTAGATCGTGCGTGTGCGTCCGTATGCGAAAGCACCAGCGTATCGTGGATTGTGCAAAATCTGGATCACGCGAGAGTGGTCGATCTCGCTCCACAGCACGTCGCCCTTGCCGATGCCGCGACGGATACGACGGGGAAACAGGATCTTCTCGTTACGCAGGCGGCGCACGACCGCACAGGCTGAGCCCACCTCCCGGAAGGTATCGAACAGCATGCGCACCGTGTCCTGGATCTGGCGATCCGGGTCGAGCACCACGCGCATATCAGGCGTGTAGACCAGTCCGATCGGCAACGGCAACTCGAGCTCGCCACGACGCGCCTTGTTGAGAATGCCGCCTTGCAGCCGAGACTTCAGGATGTGGAGTTCGGCCTCGCTCATCGTGCCCTTCAGGCCGAGCAGCATACGATCGTTGAACGACGCCGCGTCGTAGATACCATCTTCATCCATGATGAGCGTGCGCGACATGGCGGCCAACTCAAGAAGGCGATGCCAGTCAGCATTGTTGCGAGCCAGGCGAGATACTTCCAGCCCCAGCACGATGCCTGCGTGCCCCATCGCGACCTCGGTCACCAAGCGCTGAAATCCATCGCGCTCCTGCGACTGTGCGCCGGAAAGGCCGAGATCGTTGTCGATGACGTGGACGCGCTCAATCGGCCAACCCAGAGCGACCGCGCGGTCTCGTAATGCATATTGCCGTTTCGTGCTCTCGGTGTTCTCGAACACCTGACGAAGGGAGGATTGGCGGACGTAGAGAAATGCATCGCGCCGCAGGTGATCGGCACTAATCTTCATGGCATTATCAGTAGACATGGCTTCCTCCTGTCTCTGCTGCCAGCACCATATTGGCGAGCATGTGCACGAGCTGGCGGTCGTGCGCGACCACTGAAGTTGTCTTGAACCGAGGCGCTGACTGCTGTCGCGCTACCGCGGATTGATGCGGTGCGATCAGCACTGCCAAGCCGCGCCACAGTCCGTGAAAGACGATGGCACCCATGCGCCTCGCGCAAGCCGTGCCGCAAATAACATCGGCGCGGAGAGCTTCGTAAATATCCTTGCCGCTCTCCGACATGGCGATTGCGTGCGTCGGCTCTTCATCGTTTTTTTTTACGCGCTACCGCGCGTTCGATGCTGCGAGGATGGACGCTGATGCCCAGTCTCGCATGCACCAGGTCCGCCAGAGAGCGGGCCTGCAGTTGGCCGTTCGCATCGAGATGTTCCTCGACGAGACGCATCACCTCGCCAGTAAGCTTGTGGGCTGACTTCGGCCCGCGGGTGCGCGGCAAGAGGCCGGACATGCCATCGCGCTCGAACGCGGCCTCCGCTTGATAGTAGGTCTGCCGAGACAGCCCGAAAAGCGCGGCCGCGTCCGCTTTGTTGGTGCCGTCTTCGCGGGCGTGCCGAAGCATCTCATACTTCACTTGCACGAGATCGAGCGGATCAAAGAAACCGGATTCCCGGAACCAAGGGGCGCGGACGCCCTCGGGCTTGGGGTTCAGAGCGCCCATCTGGCGCAGGCGATCGGGCTTGCTTTCTTTGGTCATGGGAGCCTCCCTTGTGTAAGTCAAATTATGCCGCACTCAGATCGCGCGTCAACTAAATTATATCTCCATATCCGCTACCACTCTATAAGAATTGGCAAAATTCCATTGTTCATAATCAATGGCATCGCGCGCTCGGCATAATTATCCTTACATGCGCGGCGTAATTTACTTGACGTTCGTCACTCTTCCTGACGGCTCTTAATGCGATCAATCAATGACGCCAGCGCCGACAGATCGTCTGGGCGGGAGAAGGACCGACCTGCAGCAACCTGACTGAACAGGTCGGCCTCATTAACATCGGTCCACGAGGCCGGCAGCGAACGCAACCGTCCTTGAGCGTCGTAGAACATGACGCGGTCTTCGCCCCAGTTCTGTTTGCGTGTCGACAGCACGAAGCGCTGGCCGCGCCACGGATGGAACGGGTGCGTGACCTCGAACTTTATGCGCGCTTGAGTGTCAGTACGAACTGCAGTCCTGGACTTGAAAGAAGG
>NZ_JBQEMS010000047.1:0-14894 GCF_052044265.1 Sinorhizobium sp. 22678 | reverse complement strand
TCCTGCATCGCCCTCACGCGGTCCAGCAATATCTGCCCGTCCGGTGCGAGCTCGTATCCCGTCCGCGCCCTGACGAACAGCGCTCGTCCCGTGGCACGTTCCAGCGCCAGCATCCGTCGCCCAATGGTCGGCGCGCTGATCCCCGTCTTCTCAGCGGCACCCGCAAGCCCGCCTTGCTCGGCGACGTGCAAAAAGAGACGAAGATCTTCCCAGTTTTCGACTTTCATCCGGTTCGACTTTCATCCATGAAAGATGGCTTTCGTTCGCGCCTCTACAGTTGCATGGCCTCTCGAACCATTTTCCGGGTAACGCCAGATGCCCGGAGAAACGAGATGCTACTTGAATGGACGATCCTATATAGGGAGCTGGTAAGCCAACAGCGCAAAAAACGCTGCGACGCGTTCGCCGATCCACTCGACGGCGCCGAATGGGAAGGATTCGGCTGGCTCGTGAAATGGATCGCGAGGTCTCCGGCGCGCGGTTCGCAAGCCGGTGACCACGGAGGGAAGGGCACGCTCGATGAGACGTGCCGTGCGCAACCGTCCGCGGCGCCCTTGGGCTTGCCTGCGCCTAGCCCGCACGGCTCTCGCTGCGCACTGGAGTGAGCCCGTCCTCCTGCCGCGCTCTTACTCGATCGATGCGAACAAGCATCCAAGCAGCAAAAGTTTCCCCGGATCATCTGACATTGGGACAGTGCAATTATCGCTGCTGTCAGAAGGGTGAGCGCAAGCAATGGCCGCGATCCACACGATTACTTCGGCGCGTTTGAAAGGATGCACAGCTTCTCCTCCCACCGGAAAACGTCGATCTTCACGATCCGGCATATTCCTCGTCTCGAGGAGCTGGAGTCGATGTTCCTGGGGCGCTGAAGGAAATTAGGCGCGTGTTGCGAAAGGACGGGACGCTCTTCATTTCGATCGTTCACCCGCTGGCGGATTTGGAGCTCCTCGCCGTGTCCGGGCCTGGTGCGCCGTCGGAAACTCCCGCGACGTACTTCGATCGGCGCCGTTTCGAGACAAAGGTGGAGAGTAGGGGGCTGACAATGCATTTCGCCGGCTGGGCACAGCCGCTCGAAGGCTATGTTAGCGCTCTGGAATCCAGCGGCTTTGCAATCACGTCGCATCGCGAGCCCACTGCGGACCTAAGACAAGGGCGGGGTCATTTGATACGTTGGAGCAGGTTTCCCTTGTTTCTATGGTTAAAAGCTCGACCGCGCCCTAGCCAGGGCGGGAACTCGTTCGCCCTAGAATCGGTGCGAACGCCGCGCGGTCGCATGCAGCAGCGTGATGTTGATGCCCGCCAGCAGGATGAGGCCGAGCTTCCACGGCAGGTAAGGTTCGCGGCATACGCGCGCGCGTTCACGGCGAACATCAGCGGCCCCGCTCCGATTGCGAAGCAGAGGCAGATGGCAGCAATGGGCAGGACGAGGTTGGCGAGGCCGGCGACGGGTAGCTTTTGCAGCGACGCCCAGGAGACGGAGATCGAGCACCGCTATGCCGCCGAACAGAAGCGCGATCCCTAGCACATGGATGAGGTTGATGATGGGAAAAGGCCATACTCCGGAGCGCATCCACGCGCTGGAAGATAGGCTCTCCAGATAGACGAATACGGCCTCCACGATGGGCGTCCTCAGTGAGCCGCTCGGGTCTTCGGGGGGTGCTCGAGCGTGCGGATTACCTCAGCGACAAAGCTGCGGCGCCCCCGCTCCGGCCTGTCGAGATGAACATAGTGCGTCGCCTCGGGTATTGTGACCATGCGAACGCTTGACGCCTTCCTCAAATCCTGCGCCAGCGTGGTCACGTCCTCGGGCCGGCTCCAGAAATCATTGGCCGATCGGATGACCAGCACATGCGCGGCGATCGGACCAGCATCCCATAGCTTGTGCCCCGAAGCGAGTTCGAAGGAATCTGCCATCGCTCCCGAAGGCGCTCGGAATGAAGGCGGGTTGCGACTGCGCGAGGACGGATCAGAGGCAAGCGCCGCGGCTTGATAGGCCTCCGCCACCTTCGGGTCGCGCCAGGCAGCCTTGTCCTCGATCGGAATCGAGCGGTCCCACGATGGCAGGAGGGAGGCAGCAGTGTTCAACCGATAAGCCCCAAAGCGCTGGATGTTGAACTGGTCGGGGTTGTTTGGGTCCGCCATACCCGAACCAGGTCCCAGGGTCTTGTGACCGGCGTGCACGCCGTAGAGGCTATTGTATAGCACGAGATGGCTCACCTCGCTGGGTTTCTGGCTAGCATACATGCCCGCCCAGTGGCCGCCGGTGGCCCAGCCCAGCAGGGCAACTTGCGAGACGCCTGTCCTTGCCTGAACGGCATCGACCACGGCGCCGACGTCACGAACAACCATGTCGGAGCGGACGAGGGGCTGGCCATCCTGGCTGCCGTCCTGCCCGTGCCGACTTGAGCCACCGTAACCGCGCGCATCCATGATGAAGACCCGGTGTCCCGCACGAACCAGGTCCACCGCGAGAGAGCCGCCTTCAACCGGAAGATCAAAGGTGGCAACGCCCGGGACGCGCGCGCCGTGAAGAAGCACGATGGGAGGCTTTCCGGACGGACCCTCGGTATCACTCACCTCCCGGACCGCAAGCTTAACGCCCGGGTCGCTGATGACAGTGAAGTCTCGGCGGGCGATTTCCGCTTGAGCGGCGCCACCCAGAAGAGTGGCCCCAATGAGGACCGGTCCGGTCAGACGTGGAATCATGGACTGCGAACGCATAAGAAACTCCCGCTTTGCTATTCTCGCCTCTTGACTTGGCACCTGCGTTCGATGTCTTCCAATATCAATTGCCGCTTTATTGAGATGATTGCGATATGAGCGTTGATCTGCACCACTTGCGCCACTTCGTGGCAGTCGCCGAGGAACTGCATTTCGGGAGGGCGGCCGCCCGTCTCCACATGGCCCAGCCGCCGCTCTCGCAGTCGATCAGGCGCCTTGAGGAAGCGCTCGGCTTTCCGCTCTTCGTGCGCACACAACGCCGCGTCGAGCTGACCCCTGCAGGCCAAGTGTTTCTAACGGAGGCTCGACGCACGCTGCAGCAAATGGACGAAGGCGTGCGGATGGCGCGACGCGCCGCATCGGAGGATCTGGCCGAGATTTCGATTACCTTCACGAGCGCCGCGCTCTACCGTGTATTGCCCGCTGCGCTCCGCGCCTACCGCGAACGTTTTCCGATGGTTGACGTTCGGCTGGATGAACGGTCGACCGACGCGCAACTCGCAGGATTGCAGGACGGCTCGATCGACGTGGGTTTCGTCACGCCACCGTTGAAGGGAATGTCGGGACTAGAGGTCGAGATGATCGATCGCGACCGTTTCTGCCTCGCAGTTCCGGCATCGAGTTCGCTTTGCAACCAGAGCCCGATCGGCTTGGCCGAACTCTCGGACGAGTCGTTCGTGCTCTTTCCATATGCGCAAGGACCTTCGCTCCACGGTCGGCTGATGAGCGCCTGCCGGCAGGCCGGCTTCGTGCCTCGCGTGCGTCAGGAGGCGCGGCAGATGCACACGATCCTGAGCTTGGTAGCGGCCGGTATGGGCGTAGCTTTCGTGCCCGAGGGAGCGCGTTCGATGCGGGTGGACGGTGCTACAATGGTTCCGCTGGTGGGGATGCCCGACGACCTCACCTGGGATCTCGCGATGGTATGGAAGCCACGCAGCGCCCGTCGGTCGATCATCGAGTTTCTGCGGACGGTCAGATCCCTATCGCCGTGCGAGTGACCTCTTCGTCGCGCGGCGGGTTCGCCGGCGAGGGGACGGAAGGACGTATTCAAGTCGCTCCTTCCACTTAGACCCCTTCAGCACTTACCCCGGCAGCACGCTGGCGGAGATCAGCGCCGAAGCGTATAAGCCGATGCCGAATGAAATGTGAGCGATAAGGCTCCGCAAACGCGAGACGTTGGGTCGTGGTGTTCTCCTCGCCGCGATCCCCGCACCCATCCCAGGCTGCAGGAGCAGGAACGGCGCGGCGATCGTTGCAACGCCGACAAGCAGCGCCGGACCGGGCGTTGGATCGTGGGCCCACTCTATGCCCCACACCGCCAGCAGAACCGCGGCAAAGACTACCCCGGCCGCATAGTGGGCGAACCAGCCGAGCGCCGCTTCTTCTCGGATTGGCCGCGCAGCGGTAATGTTGTCATGGGTGAACCGGCCCAGGCGGAGATGGCCCATCCAGCGACCAAGAAGTGCGTAGTTCAGCGGCGGCACTCCGAAAAGGTGCTTCTGCACTGCAGCCCACATATCCATGAGAAGAGTGGCTCCGCCTCCGATCAGAAGCGCGGTCAGGGCAAAGGTCAGCACGACGCTCATCGTCTTTCTCCTGTGGCTTGTCGCTGGGGAGGGTGTCCGGCCCCAATGTTGGGGGGCATTGCCGTGTCTATGTCGCCAGATCGCGACCAACAGGGCCGCCACGGCGGCCACGCCGTGGGCTCCAGCCGCCGTTGCGAACGCTCTGGCATAGCTGTCGGTGGTGTCGGCGCCGGCCGCTGCCACCGCCATCAGGAGCGCAAATCCCACCGTTGGACCGACTTCCATTGCGGTGTTCATCACGCCGCCCGCAAGGCACATTTGCCCTTGCGAGACATTGTCCGCAGCCAACACGGCGGCGCCCGAGAAGACGAGGGCGATGCCGCACGAGAACCGTGAGATACGCGATCCATGGCAATAGACCGGCGCTGGCCGCGAGCCCGAGGACGGATACGGCGATCGGAAGGACGAGAGCCCAAGGCCAATTGACGAAGCTCGCCACCATACCGGACAAGATGATACCCAGCGCCGTGACGATTCATCGGCATAGCCAGTGGTCCGGTCGTCGCACTCGGTATAGGAGTGAAGAAGTTCTTCTATGATGTCTGGGGCGATGCGGTGAATGTGGCATCGCGGATGGAAACAACAGGCGTGCCCGGCCGCATTCAAGTTTCTCCTGAGATCTATGCGCAGTTGATCGATCAATTCGAGTTCGAATGTCGGGGACTGTCAATGTGAAGGGCAAAGGCAGATTAACGACATGGCTCCTGGCCCGCCCAAAGACCGGGTGTTCAAACGGTTAGCTGATTTTGCGAGAGAGATTCACCTTCTGTTAACGCGCCCCCTGGGGCGCGAAGTAGAGAAATGTTCCTGTTTGTGCTTTTAAGATCGGATAATGTATCGAGTTGAATGGCATCGTGAGTGAGCCGCTTGAGATAGTATAAGCCCCACAATAGCCGCGGCAACCAACGCCGCTCTCGGCCGCCACGCGGTGAGCGGTTGCCGCTCGACTGCTCGGCGTCAGCGGACATTGTTATGACTGTTCATTCCGTTCCCCAGGGGGAACAGAACCTTGTTTCAGCTTTACTGGCCGGACCGAATGGTCGATCTGCAGACAGCTCGCACTAGAGCGGTATGTATTTAAGCCCGTTCATATCCCGCCTCTTTGAAGTAGGCTGCGCATTCCTGTGGGGTGACGGCTTGGAGAATGTGGCGCAGTTCGTCATGGATTGCATCGCGTGATCTGGCCTGTGCCTCACGCAACCAGTGCTTGATTTTGGCGAAGAGCTTTTCGATCGGATTGAGATCGGGGGAATATTTCGGCAGAAAGAACAGGCGGGCGCCGGCCTTACGGATGGCGGCGCGGATCTCCTGACCCTTATGGGAGCCGAGATTGTCCAGGATGACGATGTCGCCGGCTTTGAGTTCCGGCACCAGAACTTGCTGGACATAGATGCGGAAGCGTTCGCCATTGATCGGGCCATCGAGGATAAAGGGAGCGCTGACGCGGTCGGCCCTGAGTGCGGCGACAAAGGTCATGGTGTTCCAATGGCCGAAGGGGGCGTAGCCCACCAGTCGTTCGCCGCGAGGCGCCCAGCCCCGCAGCGGCGCCATGTTCGTCTTCGTCCAGGTCTCATCGATGAAAACGAGGCGGGCGGGATCAATTCCGGGGCAGTGCTTCAGCCATCGTGCCCGGTGGCGGGCGACGTCGGGCCGCTCCCGTTCGCTGGCGACCAGCGTCTTTTTTTATAACTCAACCCCTCTTCGTGCACGAAGGTCCAGACGGCGCGATAATCCACCTTCAGGCCGCGCTCGCTCAACTCGGCGACAAGTCCGTGCAGCGTGAAGTCGCGCTCGCGGCAGCGGCAAAGCAGCCAAGCCCGGTGCGGACCGGAAAGCTTGCGGGGCTTGTGCCCACCCATCTGGCCGGGTGCGGCGCTGCCCGTCTCGCGAAACCGCCGCACCCAATCGATCGCGGTGCTGATGCCGATGCCGAAGCGCTTGGCCGCTGCCCGGCACGATAGGCCCTCGCCCGTCACCGCATCGACAACGCGTTCCCGAAGATCATTCGAAAAAGGTCTCGCCATAAAGGCCGGCCTCCTTCACCGGCCTGAATGGTGAATCTGATTTGCGCAGAAAAAGGAATCCCCTTTCCGATTCCGCCTAAATGCATCCCGCTCTAGCTCGTTTCACGGATCATTGAAACCGTAAGTGGCGGTAGGCGCGACAGCTGCAGATCAATCCATTTGGATGTTGGCGTCGCGGACGACAGGGGTCCATTTGGCAAGCTCGGCTTTGACGTGGGCGGCGAGCTCCTCGGGCGTCGAACCTACGATCTTGGCGCTGAATTCCTCCATGCGTTTCTGCACCGCCGGATCGGCCATGGCCTTCTTCGCAGCTTCGTTGAGGCGGGCGATCACCGGTTGTGGCGTGTTGGCGGGAGCGAAGAGCGCGTTCCAGGTGTAGGTCTCGTAACCGGGAATGCCCGACTCTGCGATGGTCGGAATGTCGGGGAAGGACGATGCGCGTTCTGCCGTCGTGACAGCAAGCGCGCGGAGGGTGCCAGCTTTGATATGACCGGATGACGAGGGGAGATTGTCGAACATGATTGGCACCTGATTGCCGATCACGTCGTTCAGTGCCGGGCCGGAGCCCTTGTAGGGAATATGCTGCATCTCGACGCCGGCCATCTTTTTGAAGAGCTCGCCGGAGAGATGAAGCGGTGTTCCGTTGCCGGAGGAGGCGTAGGCATACGTCTCGGGGTCAGCTTTCAAGAGTGCCAGCAATTCCTGAACCGTCTTGGCCGGCAGTTCCGGATTGACCACCAGGACGTTCGGAACCACGACCAGAAGCGAGATCGGTGCGAAATCCTTTTCGGGATCGTAGGGTTTGGTTTTCAGGATGAGCGGGTTCAGCGCATGGGTCGCTACTGTCGCCATCAGGATCGTATAGCCATCGGGATCGGCGCGGGCAACGTTTGCGGCGCCGAGATTACCGCCAGCGCCAGCAACGTTCTGGACGATCACCTGCTGGCCGAGATCGTCGGACATTTTCTGGGCGATGATCCGCGCAACCACGTCGGTCGAACCTCCGGCAGCAAAGGGAACGACGAGCGTTACCGTCCGATCCGGAAACTCTTGCGCTTGCGCCGCCGAGCCAAGCGCGAGCGCCGAACAGAAAGCAAACCCGGCCGCCATAGCGGCGCGACGGGCCAAGCTTGAAAATGCCATGCGGAAATCCTCCCGATCTTGTGGACGATGGATGCAGGCTGAGGCCGGCTGTCCTAACAATACGGCGGAGTTCCGGTCACGCAATGGCCGTCGATACGATTGTCTGTGAATGGCGCAAATATCGCATCCTCACTGTTCTCCGGCCACGACGGCCGGCATAGGCACCCGGTACTCGTGCGGGGGGCAGGCCAGGTGCTTTGCGCCACGCCGCGAGCGCCGCCATTACAGGAAAGGCCGCACCAGCGGCCATGCAACCAATGCGTAGGCGACAACGCTGAGGATGGTCCCTATGAGTCGGCCGACGAGTTCGTAAGGATCTCGCTGATGGGCGGTCATCTGGTTCTCCAATAAAACAGTGGTTATCTGCCGTGGTAGCATGCAACCGCTTGTCGGTCACTAATTTGTCACTGCTTCCAGAACACTGGTGTCAGGATGACAAGCACGGTCAGCACCTCAAGTCGGCCCATCATCATCATGAGTGAAAGCAGATAGAGTTCCGGATCTTCCAGCGTCGAGAAGTTTCCGGCTGGGCCAACGATGCTGCCGAGACCGGGACCGACATTGGAAAGGCAGGTGATGACCGAGGACACGGCGGTGAGAAAGTCGTAGCCCAAGGCAGCCATCGCAAGGCTGCCGAAAATCCAGAGGAGGATATAGGTGACAAAAAACAGGAGGATCGCCCGCAAAGTGTCCAGATCAAGGGAATTTCGGCCGTAGCGGACAGGGTAAACTGCCGCCGGATAAATGAGTTTGCGCAAGCCAGAGTGGATGGCGCTGAAGAGAACGATAAAGCGGTAGGCCTTGATGCCGCCGGCGGTGGATCCGGAACACCCGCCCATGAAGGTCGCGATGAACGCGGCCATCACGACGAATGGTCCCCAAAGCTGGTAGTCCTCGCTCATGTAACCCGCAGTCGAGAGAATCGAGCTGAAGTTGAAGAATGAGTGGGCCAATGCGATGTGAAACTCGACGCCATTCGTCAAACGGTGATAAATCGCCACCGAAAGAGCGAAGACCGTCAGATAGGCGAGAAAAACGAAGATCTGAGGATCACGCAAGGCGTCGAGCCGACCGCGTGCAACGAACACGATGAGGATCGAAAAGGGCAGGCTGCACAAGGTCATGAAGAACGTTGCCGTCCACAGGAGCGGAATGCTGCCGAAATAGGCGAATGATGCATCATGAGTCGAAAAACCGCCGGTGGCAACCGTCGACATGGCGTGATTGATCGCATCGAACCGGTTCATCCCGGTCAGGTTGTAGCCGATTGCACAAAGGAGCGTAATGCCAACGTATACGGTGAAAAACGCCCGGCTGAAGGTGGCGAGGCGGGCAAATGGCTTTTCGTTTGTATCGGAGGATTCCATCTTGAAGAAGGACATTCCCCCGACCCGCAGGTACGGGATGATGAACAATCCCAGGACGACAATTCCGACGCCTCCAAGCCAGCAGATGAGCGATCGCCAGATCAGGATGCCGGGCGGGGCATCGTCCAGTCCGACAATCACCGTCGATCCGGTCGTGGTAATCGCTGACACGGACTCGAAAAGCGCCTGCGCGAAGTCGAGATCGAGTGAGGATAGCCACAGCGGTAAGGCACCGATCAACGCGAAAGCCGACCATAGAACGTTGACGAGGAGAAAGCCGAATTTCTTCGAGAACGGAGGCGGCCCAGCACGGGTTGCCATGAAAGTCGCAGCAGAAAGGCCGCTGGTAACGAAAGCAGCGGCCGCGAAGACCTGCCAATCCGGATGGCCATAATAGAGGTCTAGCATCGCTGGAATCAGCATCGCGGCCGAAAGGTAGAGGCCGAGAATCGCGGCAATGTGGATGGCGTGCCGGATCAGGGAAGCGTTCAATCTCGTGGCCTCCCGTAGTTGGCGATGGTAATCAGTTGGCTACGATCCAGAGTTCGGCCACTGGATAGCCAAAGTCAAATGGGAGCGCCGATTTGAAATCAACATTTACACAGAACTTATCGAGCCTCAGCCAGTATGTGGGCAGGGCCAGCTCCTATGATACCGATAGACTTAGATTGCTGTGGCTGCGTAGATCAGGTGATGAAGCTGCCATCGCCACGATGTCAGTGCCGAGGGTCTATCGGTTATCCCAAGCCAACCCTCGTGCGTTTCTTATTCACGTGCTGAGCGCCCTATATATCGCTGCTTCTCATCCTTACGGGGGTTCCATGGCTCAAAACCACCCGCACTGGCTCCGGAAAGAAAATACGGATCAGACGAAGGCGAGCTTTCCTGAACTCTTTTTCGATCTCGTTTTTGTTTTCGCCCTGATTCAGCTTTCCGAGAGCCTTTCGGAAGATTTCGGCCTTGGCATCTCCGCTGAAGCAGTGCTCTTCATCTTCGCAGGCGGCGCCGTTGGAAGCTGGCGCCTGCACGGTTTGCAGTAAATGAGGAAACCAGTATGCGCGACAATCTCGCGATCCGGCTGACGGATTGCCGTATCAGAGCGCGCGATGCTGTCCGGTCTTATCGGCTGCATGGTGATGTGGTGCGCGTCTTCCATGACGTCGGCATTGTCATCCTTGAGCCCCTGCGGATCGCGTCCTACCTGTTCGGACATCTGGACGGGATGAACGATACCGGTACGCTCTGCGAAGTGGCGCCTGAGCTACCGACCGAGGATCGTGCCTTTGTCACTGCCATTGGCCGGTTGGTGGACCAGCTGCGCACGCTATGGGGCACTCGGGGGAAATGGGAAAGCTACAATGCGCTGGCCGATGTCGGGGCGGTAGGCTTCCGGCTTTTCGAGGAATTCGGCCTGCATGCGCGGCCGCAACCGGACGGGCGAGCCTACATCAATGTCCCCTTTACAGCAGACACTATACCGGCAGGGTCTGCGCAGGTTGATCTGCTGCGCGCACTGATGGGTGGCTATAGGAGCTGATGGATATCTGTGAGTCCCAAGACTGCAATCTGATATATATAATTCTATATATGTCAGCATTTTTGATACGGTTTTGTATATCGAAATTGCGTCGCTCTGAGAATCCTCTTATATATTATCCTGTATGTTTCGCATCGTGCGATACAGGATAATGATATGGCATATAAAACGGAGCATATAAGGCAGCAGCTGCGCGCTGCGCGCGAAGCGCAGAAAATGAGCCAGCGCGAGCTGAGCGCACGATCGGGCCTGACGCAAAGCCATATTTCTCAGATAGAACGGGGCACCATGGAGCCCGGACTTGGCAGCCTAGTGGATGTGGCGCGCGCGCTCGACCTCGAGATCGTCCTTGTCCCGAAAAAACTGATGCCGGCAATGCGCAATATCCTCGATAATGCATCGGCATCGAGTGATGTCGTGACATCCGACCAGCGCAAACTGGTGGGGCGCCTTGAGCGGTGGTTTGCGCAGCACCGGGGCGGGTTCGGTAGTGCTTCCGAGGCAGATACATTCAAAGATAGCCTCGCGCTCTTACGGCATCTTCCTCTGTCGGCCGAGGAGATGGACACATTCAACGAGGCGACTGCACGCCTCGACCGGTGGCAGGCTGATCCTCCGTCCCGTCAGGAGCTGAGCAGGATCGCACATGTCGTCAGACACCTACGCAATGGCGCGGTGCACCGCGAGCGTGACGACGCGGTCCCTCGCTCGGCCTATGCGCTGGATGAGGACGACGATCATGCCTAAGGTCACGGTACTCGATGTCAGGCTGTATGGGGAACCGGTTGCGACCCTGACGAATCTGCAGGACGGGCGCACCATCTTCGCGTTCAACGATGCTTATATCGAAGACGAAAAGCGGCCGACGCTTAGCCTGTCCCTGAAAGACCCGTTCGGGGCGCTCATCACGAAGTTCAGGCCGTACAACATGGTAGTCCCGCCCTTCTTCTCGAACCTACTGCCGGAAGGACCGCTGCGCAAATACCTCGCTGATCGTGCGGGTGTGAAGCCGTCGCGGGAATTCTTCCTGCTCTGGATGCTCGGCCGCGACCTGCCTGGGGCTGTGACGGTGCATCCCTCCGAAGCGGATGACGCGCCTCTGGATGACGGGCAGGCTATCGTCGAAGCGCGGCCGAACGCGCTGCGCTTTTCGCTGGCGGGTGTGCAGCTGAAGTTCTCGGCCTTTAAGAACGACAAAAAGGGCGGCGGCTTGACCATTCCGGCCGAGGGCACAGGTGGCTCGTGGATCGTGAAGCTGCCGTCTCAGCAATATAGCGGCGTGCCCGAGAATGAGTTCGCGATGATGACCATCGCCCGCATGATGGGTATGGACGTGCCTGAGCTCCAGCTGGTTGATCTCGACGCTGTAAGCGGTCTTCCGCAGGGGGTGGGTGAACTGCACGGGCAGGCGCTGGCGATCAAGCGTTTTGACCGCACGCCGGAGGGAGCGGTGCATATCGAGGACTTTGCGCAAGTCTTCGGCGTCTTTCCCGACCACAAATACGATAAGGGCAATTACCGGGTGATCGGCCGCGTGCTGGGGATCGAAACCAGCACGGCCGACGTGGCGGAGTTCATCCGGCGTCTAGTCTTCAGCACGCTAATCGGCAATGGCGACATGCACCTGAAGAACTGGTCGCTCATCTATCCTGATCGCCGCACCCCTGCGCTCTCGCCAGCGTATGACTTGTTGTCGACTATCCCTTACATCGAGGGGGAAGATACGGCGGCGCTCAATTTCTCCCGCACAAAAAAGATGGCAGCGCTGTCGAAGGACGAGCTGGCGCATCTGGCTGCGAAAGCGGAGCTTTCCGAAAAGCTGGTGATCGACACGGCGCGCGAGACGGTTGAACGTTTTAGGGCGGCATGGGATGCGGAAAAGAAAAACCTGCCGATGGCCGCCAAGGTCGCCGACACGATCGATACGCACGCACCGACGGTCGAGCTGTATCGTGAGTTCGCGAAGTAGTGCCTTGCCGCTTGGCATCAACTTACGAGCCTTGCTGTATATTCAAGGCTTTAGCCCATCCAAACAGGATGACCGTTGGTTCGAATCCCCTCACGTCAGGATTTTTGTCAACGGTCCATTCAGGTGTCATCGAGTTCTTCTTTGTAGCCGGATCCACGGTCTGAGCCCATAGCAACTGCCGGCCCGTCCTCGGTCCTATACAACTCACATCAGGTCGCCGTTCTCAGCGACTGCACTATTCTCCCGCTTTCGGGGCCCGGGCTCAGGAGAACAGGGCCAAACTCAAGATCGGCGGCGCCAACGCGGCGTATTGCCTTCTGACTGCTGCGACCTCGCGCATCAGGACTAAATGCACGTTCTATCGACACCGCACCTGGACGCAGCTCAAAATCCAACCTCGATCCGAAGCGCTTCATCATCCGCACGGTCCCCGCGCTTTTGGCAAAGACGATCGCTTGGGAGGATTACTGCGATGGGCGGCGTCCGCTTGAGCAGGCGATCAAGCGGCTCGGCAAGCAGAAGTCGGCCGCATGACATTTGAACGGCGGCGTGTTGGGACCACATAAGAAGAATGAAAAAGCAGACGATACCGATTGAGCAACTCGCACGCCTCCGGCGTATACGGGGCCTGGCCCGGCTTATGGACACGGCGCTCCGAATTCCCGGCACCCGCGTCTCGCTCGGCGCGGACTCCGTGCTCGGCTTGATCCCCGGCATCGGCGATTTCAGCGCTGCGGCGGTCAGCCTCTTCATCGTCAACGAGGCGCGCCGTCTCGGCGTGCCGAACGACAAGCTTCTCAAGATGCTGGTCAATGTAGGATTCGACACGGTCGCGGGGAGCGTTCCGGTGGTCGGCGACGTCTTCGACGTCTATTTCAAGTCCAACCGCCGCAATCTCCAACTGGTGCTCGACCACTTCGGACTCGATCACGCTGACCTTGATCGATCGCGATGAAAAACGGCCGCCGGCCGGAACGGTCATAGAACACCGCGGCATTGTCCTGAACTTCGCGCAGGCCTTGTAGGAGGCGTGGCGCTTCTCCACGCAGCAAAAGCCTTTTTATTTGTTCTATGCAGATCGATGCGGACCAAAGCTGGAGCTGCTCAGCGCATGGAGGCGAGCGAAACCATTAGCAAGTCGGCAGATGATGTTGGCCGTGGCCTACTGGGCTTCGGACCGTTACTGTTGTTCTGGCAACTCGTCTGGACGGATCACGGGCGTTCTTCCGACGTCAGGAGCAGGCTCGACCATTTCGGTGTCGCCGACTGTTGGCGGCTTCAGAACTCCGTCGCAATCATCAAGTTTTTCTGTGAGCGTCCCCCGATTGGCGCCCGCACCCGGAGCGACGCTGCAACGCTCATTCTGCGCGCCAGTTCCGGGGTCGTTGGAGAGTGCTGACGTTGTGAACAGGGCGGCGATTGCAAGCAATGGGGCGGCGACGAAATCTCTGGTCAGTTTGTACCTCATAGGACTCGTCCTTCAGTTTAGGCGCCGCGGAGTTGCAGCCCTTCCGCGGCGATAGAGCCTTGAAGTTGGGATCTCTAGAAACCCGAGCTCGCCAGCAATAGTTCCGCTGAGTAGCTGCCAAGCGAACGCCAGTCACAGACAGCCCGTAATGGATGGAGCGGCCTCTCGGAGGAACCATTTGGCGATCGCCATTCGCGACGCGTTGCTGACGCCTGCGCTTAACCGGAGCGGCGAGCGTGCCGTTTGCTTCGATGCTACGCCGCTGATGTTCGCCTTGTGCTCACACTTGGCGCATAGGTAAGGCAAGCTGCTACCGGGCAGAGCAAGAAGTCGGGCAGCCGTAGCACTGTACGGCGAGTTGATTGCCGAGCCATGTGCAGAGCAAACGTCAAATCGCCGCGCTGATGCTCGCGGCGCTCGAAGTTTCACCCACTCGATCAAGCGAATAGAAAATCGGCGCTGCTGAAATGCGAGGCGGCGAGGGTATTCGTCGGATCGTCGACATGGATCGACAGCGCATTGCCCGTGGAATCGTAGCCCTTCAACATCACGTCTCCGCTGGCGTCATTATACCCAAAAATTGTGCCGGCGGCGCCGGAGGCTGAATATTGCTTGATGCCTAATTTCTCCAGGACAAATAGATCCGTGCCGTCCTGGAAGTCCATCACGGAGTCCCGTCCGACGAGCGAACCCGCGCCCTTGAAGACGAAGCGGTCGGCATCGGCGCCACCCCACAGGATGTCGCTTCCCGCGTCGCCAAGCAGGGTATCTCTGCCCGCGTCGCCGCGAAGCGTGTCGTTTCCGTCTCCGGCAATGACAAGGTCGTTGCCGAGGCCGCCAGCAAGCACGTCGTCGCCAGCTTCGCCCGTCAGGATATCGTCTCCGGCATCCCCGAATGCCCGATCGTTGCCGGCGCCTGCGGCAATCCGATCGTTACCGTTACCGCCGTGGGCTTCGTCGATGCCGCCCTCGGAGTCGAGCACGTCATTCCCATCACCGCCATCGAGGTAGTTGTTCCCGTCGCCGCCATCGACGATGTCGTCGCCGATGCCGCCATAGACCCGGTCGTTTCCGGATTG
>NZ_JBQEMS010000046.1:0-16037 GCF_052044265.1 Sinorhizobium sp. 22678 | reverse complement strand
CTCTCGAACCATTTGCTGGCGGCGTCGCGACCGCCATAGGTTTCGCGCATCTGCCCGATCGACTGGTAGATCATGACGAGCGTGATGCCATATTTGCGACCGGCATCGCGCGCGGTTTCCAGGATCCTCATATAGCCAAGCCGCGCCACCTCATCGAGGAGGAAGAGCGCACGGCCCGGCATCGCCCCATCACGATTGTAGATCGCGTTGAGAAACGAGCCAATGATGACGCGCGCGAGGCCCGCATGCGTCTCCAAGGTCTTGAGATCGATGTTGATGAAGACGTCGGTGTTTCCCTCGGCAAGATCCCCCGTCGAAAACATCTTTCCGGAAACCAGCGCGGCGTAGTTCGGATAGGACAGCCAATGGGTTTCCTTGATCGCATTGGCGTAGACGCCGGAGAAGGTTTCGGGCGTCATGTTCACGAAAGCCGCGACGTTCTCCTTGACGAAATCCGAATCCGAATTGTCGTAGATTTCCTGCAGGCGTTGGCGCAACTGCGGCTCCGGCTCGGAGAGATTGGCGCGAACTTGGCGAAGCGTTTGGTTCTCCTTCTCCGTATGGCCGGAGAGACAAACGTCAGCGATCATCGCCGTCAGCAATTGCAAGGCCGAGGCCCGGAAGAAGTCGTCGCGAACTCCGCGTGTGCCACCGCTATCACTCATGATCCATGAAGCGACGGATGAAATGTCCTCTTCCTTGGTGCCGCCGAATTGCCCGATCCAATCAAGCGCATTGAAGCCGGTCTCCGGCTTCTTCGGGTCGAGGACGAATAGATCCCGATTCGCGCTGCCTCGTTGCACTGACACCATCGGGGCAACCTCGTTCGACGGGTCGAGGACGATCAGCGAGCCGCCCCATTTGAGCGCCGTCGGGATCGTCACCGACGTCGTCTTGAAGCCGCCGGAACCGGCGAACACGATGCCATGTGATGAGCCGAACGAGCCGTCGAAGCACAGGAGCGGTGGCTTGCCGCCGATGCCCCATGTGTCGGGATCGTCAGCGCGAAACGGGCGCGTTCCTCCGCTGTCCTTGTCGACCCGATATCGTTCGCCGACGACGATGCCGCCAGCGTCCGAAAACAGGTTGGCCGCCTCCTGCATCTTCATCCAGTCGGCCTCGCCATGAAGCGCCCGCTTGCCGCGTATGCGTTTGGGCTCAGCACTGGCGAAGGCCGCGTTGCCGACGAGCGCGACACGTAGGGCGAAGCAGGCGGACATCGCTGCCGCCGCCGCGCCGATCAGCGTCGCGGGGTCGACATAGGAAAGGATCGACTTGCCGGCCGGAAGCTGGTTCCCGAATGCCGACAGCCTGATTGCCTCGCGAACGATGGCGACAACAATTGTCGCTACACCGCCGGCAACGACGCCCCATCCTGCCGTCTTGATCCTGATCGCGCCGGCGCTCGCGAACAGGAAGACACTGCCGATGACCGCCGCGGCGACATAAGGCAGGGCAATGCCGGCGCGGCCGAGCGTCTGCCGAGCAGCCTCCGTCTTTCCAAAGCCGGACAGCCAGTGTTCGATCCCGGTCAATCCGATCGTGAGCAGGAACATCAGCGCGACAGGTACGATGAAGAGCATGATCCTATCCATCTGTCTTGAAGGCCTCCGCTCCGATCGCAAGCAGCCGCGGGCGTACGGTCTCGTCGGCCTTAAGCCGTTGGCTCAGCTCGATCAGGGCGCCCAGCAGAAGCGCGCGTTTCTCGTGGCGAAGACCCGCTTTGACGATCAGGCCGCCAAGTTCGATCTTTTCCCGCGTGTCCTTCTTGCGGGCGTCGGATGTGGTTGTGCGCGCCATCCGCTCAAGCCTCAGCAGTCCCGCCCGCAGCCGTGCCAGCCGCGTTCTGCGTGGAGGGTGTACTGCTTTCGCCGACGCCAGCCCCCCTCTTCCCTCCGGTCGTGCGAACCCCACCTCCGCGAAACCGCTTCGCCAGTTCCTCGAAGGCTACCTGCAGCTCGGCCTCGTCCACTTCAATCTCGCCAAGCCCGGCCTTAAGCGCGATCCGACCGATCCGCTCGGCTTCGCGGGTCTCGGCGACCTTGAGCTGTTCCTGGAGTTTGGCGATTTCGTCGCGGATCTTGGAGGATGGCTTCTTCATTCCGTCTGTCTCCCTTGGGTGAGAAAGCTGTCATACGAGGCCAGTTTCAGGGAGGTGAGCGCGGAACGCACTACTGTGAATCCTACAATCGCCAAAGCGCAAGCTTTGGTGAATGATCCCGGCCGTTCCGAAGGAGCGGATCCGAAGGGCGCAATTATACGTCGCTGATGCGACGCTCTGCTTTTGGGCCCTGGCGGGGTCTTCCGCTTCCGAGGAACCTGTTGATTTCGTTCGCAATCGGGAAAGAATCCGCCGTGGCTGTCCCTCACTTCTCCGTCAGCGTCGTCGCCCGCGGCTCCGGCCGCAGCGCCGTCCTGTCGGCGGCCTATCGGCACTGCGCCAAGATGGACTACGAGCGCGAGGCTCGAACGATCGACTACACTCGCAAGCAGGGATTGCTGCACGAAGAGTTCGTCATTCCGGCCGACGCGCCGGCGTGGCTACGGTCGATGATCGCGGATCGTTCGGTCGCCGGCGCCTCCGAAGCCTTCTGGAACAAGGTCGAAGATTTCGAGAAGCGCTCCGATGCGCAGCTTGCCAAGGACGTCACCATTGCTCTGCCGATCGAACTGAGCGCTCAGCAGAATATCGCGCTCGTGCGGGATTTCGTCGAACGGCACATCACATCGAAGGTCATGGTGGCCGATTGGGTCTACCATGACGCGCCGGGCAATCCGCATGTTCATCTGATGACAACCTTGCGGCCGCTGACCGAAGACGGTTTCGGCGCCAAGAAGGTCGCGCTGCTTGGACCGGACGGCAATCCGATCCGCAACGATGCCGGCAAGATCGTCTATGAGCTCTGGGCTGGAGGCATCGACGATTTCAACGCGTTTCGCGACGGATGGTTTGCCTGCCAGAACAGGCATCTGGCGCTGGCCGGTCTCGACCTTCGCGTCGACGGCCGCTCCTTCGAAAAGCAAGGGATCGATCTCCAACCGACCATCCACCTTGGTGTCGGCACCAAAGCGATCGAACGGAAATCCGATGGGGCCTCGGAGCCGGTGGAGCTTGAGCGCATCGAACTGCAGGACGCGCGGAGAGCAGAGAACGCGAAACGGATCGACCGGAGTCCGAAACTCGTCATCGACATGATCATGCGCGAGAAGAGCGTCTTCGACGAGCGTGACGTCGCCAAGATCCTCCACCGCTACATCGACGACCCAGATCTGTTCCAAAGCCTCATGGTCCGGATCATCCTGCACCCGGAGACCTTGCGTCTTGAACGCGAGCGGATCGACCTCGCCACCGGCTCCAGGCTGCCCGCCAAATACACCACACGCGAAATGATCCGGCTGGAGGCCGAGATGGCCAATCGCGCCATCTGGCTCTCGCAGCGTTCGTCGCATGGTGTTCGCGATGCAGTGCTGGCGGCGACATTTGAGCGCCATGACCGCCTGTCGGACGAACAGAAAATTGCGATCGAGCACGTGGCGGGCACCGAGCGGATCGCCGCCGTGATCGGCCGCGCCGGCGCCGGCAAGACGACGATGATGAAGGCTGCGCGCGAAGCCTGGGAAGCGGCCGGCTACCGGGTCGTCGGCGCAGCACTCGCCGGCAAGGCGGCCGAGGGACTGGAGAAGGAAGCGGGCATCATCTCCCGCACGCTGTCGTCCTGGGAACTGCGCTGGAATGAGGGGCGCAATCAGCTCGACAGCAAGACGGTCTTCGTGCTGGACGAAGCCGGCATGGTGTCGTCGCGGCAGATGGCGTTGTTCGTTGAAGCGGTAACGAAGGCCGGCGCCAAGCTCGTTCTCATCGGCGATCCGGAACAGCTTCAACCAATCGAAGCCGGCGCGGCCTTCCGCGCCATCGCAGACCGGATCGGCTATGCCGAACTCGAAACCATCTATCGCCAGCGCCAGCAATGGATGCGCGATGCCTCGCTTGATTTGGCGCGCGGCCAAGTCGGCAAGGCGATCGATGCTTATCGCGCCAGCGGCAAGGTGATCGGCTGGGATCTAAAGGCCGATGCCGTCGAGAATCTCATCTCCGCCTGGGACCGCGATTACGATCCGGCGAAGACGTCGCTGATCCTGGCTCATTTGCGCCGCGACGTGCGCATGCTCAACCAGATGGCGCGCATCAAACTCATCGAACGCGGGATCCTCAATCAGGGAACCATGTTCAAGACCGCCGATGGCGAACGCAACTTCGCCGTCGGCGACCAGATCGTTTTCCTCAAGAACGAAGGATCGCTCGGCGTCAAGAACGGCATGCTGGCCAAGGTGGTCGAGGCGGGACCGGGACGCATCACGGCGCTGATCGGCTATGGGGAGAATGTCCGCCAGGTGCTCGTCGAACAGCGCTTCTACAACAACCTCGATCACGGCTATGCCACGACCATCCACAAGAGCCAGGGCGCCACGGTCGACCAGGTCAAGGTGCTCGCTTCGCTTTCGCTCGATCGCCATCTCACCTATGTCGCCATGACCCGTCATCGTGAGGACCTGGCCGTCTATTACGGTCGCAGATCCTTCGCGAAGAACGGCGGGTTGATCGCGATCATGTCGCGAAGGAATGCCAAGGAAACGACTCTCGATTACGAGAAGAGCGCCTTCTATCGCGAGGCGCTTCGCTTTGCGGAAGCGCGCGGTCTGCATCTCGTCAACGTCGCCCGAACTCTGGTTCGCGACCGCCTGGAATGGCTCGTCAGTCAGAAGCAAAAACTTGCCAATCTCGGTGTTCGCCTTGCCGCCGTTGCCGGCAGGCTCGGCCTTGTCCGCGGCGCCGCGCAATCCTCAACCCAACCCAGCACCAAGGAGGCAAAGCCGATGGTCTCGGGCATCACAACCTTCGCCAAATCCGTCGACCAGGCGATCGAGGACAAGGTCGCCGCCGATCCCGGCTTGAAGAAGCAATGGGAGGAAGTCTCAACGCGCTTCCGCCTGGTCTACGCCCAGCCGGAAAGCGCGTTCAAGGCAGTCGAAGTCGACGCGATGCTGAAGGACGAGAGCGTTGCGAAATCCACGCTGGCGACGATCGGATCGAACCCTGAATACTTCGGTGCGCTGAAGGGCAAGACCGGCATGTTCGCAAGCCGCGCCGACAAGCAGGAGCGGGAGAAGGCTGAGACCAATGCGCCGGCGCTCGCGCGTAACCTCGACCGCTATCTGCGCCAGCGGGCGGAAGCGGAACGCAAATATGAGGTCGAGGAACGCGCCGTCCGTCTGAAGGTGTCGATCGATATTCCGGCGCTCTCGGCTAACGCAAAGCAGACACTCGAACGCGTGCGCGATGCGATCGACCGGAACGACCTGCCGGCCGGTCTCGAATACGCGCTTGCCGACAAAATGGTGAAGGCGGAGCTCGAGGGATTTGCGAGAGCTGTATCGGAGCGTTTCGGCGAGCGGACCTTCCTGCCTCTTGCCGCAAAAGGCACCAACGGACAGACATTTAACACCGTCACCGCGGGGATGACGGCCGGACAGAGGGCCGAAGTGCAATCAGCATGGAATTTTATGCGGACCGCGCAGCAGCTGGCCGCGCATGAGCGCACGACGGAGGCTTTGAAACAGACGGAAACCCTGCGTCAGACAAAGAGCCAGGGACTGTCCCTGAAATGACGACGCAAGTGTGTGGACGTGAGATGGGACGTGTTCAGCGATCGAATGCCGTCGTGCTCTTGGTAGTGGCGGCATTCATCGTTGGGGGCAGCGTCGCTGCCGCCATCATCGGCGGCTACCGCATCAACCTGACGCCGAGCGAACCTCTCGGCCTCTGGCGCATAGCAGTGCTCAATCGAGCAGCGAAGGCAGGCGATCTCGTCTTCATTTGCCCTCCGCAAACGCCTGTCATGCGAGAGGCCAGAGCGCGTGGCTATCTCCGCTTCGGCACCTGCCCGGGCGGGGTCGCTCCGCTCATCAAGACGGTCATCGCGGTTCCCAGGCAGCATGTCGAAATCGGTGCGGGCGTAACGATCGACGGGCAAGCGATCCCCTTCTCCGATGTGGCTCAGCGCGACGGCAAGGGTCGGCCGATGGTGCCGTATTTCGGCGGCGCCGTGCCGGCACAAAGCGTCTTCCTCCATTCACCGTACAGGAGCTCCTACGACTCCCGCTACTTCGGTCCCCTTCCCGTTTCGGGCATCCTCGGCCTGGCGCAACCGGTGCTCACCTATGTGCCGTAAGCGCGTTCGGCCGGTCCTGTTGATTGCCGCTTCAATCATCGCCGGAACGGTGGCGTGGAGCGGTCACGTCCTTCTCCTTCCGCTCGCATGCACGTTTCCAACCCTCTGGGCGCTTGCGCGGTCACGACTGGCGGCCGCAGCGGTTTCCGCCGGTTATTTCCTCGCTGCATCACGCGGTCTGCCGCAGGGCGTTGCCACCTTCTATTCCTCCGACCTCTGGCCGGGACTGCTGCTCTGGCTCAGCGCATCGCTGGGCTTTGTCGGTGTCCACGCAATGCTCTGGACGAGATGCGAACCGGCGCGACCGTTTCGCTATTTCGCGGCAGCCGTGCTCATGGCCATTCCGCCAATCGGTATCACCGGCTGGGCGCATCCGATCACGGCCGCCGGCGTGCTGTTTCCGGGATGGGGATGGTGGGGGCTCCTTGCCGCGACAGCCGGCCTCATGGGCCTCGTAACCCGCATGTGGCCAGCTGTCGCGATTGTCCTGGCAGGGTTTTGGATCTGGTCCGCCGCAACTTGGGACGAACCGAAGCTACCGACATCCTGGCAGGGGGTCGACCTCGAAATGGGCGCATCGTTGGGGCGAGACCCCAGCATGCAACGCCACCGTGATCTGATTGCCACGGTGAAGGATCGGGAGGCTGGCGGCGCCCGCACCGTTGTCCTTCCCGAAAGCTCTTTGGGCTTCTGGACACCGACCGTTGAGCGGCTCTGGGTAAAAGCACTGCAGGACACTAACGTCACCGTCATTGCCGGCGCCGCCGTCATTGATGCGGGCGGATATGACAATGTTCTGCTCGCCCTCTCCGGTGACGGTGGCCGCGTAATTTATCGCGAGCGGATGCCCGTTCCGGGGTCGATGTGGCAGCCATGGCGCACCCTGCTCGGCCAGAGCGGTGGTGCGCGGGCGCACTTCTTTTCGAACCCCGTTGTGGCCATCGCCGACGCTCGGGTCGCACCTCTGATCTGCTACGAGCAACTGATCGTCTGGCCCGTCCTGCAGTCCATGCTCCACGATCCGGACGTCATTGTCGCCGTCGGCAACGGCTGGTGGACCAAGGGGACATCTATCGTCGCCATCCAACGCGCCAATGCGGAAGCTTGGGCGCGTCTGTTCGATAAGCCCCTCTTGATTTCCTTCAACACCTGAAGCCCGAGGAGACCTCATGCTCGACGCTGCCCTGATCCAACAATGCGCCGACCCCTCATTGAAGCCGGCAATCGTCGAACAGTTCGTGACCGCTGCGGGCTCGAACGATCCGCTTGCCGTCACGGTCAAATCGGGTGGCCGATTGATCCTCGTCCCGAACGCGATGACGCCGGACGAGGCCATGGCGATCGTCCGGCAGTATGTCGGCCAGGCAGTGGTCCGCGTCGGCTTGACACAGTTCCCTGCGGGTGTCGGCGTCAAGGATACGGCCGACTTAAAGGCTGATCTCGTCGATCCTTGCGAAAACCTTCGCAAGGGAACGGCGATGTTCGCGAAGGTCTTGCGGATCGTTGCCAAATGGTACGGCAATCCGAAGGCCGACGATGTCTTCCCGCAGATATTCGAGGATGCCATCTATGCCTGGAAGACCGGCGAGTTCGAGGGCGTGAGCGTATTCCAGGCGGAGGATCCGAGAAAAAGCGTGACGATAGACAATGTATTGCCTCCAGAGGAGGCCGAGGAGAGCAGCGACATACCTCCTGCGGATACAAGCCCTGAAGGCGCCGAGAAAAGCGAGAACGTTGGCTCAGCTGGGATGCGGATCGACCTGTCGAGGATCGGAGGAAAATGATCTCCTTGGGAAGGCAACTATGCTTCCGGAAGCGAATAGCGCGTGAGAACCGCGTCCTCTCCGTCGAGGGTCGCTTCAATGACTGCGTTGACCATATCCTGCGCGCCTGCCAGATCCTGCAGTATGAGGGCAAACAATTCTCGTTGCAGCACAGGCAGCACCTGCGGGACGATAATCACCAGACCCGCATGCAGCTCTTCTTTGGCATAGAGTTTCCGGAAGTCGCGGGCGTTGTTCGTCACGAACGTGAAATCGTCCTCGATGATCCGAGGCATCAGGTCCCAATCGGTCTCGCCACTCAGTCCCAGCCAATTCACATGGAAACAATCGTGGCCGCGCTCTTGAGCCACGGCCACGAGAGACGTGTGAAGGCATTCATCGATGAGAAACTTCACGAGGTCGAGCCAGACGTTTTGGGGACGATCTCGTTCCGAAGGACCAGGCGCTTCACGGATTTCACCTTCAGGCCCTGCTCCGAAAGCTTCCTCGGACGTCCTCTGGCGGGATGGGCCGCAACCCAGATCTCGGCAAGTTCCACCATGCGCTCGGTGAGCGAAGGATAGCCCTCAACGATTTCCGCTGTACTTGCGCCTTGGGTCTTCATCGCGGCAATCGTTCGCACGGGAACACGGGTTCGCTTGAAAACCGGCTCGCCGCCCACGACGCCTTTCACGCTTTCAATCAGTCGTTCGGCTTCTCGAAGCGCCTCGGCCCGCGCGGCCAGTTGTTCTCGTGCTCGCGCAACGTCGATAATGAGATAATCGTCTGCCCTAACAGTTTCGGCATCGGGGTTCTGGTCGATCGTATCGAATAGGCGCTTGCGGCGCTCGGCAGACAAGATCGATCCGACGCCGTACCAGAGCTTCAACCGAAGCAGATCCTCATCGGTGAGTGCTCGACCCCTGCTACCAACGAGATGAGTCTCGATGATGCGCTTGTCGATCGCATTGTGCACCGACTTCACAGCGATCTCGCTGACAGCCGCCGCCTCGGCGGGTGTGTAGGCGTGTGATGTGCTGGCCATAATCATTCTCCTTGTGGAGAATATATAATGCGGCCCGCCGCTCGTGTAAAGCCTTGACCCATGCTCAATCTCAGTGGTCGAGCTGTCCCAATCGATCGATGCACATCGGCTTCGGAGCGGAAACCGCCTCCGAACCCTAAAATCCAGTCGACCACGGGCGCGATTTCCAGATCAGTTCGATTTGGTCACAAGCTCGGCGGGTTCGACGCCCAGCGCTTCTGAAATCTGGCCGAGGACCGTGAGGGTAGCCGACATCTCGGCGCGCTCGATGGCGCCGATATGGCGTGCGCTCAGGCCTGTGCGGTGTGCCAGTTCCTCCTGCGTCAGTTTCTTGCCATGACGTATTCGACGCAAATTGATCGCCATGACCTCGTTGAGATCCATGACGTGAGCGGAACCTGAATCGGAATTATTGTTCTAGGAACTATAGTTCCGATTCGACATGACTTGTGATATTGGGCGGTGATCGATCTTCGACGGACTTTTGCAATGTTGGTCGTATGATAGTCTGTAGCGCGGCCGCACAGTGCGGGACCAAAGCATCGTTTTCAAGTGGTGAAGGAATGAGTTTCGAGGAAAAACGAATGAACGATGCGAAGTCCCCGGAGACCGACAAGAGCGAGCGGGATCCGCGGTTCTGTTCGATGCCGAAGGAAGCGTTGGAGGAATTGGCGGTGTCGGCAATACACGAACACCGCCGGCTGCTCGCCGCGGATGAGGCTGTCTACGAGGAATGGACTCGCGCGAGCGGCGATCCTTCGTCTTCGAGCGACGTCCTGGCAAACCTGCAGGCCGAATACATTGCCCGTCAGAAGAAATCCGAAGCGCAGCAGGAAGAGCTGTCGCAGATCATCGACGCGCTTGGCTACATCCCCGACGTCCCATTGGACAACGCTAATTAGAGCTTAGCAACCCGCGATCTTTCGCGATTCCCACAAGCTGCGGCACCGATTCAGCGCCCAGTTTGGCACGGGCTTTATCAAGGTAGTGCTGCACGGTCCTCGAATTGATGCCGGTCACAGCGGCAGTTTCGAGTGTGTTTTTTCCTTTCATCGCCCACGTCAAGCACAACATCTCGCGTGGCGACAGCACCTGCTTTGGATTGATGGCGGTTTTGGCAGCAATCATCTTCAATCGATAATGAACCATCATCACCAATTGGACTGCTCTCCTCGAGTCGAACGCGGCCGGGACGTCCACTTCTCTTTCGGAGGATGCAAAGGTCAGCATCATCGACGCACCGTAACCACCTTCCACAGGGACCGTCATGCCGCAGCGGATCCCGTGGTCGATCGCCTCGTCGCGAAACTTTCTGAGCGGTGAGGAACCGCGGGCCGGCCAATCCTCCGCGGTCCAGAAGAAAACGTCCCGTTTGCGCTTCGCTTCCGTCACCACGGGATCGATGCTGGAATAGTCAGCCGAGAGGTAAAGACCCTCCCATGGTTTGGGATAGGAGTTGAATGTCCTGATCTGGGCGCCTTCTTTTTCGAGATAGGCAAACCGTTCGTATCCGCAGGAACGCGTGAACTGCCTGAGGGCTCCCTTGACCATGGCCTCGTCTTGCGCGACTTCCAGCATATCAACGAGCGAGCGAAATTCTCCGTCCACGAACGCTTCTCCTATGTTTTGACCCGTAACGCGGTCCTTTATTTGCCAGCCGAGACGCTGGATGATGGGCATCGTCGTTTGGCAAAAGGCGGACCTGCTAATCGCCAACTGACGATAGCTCCGCAACCGGCGGTGCTTGGTTGATGCAAAGCAGTCCCTCTTGCCGTGTACGTTAGCACTACCCATAAAGGGGGAGCTTTCAAGGCTCCCTGCCTCAAAAAGATGACAAATCAAGAAAAGTTTTTTCGGGCGAAGGAACCGTTCGCCATGGAAACCGTGTTCTGACGCGAGTGCTATTTACTGAAGAGAACGCGATATAAGGCACCGGCCCGTTTGCACACGCCCCAAATCCTAGAACTGCCAGCGCTTTTCAAGCGACAAGATCACTTGGCATCAATACGCGCCCGCTCGGATCTGACGGCTTTGATGATACGCCAGTTAATTCCCGGCTCGCGTAGCATCTGGATATCGTCCATGTCGTCGAAATCCGAAAGCCGGGTGTAAAACGCACTTCGAAGGCGCGAGATAAACTGCTTCGGCAAAGCGGTGTTTTCGAGAAGGTCCGGGTCGTCGTCCGGCAAATCGCCAAAATCCATTTTTGTCATCGCCTATCCTTTCCTGCGTTGAGCAGGACCATCCGGCACCATTTCTTCAGCCAGCACAACTCGCAGATTTGCACCTTCTGCAGTCTTGCCGTTTCCGTTAATTTTTGCGGTAAGCCGACGGAAAAACGATGTCCTGGTCGACGAGCACGTTGAACTTATAGCCGGGACGAATCTGGATCGTCGGTTGTACATTCAGGTTCTTCGAGATTGTCTGCTCGGCGACGCGACCGAAGCTTTCCGCAAAATTCCGTCTGGCGGCATCGGACGCCGTATCCTGCGTCGCAAGCGTCGAACTCTCCGGCATGGACATGTCGATCCCGGTTCCTATCAGCGCGACGAGTGCTGCCGAACCCCAGGTGCGCCAGAGGTGCCGATCGACCTTGTCCTTGAAGCCGCCATAACCTTCGGCGTCCGTACCGGCCATGCCGCCGATCTGCAGGGTCGATCCGTTCGGAAAGATGAGGTCGGTCCAGACGACGAGGACGCGCTCCTGACCGAACGACACCTTGGAGTCGTAGCGGCCAAACAGCTTTGAGCCCTGCGGTATGAGCAACCGATAGCCGGAGGCGCTGTCATAGACGTTCTGGCTGACTTGCGCTGTGATCCGTCCCGGAAGGTCGGAATTGAGACCGGTGATCAACGTGGCGGGAATGACCGAACCGCGCTTCAACTCGTAGGGCGACATCTGCGGCACGACCTTGTTCGGTAGATAGCCGAGGTCCTTGATATCCTGGTTTAAGAAATCCTCCTTCGAGGTCTGCGCGTTCGGATCGACGTTCGGACCCATGAGGCCTGATTTCATGGCAGCGGCATAGAGGTCCGAGGCGTTGTTGGCTGCCGCAGTCGTCGTCTGCCGGCCCGCGTCCGTGGAGTTGTTGGCGGCTTTCTCGACATCGGAAATATCCACCTTCAACGGTGAGTCCAAAGCCGTTGCGCGCGCCTGCAGCCGGGCCATGCGCTGGCGCTGGGCCTCGCGGATATATTGCTCATCCTGCTCGCGCTTGAGCCGGGCTTTCCATTCCTCTTCGGATTCGAGCCTCGGCCGCCGTTCTTGCCTTTCCGTGGGCCGACGGTCGACAACAGGTGTTTCCTTCTCGACCTTCCGTTCGACGGCGGGCGTTGGCTGGAATGCATCGCGCTCAACCGGCTCGCCGATAATGCCGTCCGTGACGCCGCGTTTGAGTTGGTCTCCGAAGTTCGTCGCCGGCGTATTCGAGGCGCTGTCGATGTCGTTGTTGCGATTGAAGGGGAGCCCGCGCCACGACAGTCCGATCACGACCACGCCGACGAACAGCGCGATGATGACAATGGCGATGATGATCGGCAGGCGATTGAGGCGGCGCATGCCCTTCTGGTCGTTAGCCTGATTGGATGCGCCGAGCTGGAGCGATTGGACCATACGCGCCTCCCCTCAATTCCGCTGCAGGATGGAAAGCGGACTTGCCGGCGTGGCGCCGGCTGCCGTTGCCGTGTAGGCCCGGCCAAGCGCGATGGACGGCGTCGAGAGCCGTGCGAGCACCTGGCCGTCGACGTCATCGATCGAATAAGCGAGCTCGACCGTCTTCCCATCCTTCCCTACCTTGCCGTCGGTGATGATGGTGTAGCCCCATCCTTTCAGCGCCGCCTCGAGCGCCGCCGCGAAATCTGACGTGTCCTTTTCCATTTTGAGCGTCGTCGTGCCTGCCGGACCGATCTGCTCGGCAAGCCGGCTCGCCATGTCGCCGGCGATGGCGCTCGCGGCGGGGCCGGTGACGGCAACCGGGGTTGAACTGGTGGTCAATCCATCCTCGGCTGTCTGGCAGCCTGAAAGCAGGGAAGCGGTGATGATCATGACGAGAAGCCTGCGCATGGTTCAGCCTCCCCGCCGGATGGTGATTTTCTGCTGGCGCCAGCCGACGCCGGAGACGAGGATCGCCTTGTCGACCGCGTAGTCGACGATCATCATGTCGTTCTTCATCCGGTAATTGACGATGCGGTTCTGGCCGCCAGAGACGACGAAGAGCACCGGTGCATCCTGGCTCGAAACTGATTTCGAGAATTGAATGTAGGTTTTCACGCCATCCGAATAGACCCGCTTCGGCTTCCAGGGTGCCGAGCCACTCACTGAGTATGAGAAGTTCAGTTTGTCGGGCGCCGTGCCGGGGATGCCGCCGGTCTCGAGCCTGGAATTGATGTCGGCGAGCTTGGTCGAGACATCCTCCGAATATTCGAAGCCGACACGGGCCATATACTGGCTCGGATGGGACTTGAGCTGGATGTGATAGGTGCGTCGCGATGTGGTGACCACCATCGAGGTGACAAGTCCGGATTCCGACGGCTTGACGATCAGATGGATCGCCTGCCCGCCGGTGGCGCCCGAGGTCGCAGGCTCGACCTTCCACCGAACAGTATCACCGACCAAGACGTCACGGACGATTTCCCCGCCCTGCAATTCGATATCGCAGACTTGAAGCGGTGAGCAGACGACCGACGGCTGGGTTTCGCCGTACAGGAAAATGACTTTCCCGTCAGGGCCGGTAGTCACCAGCCCTGGCGTCCCCCGCCATTTCCTCGAAATGTTGGTACCCTTCACCTCGTTGTTTGTCATGCTCTGCGCCTCAGCGCCGCTCGCGAGGACGAGCGTGGCCAGGCAGCCGGCGGCTGCGATCAATCCTGTTCTGTGCATTGAGAAATCCCCTGCCCTTAAAGCTGCGCTGTCCAGTCGAAATCCCGGACATAGAGACCGATCGGGTTGAGACGGATGGTCGCCTCATCCTGCGGTGCGGTGAGCGTGACCGTCGCGATGCCGCGGAACCGGCGCGTGCCGGTTTCCTTGCCCTTGCGGTCGCGTTCGTACTCGGTCCAGTCGATCTGATAGGTCTGGTTCGAGAGCGCCACGATGTTGTTCACCTCGATGGCGATCGTCGACGACTTCGCCTTCTCGAAAGGTGAGTTGCCGCGGAACCAGGCGTTGATCTTCTCAGTCGATGGATCGGACGTCCTCAGGAGTGCGTAGGTCCGGTCGATATATTGTTTCTGCACCACGGCATCGGGCGTGATCGATCGGAAGCTGGTCACGAAGTTGCCGAGCGTGGCACGCACCACCCGGACATCCGCATATTCGATTTGTTCGGGGAAGCCCGCGGTCACCGCCGTGCCCAGTTTATCGACCTGGACGATATAGGGAACCAGCTTGACCTGGGTGCTGAGATACATCGAATAGCCAAAGCCTATGACGGCCATGGTCAGACCGAGAATGCCGACGATCCGCCATGCGGCGGCTGCCTGCACATAGGAGCCGTATCGCTCGCTCCATTCCTGGCGCGCAGCGAGATAGGGGTTTTCGGGGGCGCGGTTCGCTGCCATCGATCGATCACTTTCTGATTGCTGTTAGTCTCTGCGTTCGGGAGATGGCGTTGGTCCGCTGTGCCCGCTGCGCGCCTGATCCAGCTTTGCGTTCGCAAGCCCGAGGATGGAACCAGCGTATGCTCCTGGCGAGCCGATGGCCTTTTCCTTGGCCGCAGAGCCTGCGGCCATCCCGGCGGATCCGATCCCAGCGCCGAAACCTCGAAGAGCCGCACCAGCAACGGATGAACCTGCAGCTCGGGCAGCCTGTCCCGCCGCAAATCCCGCACCGGCAGCGCCAGCCGCTAGGAACCCTGCGCCCGTCGCAAAGGAGGCTGCCTGACCACCGTGCCGGATCGCCTCCATTCCGCCCGAGACGGACGCGCCCTGAACAACGCCCTGAATGATGTTCGGGACGTACATTGCGATAATGAAGACCACGACCGAGATCCCGGCGATGGCGAGCGTCGTGACGAACTGGTCTGAGGAAGCCGTTGGCGCGTTCGCCAACCCCATAAGGACCTCGGACCCGATCTTCGCGATCATCACCAACGCCATCAGTTTCATGCCGACGCCGAAGGCGTAGACGAGATAACGGACAGCAAAGTCCTTGGTGAAGGAGGATCCGCCAAGCCCGAGCATGATCATGCCGGCAAGCAGGCCGACATACATCTCGACCATGACCGAGACGAAAATTGCTGCGACCAGCGAGAAGCAGATGACGACGACACCCATCGCCAACACGGCAGCAATCGCCAATGCATTGTCCTCAAATACGCCGAATTGTGCTTGCTGCGACATTTGCGAGGCAACCCGAATTCCGGCGTCGAAGACTTCAGCAGGCGACGCCGATCCGCCGCCGGCGCCAATCTGGAAGAGGCTGTCGACGACCGCTCGCGCAAAGGTCGGCCCTTGAGTGAGAACGAAGGCGAAGAAGCCAATGAACATGATCCGCCGAACAAGCTCCGCGAACCAGCTATCGAGCGATGCAGCCTGAAGCGCCAGCCAGACGGCGGCAATGCCCACCTCAATGGTCGCCAGGATCCAGAAAAGAGATTTTGCAGCATCCATGATGGTGGTTTCCCACCCCTTCGCGGCGGTCGAGACCTGATTTTCCAGTTCGGTCAGGACTTGTCCCTGTTGGGCGAAGGCTGGCGCTGCAAAGACGAGGCAAAGGAAGCCTGCGATCAGGAGTGACCGTTCAAGATTAGATCTCACCATCTTGGACGCATCTCCTGGCCATCCTTGATCGGCGGCAGTTCTTTGTTCGAGCCGAAGAATTTCTCCCTGACGGCGCGTCGTTCTTCAGTGAGCGGGGGCTTCGTGGTGTCTCTGGATTTGACAATCAGCACCGTCGCCGCAGATGAAACAGCGGCAACAACCACAAGGAAGGCGATGGCGACGGCGCGGTTCACCAGCGGGGCTCCATCTTCTGACCTGCCGGGATGGTCTTGACTTCGGC
>NZ_JBQEMS010000045.1:0-16879 GCF_052044265.1 Sinorhizobium sp. 22678 | reverse complement strand
CTCTCGAACCATTTGCTGGCGGCGTCGCGACCGCCATAGGTTTCGCGCATCTGCCCGATCGACTGGTAGATCATGACGAGCGTGATGCCATATTTGCGACCGGCATCGCGCGCGGTTTCCAGGATCCTCATATAGCCAAGCCGCGCCACCTCATCGAGGAGGAAGAGCGCACGGCCCGGCATCGCCCCATCACGATTGTAGATCGCGTTGAGAAACGAGCCAATGATGACGCGCGCGAGGCCCGCATGCGTCTCCAAGGTCTTGAGATCGATGTTGATGAAGACGTCGGTGTTTCCCTCGGCAAGATCCCCCGTCGAAAACATCTTTCCGGAAACCAGCGCGGCGTAGTTCGGATAGGACAGCCAATGGGTTTCCTTGATCGCATTGGCGTAGACGCCGGAGAAGGTTTCGGGCGTCATGTTCACGAAAGCCGCGACGTTCTCCTTGACGAAATCCGAATCCGAATTGTCGTAGATTTCCTGCAGGCGTTGGCGCAACTGCGGCTCCGGCTCGGAGAGATTGGCGCGAACTTGGCGAAGCGTTTGGTTCTCCTTCTCCGTATGGCCGGAGAGACAAACGTCAGCGATCATCGCCGTCAGCAATTGCAAGGCCGAGGCCCGGAAGAAGTCGTCGCGAACTCCGCGTGTGCCACCGCTATCACTCATGATCCATGAAGCGACGGATGAAATGTCCTCTTCCTTGGTGCCGCCGAATTGCCCGATCCAATCAAGCGCATTGAAGCCGGTCTCCGGCTTCTTCGGGTCGAGGACGAATAGATCCCGATTCGCGCTGCCTCGTTGCACTGACACCATCGGGGCAACCTCGTTCGACGGGTCGAGGACGATCAGCGAGCCGCCCCATTTGAGCGCCGTCGGGATCGTCACCGACGTCGTCTTGAAGCCGCCGGAACCGGCGAACACGATGCCATGTGATGAGCCGAACGAGCCGTCGAAGCACAGGAGCGGTGGCTTGCCGCCGATGCCCCATGTGTCGGGATCGTCAGCGCGAAACGGGCGCGTTCCTCCGCTGTCCTTGTCGACCCGATATCGTTCGCCGACGACGATGCCGCCAGCGTCCGAAAACAGGTTGGCCGCCTCCTGCATCTTCATCCAGTCGGCCTCGCCATGAAGCGCCCGCTTGCCGCGTATGCGTTTGGGCTCAGCACTGGCGAAGGCCGCGTTGCCGACGAGCGCGACACGTAGGGCGAAGCAGGCGGACATCGCTGCCGCCGCCGCGCCGATCAGCGTCGCGGGGTCGACATAGGAAAGGATCGACTTGCCGGCCGGAAGCTGGTTCCCGAATGCCGACAGCCTGATTGCCTCGCGAACGATGGCGACAACAATTGTCGCTACACCGCCGGCAACGACGCCCCATCCTGCCGTCTTGATCCTGATCGCGCCGGCGCTCGCGAACAGGAAGACACTGCCGATGACCGCCGCGGCGACATAAGGCAGGGCAATGCCGGCGCGGCCGAGCGTCTGCCGAGCAGCCTCCGTCTTTCCAAAGCCGGACAGCCAGTGTTCGATCCCGGTCAATCCGATCGTGAGCAGGAACATCAGCGCGACAGGTACGATGAAGAGCATGATCCTATCCATCTGTCTTGAAGGCCTCCGCTCCGATCGCAAGCAGCCGCGGGCGTACGGTCTCGTCGGCCTTAAGCCGTTGGCTCAGCTCGATCAGGGCGCCCAGCAGAAGCGCGCGTTTCTCGTGGCGAAGACCCGCTTTGACGATCAGGCCGCCAAGTTCGATCTTTTCCCGCGTGTCCTTCTTGCGGGCGTCGGATGTGGTTGTGCGCGCCATCCGCTCAAGCCTCAGCAGTCCCGCCCGCAGCCGTGCCAGCCGCGTTCTGCGTGGAGGGTGTACTGCTTTCGCCGACGCCAGCCCCCCTCTTCCCTCCGGTCGTGCGAACCCCACCTCCGCGAAACCGCTTCGCCAGTTCCTCGAAGGCTACCTGCAGCTCGGCCTCGTCCACTTCAATCTCGCCAAGCCCGGCCTTAAGCGCGATCCGACCGATCCGCTCGGCTTCGCGGGTCTCGGCGACCTTGAGCTGTTCCTGGAGTTTGGCGATTTCGTCGCGGATCTTGGAGGATGGCTTCTTCATTCCGTCTGTCTCCCTTGGGTGAGAAAGCTGTCATACGAGGCCAGTTTCAGGGAGGTGAGCGCGGAACGCACTACTGTGAATCCTACAATCGCCAAAGCGCAAGCTTTGGTGAATGATCCCGGCCGTTCCGAAGGAGCGGATCCGAAGGGCGCAATTATACGTCGCTAACGCGACGCCCTTGCTGGAGGCCTGGTGGCCCCGCCGCTCTCGACGAACCTGTTGATTTCGTTCGCAACCGGGAAAGAATTCGCCGTGGCCGTCCCTCACTTCTCCGTCAGCGTCGTCGCCCGTGGCTCCGGCCGCAGCGCCGTCCTGTCGGCGGCCTATCGGCACTGCGCCAAGATGGATTACGAGCGCGAGGCTCGAACGATCGACTACACTCGCAAGCAGGGATTGCTGCATGAAGAGTTCGTTATTCCTGCCGATGCCCCGGAATGGCTGCGTGCAATGATCGCGGATCGTTCGGTCGCCGGCGCCTCCGAAGCCTTCTGGAACAAGGTCGAAGATTTCGAGAAGCGCTCCGATGCCCAGCTTGCCAAGGACGTCACGATCGCACTGCCGATCGAACTGAGCGCTCAGCAGAACATTGCGCTCGTACGGGATTTTGTCGAGCGCCACATTATATCGAAGGGCATGGTGGCCGACTGGGTCTATCACGACGCCCCTGGCAATCCGCACGTTCATTTGATGACGACGTTGCGGCCGCTGACCGAAGACGGTTTCGGCGCCAAGAAGGTTGCCGTGCTCGGGCCGGACGGCAATCCGATCCGCAACGATGCAGGCAAGATCGTCTATGAGCTCTGGGCTGGAGGTATCGACGATTTCAACGCGTTTCGCGACGGATGGTTTGCTTGCCAGAACCGGCATCTGGCGCTGGCCGGTCTCGACCTTCGCGTCGATGGACGGTCCTTCGAAAAGCAAGGGATCGATCTCGAACCGACCATCCACCTTGGCGTCGGCACCAGGGCGATCGAGCGGAAAACCGATGTTGCCACGAAGCCGGTCGAGCTCGAGCGCATCGAACTGCAGGATGCGCGTAGAGCGGAAAATGCGAGACGGATCGACCGCAATCCGAAGCTCGTCATCGACCTGATCACCCGTGAGAAAAGCGTGTTCGACGAGCGTGATGTCGCCAAGGTCTTGCATCGTTACATCGACGATTCCGCCCTGTTCCAAAGCCTTATGGTTCGGATCATCCTGCATCCCGACACGCTCCGCCTGGAGCGCGAGCGGATCGACTTTGCCACCGGTATCCGAGTGCCGGTCAAGTACACGACCCGCGACATGATTCGTCTCGAAGCCGAGATGGCCAATCGAGCGGTCTGGCTGTCTCAGCGGACTTCGCATGGCGTTCGCGACGCGGTGCTGGCGGCGACATTTGCGCGTCATGAGCGTCTTTCGGACGAGCAGAAAACGGCGATCGAGCATGTATCGGGATCCGAGCGGATTGCCGCGGTGATCGGCCGCGCCGGCGCCGGCAAGACGACGATGATGAAGGCTGCGCGCGAAGCCTGGGAGGCGGCAGGCTACCGGGTTGTCGGCGGCGCACTTGCCGGCAAGGCGGCCGAGGGCCTTGAGAAGGAAGCCGGGATCGTCTCTCGCACGCTGTCGTCCTGGGAACTGCGCTGGAACGGGGGGCGTAACCAGCTCGATAGCAAGACGGTCTTCGTCCTGGACGAAGCCGGCATGGTGTCGTCGCGGCAGATGGCGCGGTTCGTCGAAGCCGTAACGAAGGCCGGTGCCAAGCTCGTTCTCATCGGCGATCCCGAACAGCTTCAACCCATCGAAGCAGGCGCCGCGTTTCGCGCGATTGCCGATCGCATCGGCTATGCCGAACTCGAAACCATCTATCGCCAGCGCCAGCAATGGATGCGCGATGCCTCGCTTGATCTGGCGCGTGGCAACGTCGGCAGGGCAGTCGCCGCCTACCGTACCAATGGCAAGGTGATCGGATGGGATCTGAAGGCCGACGCCGTCGACAACCTCATCGCCGCCTGGGACCGCGATTACGATCCGGCGAAGACGTCCCTGATCCTTGCCCATTTGCGCAGGGACGTTCGCATGCTGAACCAGATGGCGCGCATCAAGCTGATCGAGCGCGGGGTTCTCGACAAGGGAGCCATGTTCAAGACGGCGGACGGCGATCGCAATTTTGCCGTGGGCGACCAGATCGTGTTCCTCAAGAATGAGGGCTCGCTCGGTGTCAAGAACGGCATGCTGGCCAAGGTCGTCGAGACCGCGCCAGGCCGGATTGTTGCGCGGGTCGGCGAGGGCGAGCCTGCCCGCCAGGTCCTGGTCGAACAGCGCTTCTACAACAACCTCGATTATGGCTATGCCACGACGATCCACAAGAGCCAGGGCGCCACCGTCGATCGGGTGAAGGTGCTCGCGTCGCTGTCGCTCGATCGGCACCTCACCTATGTCGCCATGACTCGTCACCGTGAGGATCTGGCCGTCTATTATGGCCGCCGATCCTTCGCCAAGGCCGGCGGGTTGATCGCGATCATGTCGCGAAGGAATGCCAAGGAAACGACTCTCGATTACGAGAAGAGCGCCTTCTATCGCGAGGCGCTTCGCTTTGCGGAAGCGCGCGGTCTGCATCTCGTCAACGTCGCCCGAACTCTGGTTCGCGACCGCCTGGAATGGCTCGTCAGTCAGAAGCAAAAACTTGCCAATCTCGGTGTTCGCCTTGCCGCCGTTGCCGGCAGGCTCGGCCTTGTCAGCGGCGCCACGCAATCCTCAACCCAACCCAGCACCAAGGAGGCAAAGCCGATGGTCTCGGGCATCACAACCTTCGCCAAATCAATCGACCAGGCCGTCGAGGACAAGGTTACAGCCGATCCCGGCTCGAAGAAGCAGTGGCAGGAGGTTTCGACCCGTTTCCACCTCGTCTACGCGCAGCCGGAAAGCGCGTTCAAGGCAGTCGATGTCGACGCGATGCTGAAGGACGAGAGCGTTGCGAAATCCACGTTGGCGACGATCGGATCGAACCCTGAACACTTCGGTGCGCTGAAGGGCAAGACCGGCATGTTCGCAAGCCGCGCCGACAAGCAGGAGCGGGAGAAGGCTGAGACCAATGCGCCGGCGCTCGCGCGTAACCTCGGTCGCTATCTGCGCCAGCGGGCGGATGCGGAACGCAAATATGAGGTCGAGGAACGCGCCGTCCGTCTGAACGTGTCGATCGATATTCCGGCGTTCTCGGCAAACGCAAAGGAGACCCTCGAACGTGTGCGCGATGCGATCGACCGGAACGACCTGCCGGCCGGTCTCGAATATGCGCTTGCCGACAGACAAGTGAAGGCCGAGCTCGAGGGTTTCGCCAAGGCTGTAGCGGAGCGTTTCGGCGAACGGACCTTCCTTCCTCTGGCTGCCAAGGACTCCAGCGGACAGACCTTCAATGCGATCACGGGTGCAATGACGGCCGGGCAGAAGGCCGAAGTGCAATCGGCGTGGAATTCGATGCGGACGGTGCAGCAGCTGGCCGCGCATGAGCGCACGACCGAGGCGTTGAAGCAGGCAGAAAGCCTGTGCCAGAAAAAGAGCCAGGGGATCTCCTTGAAATGACGGCGCAAGTGTCTGCACCTCGGATGGGACCTACGCAAAGATCGAATGCCGTCGTGCTTTTGCTGGTGGCAGCAACCACCCTTGCCGGCAGTGTTGCTGCGGCCATCATCGGCGGCTACCGCATCAATCTGACACCGAGCGAACCCCTTGGCCTCTGGCGCATCTCGGCGCTCAATCGAGTGGTGTCGACCGGCGATCTCGTCTTTATTTGTCCTCCGCAAACGCCTGTCATGCGGGAGGCCAGAGCGCGTGGCTATCTCCGCTTCGGAACGTGCCCGGGCGGGGTCGCGCCGCTCATCAAGACGGTCATCGCGGTTCCCGGGCAGCATGTCGAAATCGGTGCGGGCGTCACGATCGACGGGCATGCGATCCCTTTCTCCGATCTGGCTCAGCGCGACGGCGAGGGTCGGCCGATGGTGCCTTATTCCGGCGGCGTCGTGCCGCCAGAAAGCGTCTTCCTGCACTCACCGTTGAGGAGCTCCTATGACTCCCGCTACTTCGGACCCCTTCCCGTCGCGGGCATCCTTGGCCTGGCGCAACCGGTGCTCACCAATGCACTGTGAGCACGTTCGGCCGGTCCTGTTGATTACCGCTTCAATCATTGCCGGAACGGTTGCTTGGAGCGGGAACGTCCTTCTCCTTCCGCTCGCATGCACGTTTCCGACCCTCTGGGCGCTTGCGCGAAAGAGGCTGACGGCTGCGTGTGTCTCGGCCGGCTATTTTCTCGCTGCATCACGCGGTCTGCCACAAGGCGTGGCGGCCTTTTACGCGTTCGACCTGTGGCCTGGCTTGGCTCTATGGCTCTGCGCATCTTTGAGCTTTGTCGCGGTCCACGCGATCCTCTGGACAAGGCATTCTGGCATTCGTCCGATTTGCTATCTGGTGGCGGCCGCGCTCATGGCTATCCCCCCATTTGGCATCACCGGTTGGGCGCATCCGATCACCGCCGCGGGCGTGCTGTTTCCAGGGTGGGGATGGTGGGGGCTGGTTGCCACGACAGCCGGCCTCATGGGCCTCGTTACCCGCATGTGGCCGGCTGTCCCGATCGTCCTCATTGGGTTTTGGGCATGGTCCGCCGCAACCTGGGACCCACCGAAACTACCGGAGGGCTGGCGGGGCGTCGATCTCCAGTTCGGAGCTTCGCTCGGTCGCGACGTCAGCATTGCGCGTCACCGTGATCTGATTGCCACGATGAAGGGTCAGGCATCCGGCGGCACCCGCACCGTTGTTCTTCCCGAAAGTTCTCTCGGCTTCTGGACGCCCACCGTCGAGCGGCTTTGGGTAAAAGCACTGCAGGAAAGTGACGCCACCGTCATTGCCGGCGCCGCCATCACCGATGCGGACGGATACGACAATGTTCTGGTCGCGATTTCAGGCGACGGCGCTCAAATCCTCTATCGCGAACGTATGCCTGTTCCGGGCTCGATGTGGCAGCCTTGGCGCGCCCTGCTGGGTCAGAGCGGCAGCGCGCGGGCGCATTTCTTCGCCAACCCGCTTGTGACCGCCGCCGACGCTCGGATCGCACCGCTGATCTGCTACGAGCAACTGATCGTCTGGCCCGTCCTGCAGTCCCTGCTGCAGGAGCCGGACTTCATCGTCGCTGTCGGCAATGGCTGGTGGACCAAGGGGACATCGATCGTCGCCATCCAGCGCGCCAGCACTCAAGCCTGGGCGCGGCTTTTTGCAAAGCCAATCGTTTTTTCCTTCAACACGTGAAACCCAAAGGAGACGCCATGCTCGACGCTGCCCTGATTCAACAATGCGCAGACCCCTCGTTGAAGCCCCCGATCGTCGAGCAGTTCGTGACCGCCGCGGGCGCAAATGATCCACTTGCCGTCACCGTCAAATCAGGTGGCCGATTGATCCTCACCCCGAAGGCGACGACGCCGGACGAAGCCATCGCGATCGTCCGCCAGTATGTCGGCCAAGCGGTGGTGCGTGTCGGCCTGACGCAGTTTCCGGCGGGCGTCGGCGTCAAGGATGCTTCCGATCTGCAGCCCGATCTGATCGACGCCTGCGAGAACCTTCGCAAGGGAACTGCGATGTTCGCCAAGGTGCTTCGGATTGTGGCCAAGTGGTACGGCAACCCTTGGAGCGACGAGGTCTTTCCGCACATTTTCGACGATGCGATCTACGCTTGGAAGACCGGCGAATTCGAAGGCGTGCGTGTGTTTCAGGCTCCTGATCCGGGAGCGAGCGCGACGACAGACAGTGTGTCATCCTCAGACGCGGACACCACCGACAGCTCTCCTGAGGATGCGGCCACTGAAAGTCCGGGGAAAAGCCGCAGCGTTGGATCGGCGGAGATGCGAATCGACCTTTCCCGGATCGGTGGGAAATAAACGACTGGAAATTTGAGACCTTCGTTCGCTGCCAAGTTAGATACAGACGGCTGCGCGATTAAAATTGGTCGGGACATGACTTTAAAATAGACGGAGAATCGATTAAGGATGGCCGTATGGTAGATAAGGTCCTTCCCAAACCATTAATCGATCGCAAGGCTCGTCCGATAGTCGAGACTGCGCTTGCCGACACTCGTGTAGTCCTGATAGCCGGCCCAAGGCAAGCTGGAAAGACAACTCTCGCGCGGCAATTCTCAGGCCCTGATCGCGCCTATCTCACCCTCGACGACGCCGGCGCGCTCAGTGCTGCCAAGGCTGATCCGGTCGGTTTTGTCCGGGGTCTTAACAGGGCCGTGATCGATGAAGTTCAGCGGGCGCCCGAACTGATACTGGCAATTAAGGAAAGCGTCGACCGCGACGACGCCCCGGGCCGATTTCTACTCACAGGTTCCGCCAATCTGGCAACTGTGCCCGCGATTGCGGACTCCCTTGCCGGGCGCATGGCCGTGGTCCCGCTCCTGCCTTTCGCCCAGTCCGAAATCCGTTCGACCCCGGGTCATTTGCTGGATCGTCTATTCGCTGGTGAGGAACCCGCGACCGGCGAGGACGCTATATTTGGTGATGATCTTCTGGAAACCGTGCTGCGCGGTGGCTATCCGGAGGTCTTGCGCAGAGCGACGCCTGCCCGGCGCGTCGCCTGGTTGGAAGACTACGTGGCCCTGATTCTCGACCGGGACGTTCGCGACATCGCCAACATCGATCAACTCGATCGACTGCCGCGGTTGCTGGATGTTCTTGCGGAACATGCCGGCCAACTGGTGAACCACAGCAGTTTCGGTGCCGCATTGGGACTGTCGAGCGTCACCGCGCAAAAATATGTAGCCATTCTCGAGCGGCTTTTTCTGATCAGAACACTGACGCCATGGTCGAACAACCGGTTAAGCCGGCTGATAAAAACGCCCAAACTGCACTTTCTCGATACGGGACTGCTGGCGAGCTTGCGGGAGGACGAATCCGAAGCGCTGCGTGAAAACAGAACACGGTATGGAGCGTTGCTTGAAAGCTTCGTTGTTTCCGAGCTTTTGAAGCTTGCCTCCTGGTCTGACCGGCGCTTTTCGTTTTCGCATTACAGGACCAAAGATCAGGACGAGGTCGATGTCGTCATCGAGGATCGCCGTGGTCGGATCGTCGGAATAGAGGTCAAGGCATCAGCGACGGTGAAGACTGAGGATTTCAGGGGATTGCGTCAGTTGCAGGAAGCGGTTGGCGGTCGTTTCGTGCGTGGACTGGTCTTGCACGATCATGACCGCGTGACGCCTTTCGGAGAAAAATTGCAGGCAGCGCCCTTGTCCATTCTATGGACCATGTGATTGCTGAGCAGCGTCAGGATGTTTCAAACCGATGCCCACGCATCTATTGCACGGCCGGTATCCGCAAAGCTTCCGGAAGTCGCGGCCTTTGTTCGTCACGAGGATGAAATCCCCCTCGATGATCCGAGGCATCAGATGCCAGTCGGTTTTGCCGCTAAACCCGAGCCAATTCACATTGGAAACAATCCTGGCCGTGAGCTTGGGCCACGGCCACGAATGATGTGTGAGGGCATTCATCTATAAGAAACTTCACGAGGTAGAGCCGGAGGGTTTTGGGGCACTTTCGTTCCGGAGACGCAGACGCTTCACGGATTTGACCTCCAGGCCTGTTCCGAAAGCTTCCGCGGCCGTCCCCTGGCGGGATGGTCCGCAGCCCAGATCTCGGCAAGTTCCACCATGCGATCGGTGAGCGAAGGATAACCCTCAACGATTTCCTCGGTGCTTGCACCTTGCGTCTTCATCGCGGCAATCGTTCGCACTGGAACGCGAGTTCCCTTCGGTTCACCGCCCACGACGCCCTTGACGCTCCGGATCATTCGCTCAGCCTCTCGAAGCGCCTCGGCGAGGGCGGCCAACTGCTCCCTTGCCCGCGCAACGTCGACAATGAGATAGTCGTCTGCCCTTACCGTATTGGCATCGGGGTTCTGGTCGATGGTATCGAATAGACGTTTGCGGCGTTCGGCAGACAAGATCGATCCGACGCCATACCAGAGCTTCAACCGAAGAAGATTTTCATCTGTGAGTGCTCGACCCTTGCCGCCGGCGAGATGAGTTGCGACGATCCACTTGTCGATCGCATTGTGCACAGACTTTACAGCGATCTCGTTGACAGCTGCAGCCTCGGCCAGGGGGTAGGCGTGTGATGTGCTGGCATAATCATTCTCCTTGTGGAGAATATATAGTGGAGGCGTTGTGGAGAATATATAATGGAGGCGTCGTCCCCGGTAAAGATCACCGAGCTTTTCGATCTCGCTGCTCATCAGTCTTGTGTGGTGGTTTCACTTTTTCTCCGGCGGTCGTTTCAGCAAATCAGACGCTTCTACGTCTAGAACCACTGCTAAGCGATCCACCACATCGATGCTCGCATTGTAAACGCTGCGTTCCAGGGAACTGATGTAGGTGCGATCGATACCTGCGCGATAAGCAAGCTCTTCTTGCGACAGGCCTTTGGCCCGACGCGCGGCTTTCAGATTTCGTGCAAATACCTCTCGAATCTCCATGATCGAGAGAGCAACGGCTTGTAGAGTATTTCACCACGGAGTATTCTCTACAACGACATTCCATGTGACGAATCAAGGTGATGCCGCGGTGGCCGAAGCTTCTCTTCGTGTGGGACGGTGAACCGTTCGAAGATTTCGACTCTCTCCTATCCTCCGGTAATCTGGTATCTAATCGCAAGCCTATGCGACGCGAACTAAGCCTCGGTTCTTGGCGGTCGTAAAATGAAGTTAGAGGAGACAAGGATGAAGGACGCCAGCTCATCCGGGGCAAAAGAAAAAATTGGAAGACAATCTCGCTGCGGTTTGATGCAAAAATCGGAATTAGAGGTCCTGGCTGTTTCGGCGATCCTCGAACACCGCCGGCTTCTCGCAGCCGATCAGGCCGTCTATGACGAGTGGTCGCGTGCAAGCGACGACCCGTCAACTTCCAGTTCAGTGCTCCAGACGCTTCAGGACGAATATATCGCACGCCAGAAAAAGTCCGAAGCCCATCAGGAGAATCTCTCGGAAATTCTGGACGCACTCGGCTACGTTCCAGACGTGCCGTTTGAAGGCGACGATTAGACCTCAGACCAGGCCGCGATCCTTCGCAATGGCAACGAGCTGCGGCACAGACTTCGCGTCAAATTTTTTGCGCGCCTCGTCGAGATAATGCTGCACGGTTCTGGCCTTGATACCGGTGAGCATCGCCGTTTCAAGCGTGGTCCTCCCCTTCGTTGCCCACACAAGGCACACCATTTCGCTCGGCGACAGCATTCGCTTCGGGTTGATTGCAGTCTTCGCTGCGATGATTTTCAGCTGGTAATGGACGGCCATCACCAACTGAACCGCCTTCTTGGGATCCAGCATCCGTGAAATATCGACATTTCTTTCCGAGGACGCGAAGGTCAGCATCATCGTGGATCCGAAACTGCCCTTAACCGGAATGGTGATGCCGCAGCGAATGCCGTGCTCAATGGCCTCGTCGCGAAACCGCCGAAGCGGAGAAGATCCTCGGGCAGGCCACTTGTCGGCTGTCCAGAAAAACATACCTCGCCCGTGCTTTCCCTCCCTCACAACTGGGTCAATCCGTGAATAATCGCCGCCGAGATAAATGCCCTCCCATGGTTCGGGATAGGAATTGAAGGTCCTGAGTTCGAGAGCTTCTGCTTGCAGATAGGCAAACCGGTCATATCCGCACGAATGCGCGAAGGTTTTCAGCGCACTTTTCATCATATGCTCGTCTTTCGCGGCTTCCAGCATATCGATGAGCGAGCGAACATGTGCGTCCACGGTTTTTCTCCTTACGTTCCTGACGCGGCGGCTCGTCTTCCCCGGCATCGTTCGTCGATGAGGCAGATCGGCTGACCCGCGTACAGGGGGTCGTGGGACAACGATAGCGTTCGGACCTTCAGTCGATGTCTGAATCGCAAACCTGGTGTACCCGCGTCACGCGATGCAATGCGAAATTACTACCCAGCCCTGCGAAACTTTCAAGCGCGATCAATCCGGAAAGGTGGCTGGAAATAGAAGGATCTCATATTGCGTGGTTGCACCGCCACACCTTGGTTCAACCTAATGCATGGCGGCTGAGCATAGTCGCTGCCCTTAGTGGTTAAATTCCACGGTAAGCGGACGGGAAAATGATGTCCTGGTCCACTAACACATTGAATCTGTAACCTGGCCGAATGCGGATTGTTGGCTGAACATTCAGGTTCTTCGAGATTGTCTGCTCCGCCACCCGACCAAACGATTCGGCGAAGTTTCTTCGCGCCGCATCGGATGCCGTATCCTGTGTCGCAAGCGTCGAACTTTCTGGCATTGTCATGTCGATCCCGGTCCCGATCAAGGCAACGAGTGCCGCCGAACTCCACGTGCGCCACAGGTGCCGATCGACCTTGTCCTTTAAGCCGCCATATCCTTCCGCGTCAGTGCCAGCCATGCCCCCGATCTGAAGGGTTGAGCCGTTCGGAAAAATGAGGTCCGTCCAGACGACAAGGACCCTTTCCTGCCCGAATGAGACCTTGGAGTCATAGCGGCCGAGCAGCTTCGCACCCTGCGGTATGAGGAGCCGGTAGCCCGTCGCGCTATCAAAGACGTTCTGGCTCACCTGCGCTGTGATCCGTCCCGGCAGATCGGAGTTGAGGCCGGTGATCAACGTAGCAGGAACGACCGAGCCGCGTTTCAGCTCGTAGGGCGAGATCTGCTTCACGATCTGGTTCGGCAGATAGCCGAGATCTTTGATGTCCTGGTTGAAAAAATCTTCCTTTGAGGTTTGGCCATTCGGATCGACATTCTGACCCATAAGGCCGGCATTCGTTGCCGCGGCATAGAGATCCGAGACCCTCGTGGCTGCACCAGTCGAATTTTGGCCGCTCGAGTCCGTGGTAGTCGTTGCCGCTTTTTCAATTTCGGAAATATCGACCTTCAATGGGGAGTCCAGCGCCGTTGCACGCGCCTGCAGGCGAGCCATCCGCTGGCGCTGGGCCTCTCGGATATACTGTTCATCCTGCTCCCGCTTCAGACGGGCCCTCCATTCTTCTTCCGATCCGAGCGGGGGGCGTTGCTCTTCCTGTTCGAGGGGTCGGCGAGCAACAGCCGGCGCCTCCTTCTCAACTTTCTGCTCGACGGCAGGCGTTGGCTGAAACGCTTCCCGCTCAACCGGCTCACCGATGATGCCGTCGGCAATGCCGCGCTTGAGCTGGTCCCCGAAATTGGTTGCGGGAGTATTCGAAGCACTGTCGATATCGCTGTTTCGGGCAAAGGGAAGCCCGCGCCACGACAGTCCGATCACGACCACGCCAACGAATAGCGCGACGAGAACGATGGCGATGATGATCGGCAGCCGATTGATTCGGCGCATGCTGTTCTCATCATCGGCATGAGCCGACGCACCAAGATGGAGAGACTGGACCATATCTGTCTCCCCTCAATTACGCTGCATGACGGAAAGCGGGCTTGCCGGCGTAGCGCCGACTGCTGTTGCTGTATACGCCCGGCCAAGGGCGATAGACGGCGTGGAGAGTCGCGCGAGCACCTGACCGTCAACGCCATCGATCGAATAGGCGAGCTCGACGGGTTTCACGTCCTTTCCGATCTTCCCGTCGGTAACGACCGTGTAGCCCCATCCCTTCAGCGCGGCCTCGAGGGCCATCCCATACTCCGACGTGCCCTTGCCCATCATGATGGTTGTGGTGCCTGCCGGGCCAATTTGCTCGGCGAACCGGCTCGCCATATCGCCGGCGATTGCGCTTGCGGCCGGGGCAGTCACCGCAGTGGCGTTTGAGCTGGTGTCCAGTCCCTCCTCGGCAGTTTGGCAACTGGAAAGAAAAACGGCAGCAACGATGAAAACGAGAGCTTTGCGCATCACTCAGCCTCCCCGCCGGATGGTGATCTTTTGTTGCTGCCAGCCAACTCCGGAGACGAGGATCGCCTTATCGATTGCGTAGTCGACGATCATCACGTCGTTCTTCATCCGGTAATTGACGACGCGGTTCTGGCCCCCGTTGACGACGAACAGCACCGGCGCATCCTGTCCCGAGATCGATTTGGAAAACTGGATGTAGGTTTTTACACCATCCGAATAGACGCGCTTCGGCTTCCAAGAGGCGCGCCCACTCACCGAGTAGGAGAAGTTCAGTTTATCGGGCGCCGTTCCGAGTGTTCCGCCGGTCTCGAGCCGGGCATTGATGTCCGCAAGCTTGGTCGAGACATCCTCGGGATATTCGAAGCCAACGCGGGCCATGTACTGGCTCGGATGGGACTTGAGTTGGATGTGATAGGTACGCCGCGACGTCGTGACCACCATGGAGGTGACGAGGCCGGGTTCCGACGGCTTGACGATCAAGTGGATAGCCTGACCGCCGGTGGCGCCGGAGGTCGCCGGCTCCACCTTCCAGCGAACGGTGTCGCCGACGAGGACATCGCGGACGATCTCGCCGCCCTGCAGCTCAATATCGCAGACCTGCAGCGGCGAGCAGACGACGGACGGCTGAGTTTCGCCGAAGAGAAAGATGACCTTGCCATCCAGCCCGGTGGTAACCAGTCCGGGTGTGCCGCGCCACTTCCGCGAAATGTTAGTTCCCTTCACCTCGTTCGACGTCATGCTTTGTGCATGAGCACCCGTCGCAATGACGAGTCCGGCTATGCAGCCGGCGGCTGCGATCAATCCTGTTCTTTCCATGTGAAGTCCCCTGCCCTTATAGCTGTGCTGTCCAATCGAAATCCCGGACGTAGAGACCGATTGGATTGTGGCGGATGGTCGCCTCGTCCTGTGGGGCCGTCAGCGTGACCGTCGCGATGCCGCGGAACCGGCGTGTGCCCGTTTCTTTGCCCTTCCGGTCCCGTTCGTATTCGGTCCAGTCGATCTGATAGGTCTGGTTCGAAAGCGCGACGATGTTGTTGACCTCGATGGCGACCGTCGACAACTTGGCCTTCTCGAACGGCGAATTGCTTCGGAACCAGTCATTTATCTTCTGCGTCGACGGATCGGACGTCCGAAGGAGTGCGTAGGTTCGGTCGATGTATTGCTTCTGAACCACGGCGTCCGGCGTGATCGAACGGAAGCTGGTGACGAAATTTCCGAGCGTGGCGCGCACCACCCGAACGTCGGCGTATTCGATCTGTTCAGGGAACCCGGCGGTCGCTGCGGTCCCAAGTTTGTCGACTTCGACGATATAGGGAACCAGTTTGACTTGGGTGCTGAGATACATGGCATACCCGAAGGCGATCACTGCCATGGCCAGACCCAGAATGCCGACGATGCGCCATGCAGCGGCTGCCTGGACATAGGAGCCGTATCGCTCACTCCATTCCTGGCGCGCGGCAAGATACGGGTTTTCGGGGGCGCGGTTCGCTGCCATCGACTGATCACTTTCTGATTGCTGTTAATCTTTGCGTTCGGGAGGTGGCTTTGGCCCGCTCTGCCCGCTACGACTCTGGTCCAGCTTGGCGTTGGCGAGCCCGAGAATCGATCCTGCATAAGCACCAGGAGAACCGATGGCCTTCTCCTTGGCAGCCGAGCCCGCCGCTTTTCCTGCGGATCCGATCCCTGCGCCAAAACCTCGAAGCATGGCACCTGCACCGGATGACCCTGCGGCCCGTGCGGTTTGAGTCGCCGCGAATCCCGCCCCGGCTGCACCGGCCGCGAGGAACCCTGCCCCGGTGGCAAAGGATGCCGCCTGACCACCGTGCCTGATCGCCTCCATTCCACCTGAAACGGATGCACCCTGAACGACACCTTGAATGATACTCGGCACATACATCGCGATGATGAAGACCACCACTGAAATGCCGGCGACCGCCAAGGTCGTGACGAACTGGTCCGAGGAGGCGGTTGGAGTATTCGCAAGACCCATCAGGACCTCGGATCCAATCTTTGCGATCATCACCAAGGCCATCAGTTTCATGCCGACGCCGAAGGCGTAGACGAGATAACGGACAGCAAAGTCCTTGGTGAAGGAGGATCCGCCAAGCCCGAGCATGATCATGCCGGCAAGCAGGCCGACATACATCTCGACCATGACCGAGACGAAAATTGCTGCGACCAGCGAGAAGCAGATGACGACGACACCCATCGCCAACACGGCAGCAATCGCCAATGCATTGTCCTCAAATACGCCGAATTGTGCTTGCTGCGACATTTGCGAGGCAACCCGAATTCCGGCGTCGAAGACTTCAGCAGGCGACGCCGATCCGCCGCCGGCGCCAATCTGGAAGAGGCTGTCGACGACCGCTCGCGCAAAGGTCGGCCCTTGAGTGAGAACGAAGGCGAAGAAGCCAATGAACATGATCCGCCGAACAAGCTCCGCGAACCAGCTATCGAGCGATGCAGCCTGAAGCGCCAGCCAGACGGCGGCAATGCCCACCTCAATGGTCGCCAGGATCCAGAAAAGAGATTTTGCAGCATCCATGATGGTGGTTTCCCACCCCTTCGCGGCGGTCGAGACCTGATTTTCCAGTTCGGTCAGGACTTGTCCCTGTTGGGCGAAGGCTGGCGCTGCAAAGACGAGGCAAAGGAAGCCTGCGATCAGGAGTGACCGTTCAAGATTAGATCTCACCATCTTGGACGCATCTCCTGGCCATCCTTGATCGGCGGCAGTTCTTTGTTCGAGCCGAAGAATTTCTCCCTGACGGCGCGTCGTTCTTCAGTGAGCGGGGGCTTCGTGGTGTCTCTGGATTTGACAATCAGCACCGTCGCCGCAGATGAAACAGCGGCAACAACCACAAGGAAGGCGATGGCGACGGCGCGGTTCACCAGCGGGGCTCCATCTTCTGACCTGCCGGGATGGTCTTGACTTCGGC
>NZ_JBQEMS010000044.1:0-16932 GCF_052044265.1 Sinorhizobium sp. 22678 | reverse complement strand
CAGCAGCGCCGCCGCCCTCGTCAGTGATCGGGCTTATAGACCCCCACCCTCCGACACGTCAACAACGATTTTCAAAAAATCAGCAGAAAATCGTAAGTGACTGTTTTTAAAGGGTGTTTATTCCTGCGTCTGCAAACCGGGCCGGAAACCGGCAGGCGGGGCATCCATTTTGGGACCCTCGCGCCGGGAAAGGCCCTGCGTTTGCCTCTCATATATGGTTAACGAGCTATTGACGTTCAAGAACCCGTCGCGGACCGGTCGATGCGAGCGGCGTCTCACGCAGGAAGCAGCCTCGGTTTTCGGTCGCGGCATCCACCAGGAAATCCCGTACGGCCCTCACCCGGGGTATCGCGATCAGATCGCGGTGGCAAATCAGCCAATAGGTCCGTTTCAGCTCGATTTCATCCGGCAACACAATCTCGAGGTTGGGTTCATCCTGCGCCATGAAGTGCGGGAGCACGCAAAGACCTAATCCCTGGCGCACCGCCTTCAACTGGGTGAGGATGCTCGAGCTTTGAAAATGGGCGCGCAGCCCCGGCTGTATCTCGCCCAGATAATCGAGTCCCGGCGTGAAGATCATGTCGTCGATATAACCGACGAAGCGGTGGGAGCCGAGATCGCTGCGTGTGCGGATCGGCGGCTGCCCGGCGAGATAGCTGCGTGCCCCATAGACATGCAGCGTATAGGGCGTCAGCACTTCGGCATGGTAAGCTCCGGCTTTCGGTGCGGCAAGCGCCACCGCGATATCCGCCTCCTTGCGCGACAACGACATGATCTGTTGGATCGCCACGAGCTCGAGCGAGATGTTCGGATAGCGCTCGGCGAACTCCCCAAGCCGGTCCGCGAGGAAGAAGTTGCCGAAACCCTCGAGCGTACTCAGCCGTACGACACCGCGTTGCGCCGTCATGCCGTCGCTGATGTCGAGCTGCAGTTGCTCCGTCTCCCGCTCCATGCGCTCGGCCGTTTCGACGAAGCGTTGGCCCATGGTCGTCAGCACGTAGCCCCGGGGGTTGCGCTCGAAGAGCTTGACCTTGAGTGCGAATTCCAGCCGGTCGATGCGGCGCGAGACGGTCGCGTGGCTCGTCCGCAGGCGTCGCGCTGCCGTCGAGAGCTGGCCCGTTCGCGCGACCGCGAGGAAGAACTGCAGATCGTCCCAGGTAAAATTCGGATTCATGTCCCTCCCCTTCTGTTCAAAAATGAACAGATGCTGTTTGCAATTTAAGGGTCGACCGACTTGCTTCCAAGCAGAATTTTCTGGATGGTAAACATCGCGGCCGACATTTGAGGAGCATGTCTGGTCAAATTTGAACAGAGCGATGTGGGGAGGCGGCCGAGGTCTCGAAAGGGCACGGCCGAGCCCTATGTGTATCCGCACGGCGGCTTCGCATCGCCCTTTAAAACATAGAACCTTTGGGAGGAGGACAAATGCACAAGAAACTGATCGCCACGCTCGCAATGGTGCTCGCCGGCAGCACCGCCGCCCTTGCCGACGCATCCGACGGCAAGGTCAAGATCGGCATTCTCAACGATCAATCCGGTGTCTATGCCGATTTCGGCGGCAAATCCTCCTACGAGGCGGCGCTGATGGCCGTCGAAGACTTTGGCGGAAAAGTGCTCGGCGTCCCGGTCGAGGTGGTGACCGCCGACCATCAGAACAAGCCCGATATCGCCTCCAACATTGCGCGGCAATGGTACGACACCGAGCAGGTCGACAGCATCATGGAGCTGACCACCTCCTCCGTTGCGCTTGCCGTGCAGGCGATCTCGAAAGAAAAGAAGAAGATCGACATCGTCACCGGGGCCGCAACGACGGAGCTCACCGGCAAGCAGTGCAGCCCCTACGGCTTCCATTGGGCCTATGACACCCACTCGCTCGCGGTCGGCACCGGCGGCGCGCTGGTCAAGCAGGGCGGCGACAGCTGGTTCTTCCTGACCGCCGACTATGCCTTCGGCTATTCGCTGGAAGAGAATACCGGCAACTATGTCAAGGAGAACGGCGGCACCGTCGTCGGAGCCGTCCGCCATCCGCTTGCAACCACCGATTTCTCCTCCTTCCTGCTGCAGGCCCAGTCCTCGGGAGCCAAGGTGATCGGTCTTGCCAATGCCGGTCTCGACACCTCGAACGCCATCAAGCAGGCGGCCGAGTTCGGCATCGTCCAGGGCGGGCAACGCCTGGCGGCCCTGCTCTTCACGCTGGCCGAGGTCCACGGTCTCGGCCTCGATGCGGCGCAGGGGCTGACGCTCACCGAAGGCTTCTACTGGAACCGCGACGAGGAGAGCGCCAAGTTCGGCAAGCGCTTCATGGAGCGCACCGGCAAAATGCCTAATATGGTTCATGCCGGCACCTACTCGGCCGTCCTGCAATATCTGAAAGCGATCGAGAAGGCCGGAACGGACGAGACGGAAGCTGTCGCCAAAGAGCTGCACGCTCTTCCGGTCGACGACGTCTTTGCAAAGAACGGGACGGTCGCGCCGAACGGGCGGATGATCCACGACATGTATCTTCTCGAGGTCAAGAAGCCGGACGAGAGCACGGAGCCCTGGGACTACTTCAAGGTTCTCGCGACCATTCCCGGCAAGGAAGCCTTCATCGACCCGGCCCAGAGCGGCTGCGAGCTCGTGAAGTCCTGACCGGCAAGACGATGACAGTCGCCATGCCTTTGGAGAATGGAGCGCCGCGGGTGGTTCTGTCCGCCCGCGGGCTCCGCCGCGACTTCGGCGGCTTCACCGCCGTCAAGGACGTCGACCTCGATATCCATCATGCCCGCGTGCATGCGCTGATCGGCCCGAACGGGGCCGGCAAGACCACCGTCTTCAATCTCCTGACGAAGTTCCTGCAGCCGACCCATGGCACGATCACCCTGCTCGGCGAGGACATCACCAGGACCGCGCCCGACAAGGTCGCCCGCATGGGTCTGGTACGCTCGTTTCAGATCTCGGCGGTGTTCCCACACCTGACCGTGCTCGACAATGTCCGCGTCGCGCTGCAACGGCCGAATCGCCTTGCGACGCAGTTCTGGAAATCCTTGTCGTCGCTCGACACCCTCAACGGCAAGGCCGAGCAGCTGATCCGTTCCGTCGGTCTCGACAGGGAGGCGAACGCCCTCGCCGCGGACCTCTCCTACGGTCGCAAGCGCGTACTCGAAATCGCCACGACGCTGGCGCTCGAGCCGAAGGTGCTGCTCCTCGACGAGCCCATGGCCGGCATGGGGCACGAGGACGTCGGCATGGTCGCCGAGATCATCCGCGAAGTGGCGCGCGAGCGCGCAGTGCTGATGGTCGAGCACAACCTCTCGGTCGTCGCGACGCTCTGCCATCACGTCACCGTCCTGCAGCGCGGCGAGATCCTCGCGGAAGGCGACTATGCGACGGTCTCGGAGGATCCGCGCGTCCGCACAGCCTATATGGGCACGGAGGAGGCCTCCAGATGAAACCGCTTCTCAAGGTGGCCGGCCTTAACGCGTGGTACGGCGAAAGCCACGTCCTGCATGGCGTCGACATGACCGTCGGCGAAGGCGAAATGGTCACGCTGCTCGGCCGCAACGGCGTCGGCAAGACGACGACCCTGCGCGCGATCATGGGGATCGTGCGCGAGCGCAGAGGTGAAATCAGCTTCGCCGGCGAGGATCTGATACACGTGCCTCTCCACCGCGTCGCCCATCGCGGCCTGGGATTCGTCCCCGAGGAGCGCGGCATCTTCTCGACGCTTACCGTCTACGAAAATCTTTTGCTGCCGCCGGCGGTCGCGAGAGGCGGCATGACGATCGACGAGATTTTCGAGCTTTTTCCCAATCTGCACGAGCGCCGCAACAGCGCCGGGACCAAGCTTTCCGGCGGCGAGCAGCAGATGCTGGCGATCGCCCGCATCCTGCGGACCGGAGTCCGGATGATGCTGCTCGACGAGCCGACCGAGGGGCTTGCCCCGGTGATCGTGCAGCGCATCGGCGAGGTCCTGAAGAAGCTGAAGGAACGCGGCATCACCGTTCTCCTGGTGGAACAGAACTTCCGTTTCGCGAGCAAGGTCGCGGACCGCTTCTACCTGATGGACCATGGGCGTGTGGCCGGCGAGTTTCCGGTTTCGGAGCTTTCCGCGCGCATGGACATGCTGCATGATGTGCTCGGGGTGTAGACCATGACGATGATTTTCGGAATTCCACTCCAGGCCTTCCTCGGGCAGCTGCTGATCGGGCTCATCAACGGCTCCTTCTATGCGCTCCTGAGCCTCGGCCTCGCCATCATCTTCGGGCTCCTGCGCGTCATCAACTTCGCCCACGGCGCGCAGTATATGCTCGGCGCCTTCATGGCCTGGCTGCTGCTATCCTATTTCGGCATCGGCTATTGGCCGGCGCTCATTCTCGCGCCCCTTCTCGTCGGCCTCATCGGCGCCGTTATCGAGCGCACGATGCTGAGACGGCTCTATACGCTCGATCCGCTCTACGGCCTCCTCTTCACCTTCGGCCTGGCGCTCACCATCGAAGGCACCTTCCGCTATCTCTACGGCGCGTCCGGCCAGCCCTATGCGACGCCGGCGCTGCTGACGGGCGGGGCCAATCTCGGCTTCATGTTCCTGCCTATCTATCGCGGCTGGGTCATCGTCTTTTCGCTGGTGATCTGCCTCGGCACCTGGCTCATAATCGAGAAGACCAAGCTCGGCTCCTATCTGCGCGCCGCTACGGAAAATCCGGTCCTGGTGCAATCCTTCGGCATCAACGTGCCCTTCCTGCTGACGCTGACCTACGGGCTCGGCGCGGCGCTCGCCGCAATTGCCGGAGTTCTCGCGGCGCCGATCTACCAGGTCTCGCCGCTGATGGGATCGAACATCATCATCGTCGTCTTCGCAGTGGTCGTCGTCGGCGGCATGGGCTCGATCATGGGCGCGATCGTCACCGGTTATCTGCTGGGTATCGCCGAAGGATTGACCAAGGTCTTCTATCCGGAGGCCTCCAACATCGTGATCTTCGTGATCATGGCCATCGTTCTCCTGCTGAGGCCCGCGGGTCTCTTCGGTCGGGATGCTTGATATGACGCTGACACTCGAACTCGCGAAGCAGAAGGAACGCTCGCCGGCCATCGTTCAGACGGTGTTTCTTGGCGTCGGCCTTGCCTGCCTGCTGCTCGCGCCCCTGTTCTTCTACCCCGTCTTCCTCATGAAGATCCTGTGCTTCGCGCTCTTTGCCTGCGCCTTCAATCTGCTGCTCGGCTATACCGGGCTGCTCTCCTTCGGCCATGCCGCCTTCTTCGGCGGCGCGGCCTACTTCACCGCGCATGCGGTCAAGGAATGGGGCGTGCCGCCCGAACTCGGCGTCCTCTTCGGCGTCGTCGGCGCTGCACTTCTCGGCGCGGTCGTCGGTTTCTTCGCGATCCGCCGGCAGGGCATCTACTTCGCCATGATCACGCTGGCGCTGGCCCAGATGTTCTATTTCTTCTGCCTCCAGGCCGGGTTCACCCGCGGCGAGGACGGCATCCAGTCGGTGCCCCGCGGCCATCTCCTCGGTTTCATCGATCTCTCGCAGCCGACGAACATGTATTATTTCGTGCTCGCCGTCTTCGTCATCGGCATCGCCATGATCTGGCGGATCATAAATTCGCCCTTCGGCATGATCCTGAAATCGATCCGCGAGAACGAGACGCGCGCGATCTCGCTCGGCTACTCGGTCAGGAACTACAAGCTCGCAGCCTTCGTGATGTCGGCGGCGCTTACCGGGCTTGCCGGCGGTCTGAAGGCACTCGTCTTCCAGTTCGCGACGCTGACCGACGTCAGCTGGCAGATGTCCGGTGAGGTCATCCTGATGACGCTTCTCGGCGGCATAGGAACGCTGATCGGGCCGCTCTTCGGCGCGGGTCTCGTCGTGACGCTGCAGAACTATCTGGCGACGTCGGAATTTCCGGTCACGATCATAACCGGCATCGTCTTCATGGTCTGCGTGCTTCTGTTCCGCCGCGGCATCGTCGGCGAGTTCTACAACTCCCGGCTCGGCCGCAGGCTCGGCTTCGAGCATCGACACAAGCATTGACCAAGCATCGGTCCGAACCACGTCGGGCCTCGACATAGAGAAAACCAATGGACACGTTCGACTTCATCATCGTCGGAGCGGGCAGCGCCGGCTGCGTGCTCGCCAACCGCCTGTCGGAAGACCCGGACCACCGCGTGCTGTTGCTCGAGGCCGGCGGCAGCGACAATTATCACTGGATCCACATTCCGGTCGGCTATCTCTATTGCATCAACAATCCGCGCACCGACTGGTGCTTCACCACGGCGGCGGAGGAGGGTCTCAACGGCCGGTCTCTCGGCTACCCGCGCGGCAAGGTGCTCGGCGGCTGCTCCTCGATCAACGGCATGATCTACATGCGCGGGCAGGCGCGAGATTACGACCTCTGGCGCCAGCTCGGCTGCCCCGGCTGGAGTTGGAACGACGTGCTGCCGTTCTTCAGGAAATCCGAGGACCATTACCGCGGCGCCGACGACATACACGGCGCAAGCGGCGAATGGCGGGTCGAGAAAGCGCGCGTGCGTTGGGCGGTGCTCGACGCCTTCCAGAAGGCTGCGACCGAAGCGGGCATTCCGGAGACCGACGACTTCAACCGCGGCAACAACGAGGGCTCCGGTTATTTCGACGTCAACCAGCGGTCCGGCATCCGCTGGAATACGGCCAAGGCCTTCCTGAAACCTGCCAGGAACCGGCGGAACCTTACGATCCTGACGAAAGCCCATGTCCGCCGGCTCATTCTCGAAGACGGCCGCATCGCCGGCGTCGAGTTCCAGCATGACGGAATCACGAAAGGCGCCCGGGCGCGCCGCGAAACCGTGCTCTCGGCCGGGGCGATCGGCTCGCCGCATATCCTCGAACTCTCCGGAATCGGCCGGCCTGACGTGCTGCGCGAAAACGGCATCGAGGTCCGCCACGAGCTGCCCGGTGTCGGCGAAAACCTGCAGGATCATCTGCAATTGCGTCTCGCCTATAAGGTGACCGGCGTCCCGACGCTCAACGAAAAGGCGACTTCACTTTTCGGCAAGGCCGCGATCGGCCTCGAATATCTTGTCCGCCGCTCCGGCCCGATGGCCATGGCGCCGAGCCAGCTCGGTATCTTCACGCGATCGGGCCCGGAGAAGGAAACGCCGGACCTGCAGTATCACGTACAACCGGTGACGCTCGAGAAATTCGGCGAGCCGGTACACCCCTTTCCCGCCATCACCGCGAGCGTCTGCAATCTGCGGCCGGAGAGCCGCGGTTCCGTACATCTGAAAGGCCCGGATTTCGCCGCGGCGCCGGACATCCGCCCGCGCTACCTGACGGCCGAGGCCGACCGGGACGTGGCCGTGAAGTCGATCCGGCTCACCCGCCGCATCGTCGCGCAGCCCGCTTTCGCCCGCTACAATCCCGTCGAGTTCAAGCCCGGGTCGAACTGCGAGACGGACGAGGAGTTGAAACGCGCGGCAGGCGACATCGGCACGACGATCTTCCATCCCGTCGGTACCTGCCGCATGGGTGGCGACCCCGATAGCGTCGTGGATCCCGAGTTGCGGCTGCGCGGCATTGCCGGCCTGCGCATCGCCGATGCCTCGATCATGCCGACGATCACCTCCGGCAACACCAATTCTCCGACGATCATGATCGCCGAGAAGGCGGCTCAGATGATCCTGGCTGGGGGCCGCTAGAGCACTTCCAGGAAAAGTGTGTAACGGTTTTCCGTCCGGAAGTGCGTTGGATCAAATTGTTAGAGCATTTCAGCGTTTCCATGAAACCTTGAAATGCTCTAGCCAACACCTGGAAACGGCGCAGGTCCGGACGGATGAATTCCGCGGCCTACTCCGCCGCTTCCGTCTCCTGCATCGGCACGTAATTGAGGATCGGCGACAACCAGCGCTCGACATCGCGGACGCTCATGCGCTTGCGATCGGCATAGTCCTCCACCTGATCGCGCTCGATCTTTGCGACACCGAAGTAATAGGAATCGGGATGGCCGACATAGAGGCCCGATACCGAAGAACCCGGCCACATCGCAAAACTTTCGGTGAGCCTGACGCCGATAGCGGCTTCCGCATCCAGGAGCCGGAAAAGCGTCTCCTTCTCCGTGTGGTCGGGCTGCGCAGGGTAGCCGGGCGCAGGGCGGATGCCCGCATAGGGTTCGGCGATCAGTTCCTGCGGCGTGAAGGCTTCGTCCGGAGCATAGCCCCACAGCTCCTTGCGGACATATTCATGCATGCGCTCGGCAAAGGCCTCTGCGAAGCGGTCCGCAAGCGCCTTGACCATGATCGAGGAATAGTCGTCGTTCGCCCGCTCGAAGCGTTCGGCGATCGCCACCTCCTCGATGCCGGCCGTCACCACGAAACCGCCGACATAGTCCCGCTTGCCGCTCGCCGCCGGTGCGACGAAGTCGGCAAGGGCGACATTCGGCCGGCCGTCACGCTTCACCATTTGCTGACGCAGCGTGAAGAAGGTGGCAAGCTCGGCTTCGCGCACCTCGTCGGTAAAGAGGCGGACGTCGTCGCCCATGCCGGCGGCCGGCCAGAAGCCGATCACGGCCTTCGGGGCGAACCATGCCTCGGCCACGATCTTTTCGACCATCGCCTGCGCATCCTCGAAGAGCTGGCGAGCGGCAGCCCCCTGGCGTTCGTCATCGAGAATCTTCGGGAACACCCCCTTCAACTCCCAGGTCTGGAAGAACGGCGTCCAGTCGATATAGCGGGCCAGTTCGGCGAGGTCCCAGCCCTCGAAAATACGCGTGCCGAGGAAGGACGGCACCTTCGGCTGGTGGGCGTCCCAGTCGATCCGAAGGGCATTCGCCCGCGCCTGCGAAAGCGGCAGACGGCGCTTCTCGGCTTCGTTGCGGGCATGTGCGTCGGCAACCTTCAGATACTCCGCGCGGACCGTCTGCTTATAGGAGTCGCGGACTTCCGGCGAGAGCAGGCTCGACACGACGCCGACCGCGCGGCTGGCGTCGGTGACATAGACCGTTTGGCCGAGGCTGTAACGCGGATTGATCTTCACCGCCGTGTGCACGCGGCTGGTCGTCGCCCCGCCGATCAGCAGCGGGACATCGAAGCCCTCCCGTTCGAGTTCGGAAGCGACATGCGCCATCTCGTCCAGCGACGGGGTGATGAGGCCGGAAAGACCGACGATGTCGACCTTCTGTTCGCGCGCCACTTCGAGGATCTTAGCCGAGGGCACCATGACGCCGAGGTCGATGATCTCGTAATTGTTGCAGGCGAGCACGACGCCGACGATGTTCTTGCCAATGTCGTGCACGTCGCCCTTGACGGTCGCCATCAGGATCTTGCCGGCACTCTCGCGCGCCTCGCCGCCGCCATTGGCGCGCTTCTCTTCCTCCATATGGGGGAGCAGCACCGCAACGGCCTGCTTCATCACCCGGGCGGACTTGACCACCTGCGGCAGGAACATCTTGCCGGAGCCGAAGAGATCGCCCACGACGTTCATCCCGGCCATCAGCGGCCCTTCGATGACATGCAGCGGCCGCTCGGCGGCAAGCCTGGCTTCTTCCGTATCGGCTTCGATGTATTCGGTGATTCCGTTGACGAGCGCATGTTCGAGCCGCTTCTCCACCGGCCATTCGCGCCAGGCAAGGTCCTTCTCCTTGCCCTGGCTCCCGCCCTTCCCGCGATAGCGCTCGGCGATCTCCAGGAGGCGCTCGGTCGAATCGGCCCGGCGGTTGAGCACCACGTCCTCGCAGGCTTCGCGCAGCTCCGGGTCGATCGCGTCATAGACGGCAAGCTGTCCGGCATTGACGATGCCCATGTCCATGCCGGCCTGGATCGCGTGATAAAGGAAGATGGCGTGCATCGCCTCGCGCACCGGCTCGTTGCCGCGGAAGGAGAAGGAGAGGTTCGACACGCCGCCGGAGACGTGGACATGCGGCAGTGCCGCGATGATCTCTTGCGTCGCCTCGATGAAGTCGACGCCGTAATTGTTATGCTCCTCGATGCCGGTCGCGACCGCGAAGATATTCGGGTCGAAGATGATGTCCTCCGGGGGGAAGCCAACCTCTTGCGTCAGCAGGCGATAGGCCCGCCGGCAGATTTCCACCTTGCGGGTCTTCGTATCGGCCTGGCCTTTCTCGTCGAACGCCATCACCACCACAGCGGCGCCATAGGCGCGCACGAGGCGCGCGTGGTGCAGGAAAGCCTCCTCGCCTTCCTTGAGCGAGATGGAATTCACCAGCGCCTTGCCCTGAACGCATTTGAGCCCGGCTTCGATCACCTCCCATTTGGACGAGTCGATCATTACCGGTACGCGGGCGATATCCGGCTCGGAGGCGACGAGGTTCAGGAACTCGACCATCGCGCGCTTCGAATCGATCAGGCCTTCGTCCATGTTGACGTCGATGATCTGGGCGCCGTTCGCCACCTGATCGCGCGCCACATCGAGTGCGGCGGCGTAGTCCCCGGCCGTGATCAGCTTGCGGAACTTCGCCGAGCCGGTGACGTTGGTGCGTTCTCCGACGTTGACGAAGGGGATCTCGTCGGTAAGCGTGAAGGGTTCGAGGCCGGAAAGCCGCATGCGGCGATCGATCTCGGGCACCCGGCGCGGTGGATATTTGGCGACCGCTTCAGCGATGGCGCGGATATGGGCCGGCGTGGAACCGCAGCAGCCGCCGACGATGTTGACGAGACCATCGCGGGCGAAGCCCTCGACCTGCACCGCCATCTGCTCCGGACTTTCATCATAGCGGCCGAACTCGTTCGGCAGGCCCGCATTCGGATAGGCGCAGACGAGCGTGTCGGCGACCGCCGAGAGCTCGTCTATATGGGCCCGCATCGCATTGGCGCCGAGCGCGCAGTTGAGTCCGATCGTAAACGGCTCCGCATGGCGCACCGAATACCAGAAGGCCGTGGGCGTCTGGCCTGAGAGGGTACGGCCGGAGAGATCGGTGATCGTTCCGGAGATCATCACCGGCAGGCGGACCGCCTTTTCGGCAAAGACTTCCTGCGTGGCGAAGATCGCCGCCTTGGCATTCAGCGTATCGAAGATCGTCTCGATCAGGATGATGTCGGCACCGCCGTCGATGAGGCCCCGCACCTGCTCGGCATAGGCGAGCCTCAGATCGTCGAAGCTGACGGCCCGATAGCCGGGATTGTTGACGTCCGGCGAGATAGACGCGGTGCGGTTGGTGGGGCCGAGCGCGCCTGCCACGAAGCGCCGCCGGCCATCCTCCGCCTCGGCCCGTTTCGCCGCCCGCCGCGCCAGCCGCGCGCCGTCGCGATTGAGATCGTAGACCGTGTCCTCCATGCCGTAATCGGCCTGGGCGATCCACGTCGAGGAGAAGGTGTTGGTTTCGAGGATATCAGCGCCGGCGATGGCGTAGTGGTAATGAATGTCCTCGATCGCCTTCGGCTGAGTGAGCGTCAGGAGGTCGTTGTTGCCCTGCTGATGGCAGGCGCACCCACCGAAGCGTTCGCCGCGGAAGTGATCCTCCACGAAACCGAGCTGCTGGATCTCCGTTCCCATGGCGCCATCCATGATGAGGATGCGTTCAGCCGCCGCCCGGGCGACCTGCCGGAAAATTTCCGAACCATCCGGCTTGGGCGAGACGTTTCCAAAGAGGGCGTCGGCGGCGGACATGGGAGATCTCCCGTTCTGAAAACGACAAAGAATTATCGATTTACTCACATAAAGATATCTTTATGTCAACATACGTGATGGTCACAATTGCAGATGGGTGAATAAAAAGCGGCCCGCCGCGGGTGCGGGGGCCGATAAGAGAGCGGGATGAGGAGAAGCGTGTGCGGTCTTCCGCCGGTCACATCCGCTTGAGGCAATCTTCCACTTCATAGATCGCGCAAAGAATATGATAGAAGGTGCTTGCTGGCGCCGGTTCTTCGACAAAGGTGCCATCCGCCTTCTGCTTGTCGCGCCAGAGGCCGCGGACAGGCACGTCCAGAAAGCGCTGCAGCGCCCCCATGGCGCGTCCAGCCGAAGCGAGATAGCGCTCTTTCTCCGCACCTTCGGTCAACGCCGCAAATCGGATCGCCGCCTTCAGCCACTCCGTCTGCGGCCAAAGCCGCGCTGTTGGATCGGCAACGGAGAAATCGTCGAGGAGCGTCATGACGATCACGTCCCGCTCGCGGCATGTTCCATATTTCTCGCCGATATCGAAAAGCCGCCGGGCCTCGACGATCGCCTGCGCATTGCCGCGCCGTTCCGCCCAGCGCAGGAGCAGCCATGCCCATTCGAAATGATGCCCCGGCTCGACGATACGGCCCTTTTCGCCGGGGAACGGCGCCCAGTCGTGATCGAAGAATTCGCGCAGCGCCCCGCTCCCGGCGTCGATGAACCGGTCCATGGCCAGATGCGCAATCTCGTCGGCGAGATTGGCCCAGGCGACGCGGTCGAATCCTTCCGCCTCCTCGCTTGCGAGGCAGGCTTCGAAGAGATGCATGTGCGGATTGGAGCCGAGCGGCAGGCGCGGCGGTTCGTCCTCCTCGAAGCCGGCGAGCGGATGCTTGCAACGGGTTTCGAGCCGCCGCCTGAGTTTGTCGCTGCGCCCCACCATCTCGGCTCCGCGCTCCGGCAGGACTTCCGCCAGATGGGCGAAGGCGAGCAAGGCGAAAGCCTGGTTGTAGAGGTCGAAGGAAGCGTCGATGAGCTTGCCGTCGGCATTGGCCAGCGCCCCGTAAAAGCCGCCCGGCTGTCCATAGACGCGGTCGAAATAAAGAAGGCCGCCTTCGGCGGCGGTGCGCCAGTCTCCATGCCAGCCACGCCGGCCGGCCGCGGCGAAGCAGTAGACCTGCCGGGGCTGCACGCGGGAGCGGCGGTCGGCCCGCGTCGGTTCGCCTTTCATGTCGATCGTCTCGACGAAGCCGCCACCCTCCCCGTCGAAGCCTTTCTGCCGCCAGAGCGGCAAGGCAGCATCGTTCAGCCAGCCCGCGAGTTTGCCTGCCTGGAGATGAATATCCATGCCCATCCGCTTTCCGTCAGCTTTCCAGCTTCAGCGCGTCGTGATCCGCGCCGAGAAGTTCTGCCAGCGCCTCGACCACGAGATTATGGTCCTCCCGCTGCGGCAGGCCGGAAACGGTGACGGCGCCGATGCAGCCCGTTCCCTTGACGACGATCGGGAAGCTGCCGCCATGGGCGGCAAACTCGGCATCCGGCAGGCCGAGCTTCGCCTGCAAATTCGTTTGCTGCTTGAGAAGGCTGAGCCCGGTGGCGTAGCTGCTCTTGAACAGGCGGAACACCGTGTTGCGCTTGCGGCGCACCCAGTTCGGATTGTCCGGCGTCGCCCCATCGAGGGCCGCATAGAAGACCTGCATGGAAAAGAGCGTGATGTCGATGACGCAGCCGAGCTTGCGTTCCGCGGCCATCCGGCGAAGCGTTGCGCCCAGCTTCCAGGCCGTATCGAGATCGAAGCGGTCGAACTGCAATTGCTGCTCCTGCAGCGCAATCCGGCGCAGATCATTGTCTATGTTCATGATGCCTCCGCTTGGTCAGTGGTCGAACTGGACGAGTGCGATGCGCGATCCTGCAAAATTCCCCCGCCTGGCGATTAATCCTTCCAAAGCCATGCGGCGCCGCGCACGCCGGAACTGTCGCCGTGCACCGCCTTGCGGATCGGCGTCTCGAAACTGTCGCCGAAGAGATATCTGGTGATCGATGCCGGCAACTCGCCGTAAATCTCGTCGACATTGGACATGCCGCCGCCGAGCACGAAGACGTCGGGATCGACGATGTTGGTCAACAGCGCGAGGCTGCGGGCCAGCCGGTCGACGAAGCGCTCGTAGACACCGATTGCCACCGGATCGCCCGCGCGCTTCGCCTCGATGATGTCCCGCCCGCGCCGGTCCGTCCCGGTCGTCATGCGGTAGTCGAGTTCCAGACCGGTGCCGCAGGCATACATGTCGAGACAACCGAGCTTGCCGCACCAGCACCTGTGCCCCGGATATTCGTCCTTCGTCATCCAGGGCAGCGGATAATGGCCGATCTCGGCCGCGACGCCCTGGTAGCCGGCGTGAACCTTCTTGCCGATCGCCAGACCCCCGCCATGGCCCGTACCGACGATCACGCCGAAGACGACGCCCGCGTCCTTGCCCGCCCCGTCGACGGCTTCGGAGACCGCAAGGCAATTGGCGTCGTTGGCCAGGCGCACCTCACGTCCGAGCGCAGCCGCAAGATCCCGCCCGAGCGGCTTGCCGTTGATGAGCACCGCATTGGAATTGCGCACGATGCCGGTGCGCGGATTGGGACTGCCGGGTATGCCGATGCCGATCGAGCCGCGCTCGCCGGCGGTGCTTTCGGCCGAGGCGACGAGCTCTACGACGGCACGGACGCAATCCTCATAGCCGCTGGTGGGTGTCGGGACACGATGGCGGGCACGCGTCTCGCCGTCGCGATCGAGCGCGATGACCTCCATTTTCGTGCCGCCCCAGTCAATTCCGATAAACATATATCTGGTCTTTGGGATAAAGATCGTTGGCGAGAAACGCGGCAGCCTCTCCTCCGGCGCCGCGGGCCTTGCTTAGCATCCACCGTATCGGGGACGCTAGTGGGATGAGGAAAACTGTGTGCGGTTTGCTGCCCGCATGCCGCTCAAACGACTTGAATCGATCACCTTCATGATTTTGAGCCCACCCGGCCCAAATTCTTCGGGATATGCTCCCGATCTTCGGGAGCGCCTGCAAATCGGCTGCGATCGCCGAAAAACACTTGGCGAAAGAGCCTCGCTTTTGTATGGGTCTATTCCGAGTGGTCCCGTAGCTCAGCAGGATAGAGCACCAGATTCCTAATCTGGGGGTCGCGCGTTCGAATCGCGCCGGGATCACCATCTGGCGGACAAGAGTTGATGCGACCACTTGCAGAGCGCCGCTAACCGTCTGCCGCCTCCATAACTCTGTCCGTCATCGTTCCATTCCATTTCCGTACGTACAGGAATAATTTTCGTACATACATTATTTCCTTGCACGGCTTTGCATACTTATTGTACATACAATTATGAAGGTCATCTGGGACGAACCGAAGCGCATCGCCAATATCGAGAAGCACGGCCTCGACTTCGCCGACCTGTCGCTCGAATTCTTCCTTGCCTCTCTCGTCGTCCCGGCGAAGAATGGCCGTTCCAAAGCTATCGGCCGCCTTCAAGACGGAACGGTCGTCGTGATCTTCGTCACCCTGGGCTCCGAGGCGCTGTCGGTAATATCGATGCGCCCGGCCCGGAAAGATGAAAGGAGCCTGCTCTGATGGCTAGCAAATACAGGCGCCAGGAAGAGTTCCAGCCCGGGCGCGGCTACTCCAAAGAGGACTGGGACGCGGTTTCCGACAATCCCCCTTTGACCGAGGAGGAACTGAAACAGGCGCGTCCATTCAAGGAGGTCTTTCCCGACCTCGCGGAGAAGATCGAGAAGGCTCGCGGCCGTCCGAAGGCGAACACGACCAAGACTCCCGTCACAATCCGCCTCGATCCTGATGTCGTGGAGCATTACAAGGCGACCGGCAAAGGCTGGCAGAGCCGAATGAATGACGACCTTAGAAAGGCCGCCGGGTTGAAGAAGGCCGGCTAGCTTACTTCTCCCGCACTCTTACCTGACGGTCTGGTCATAGGCCTGCCGCGGCTGTTGCCTTCTGCCGCCTTTAAGTCAGGTTACGGCGGGGCTGGAAAGAGCCTTATGACCGTTACGCTTGCGAAGCATTAATCCGCAATCGGCCAAGCCTTTCAGCATTCGTCAAAGGGATAGGGCTTGCGCTTGCTCCCGAAACTTTCCGGTAGCTGAAAGCTCTCCGAGAGGCGGGAAAAAACGTTATCCACACAACTGCCGCCCTTTTCCTTTCGCGTAAACAACAGCTTGTTCCACGCGCGCAATTCCGGCGTAAGGCGTGTCACCGTTACGCCTCATTCGAACTTCACCACCCCCGCCGTCAAAACAGCAGGGAGTAAACGAATGAACATCAATGGAACCAACGTCGCCAACAAGCTCATGGGTACGAATCTTGCGGACACGATCCGCGGCTATGATGGCAGTGATTCCATTTGGGGTAATGCCGGTGACGACTATCTCGACGGCGGGCTTGGCAACGACTTGCTCTATGGCGGGCTTGGCAACGACTTTTTCAAGGCCGGAGCGGGCGATGACTACGCGGAAGGCGGCGACGGCAATGACAGCTTCGACGGCGGCGCGGGCGCCGACACGCTGATCGGCGGGCTCGGCAACGATATCTTTTCCGGCGAAGACGGCAATGACATCATCAACGGCGGCGATGGCCATGACCATATCCTCGGAGACGCCGGCAACGACCAGATCTATGGGGGCGCCGGCGAGGAATACATCGACGGCGGAGTGGGAGACGACATCATCTATGCCGGCTCTGGAAACGACGGCTTCAACAACCGCATTGATCCCGCGACGGGCAAGCTGACGCAGCAGGCGGTCGGTGGTGGCGCCGGCAACGATACGATCTACGGCGAAGAGGGCAATGACGCCCTGAAGGGCCAATCCGGAAACGACCGGGTCTATGGCGGCATCGGCGACGACATCGTCGATGGCGGCGACGGGAACAACTACCTCGATGGCGGTGATGGGAATGACGTGCTCGACTCCGAGGGCGGCATCGACGAAGCCCACGGCGGTAACGGTAACGATCGGATTGCCGCAGGCGCCGGCAACGATCGGGCATTCGGGGATGCCGGAGACGATATCCTGACGGGCGAAGCTGGCGACGACGTGCTTGCTGGCGGCCTCGGCAACGACCTTGTCATTGCCGGAGACGGAAACGACACGCTTCGCGGCGACGCGGGCAGAGATACCCTGCTTGGCGACGCGGGAAGCGACATCCTGTGGGGTGGCGCCGATGCCGACCGCTTCGTCTTCAAGGGCGCGGGTTCGCTCGTCGGACGGGACTCCGTGATGGACTTCCAGGACGGCACGGATCTATTTGTCCTGGAGAAATTAGGCATCAAGCAATATTCAGCCTCCGGCGCCGCCGGCAC
>NZ_JBQEMS010000043.1:0-21255 GCF_052044265.1 Sinorhizobium sp. 22678 | reverse complement strand
ATGGCAAAGAGCAAATTTGAGCGCAATAAGCCGCACGTCAACATTGGCACGATTGGCCACGTTGACCATGGCAAGACGTCGCTGACGGCAGCGATCACGAAGTATTTCGGCGAGTTCAAGGCGTATGACCAGATCGACGCTGCGCCGGAAGAAAAGGCGCGCGGCATCACCATTTCGACGGCGCACGTCGAATACGAGACGCCGAACCGTCACTATGCGCACGTCGACTGCCCCGGCCACGCCGACTACGTCAAGAACATGATCACCGGTGCGGCGCAGATGGACGGCGCGATCCTGGTTGTTTCGGCCGCTGACGGCCCGATGCCGCAGACGCGCGAGCACATCCTGCTCGCCCGCCAGGTCGGCGTTCCGGCGATCGTGGTGTTCCTGAACAAGGTCGACCAGGTCGACGACGCTGAACTGCTCGAGCTGGTCGAGCTGGAAGTGCGCGAACTGCTGTCGTCCTACGAATTCCCGGGCGACGACATTCCGATCATCAAGGGTTCGGCTCTGGCTGCGCTTGAGGATTCGGACAAGAAGATCGGCGAAGACGCGATCCGCGAGCTGATGGCTGCGGTTGACGCCTACATCCCGACGCCTGAGCGTCCGATCGACCAGCCGTTCCTGATGCCGATCGAAGACGTGTTCTCGATCTCGGGCCGCGGTACGGTCGTGACCGGTCGCGTTGAGCGCGGCATCGTCAAGGTCGGTGAGGAAATCGAGATCGTCGGCATCCGTCCGACGACGAAGACGACCTGCACGGGCGTTGAAATGTTCCGCAAGCTGCTCGACCAGGGCCAGGCCGGCGACAACATCGGCGCGCTGCTTCGCGGTGTCGACCGCAACGGCGTCGAGCGCGGTCAGATTCTGTGCAAGCCGGGTTCGGTCAAGCCGCACCGCAAGTTCAAGGCCGAAGCCTACATCCTGACGAAGGAAGAGGGTGGCCGTCACACGCCGTTCTTCACCAACTACCGTCCGCAGTTCTACTTCCGCACGACGGACGTGACCGGCATCGTGACGCTTCCGGAAGGCACGGAAATGGTCATGCCGGGCGACAACGTCACGGTTGACGTCGAGCTGATCGTGCCGATCGCGATGGAAGAAAAGCTGCGCTTCGCTATCCGCGAAGGCGGCCGCACCGTCGGCGCAGGCATCGTCGCCTCCATCGTCGAGTAATTCCGGTCGGACCGGACTTCGAACCCCGCGGGCAACCGCGGGGTTTTTCTTTTTGGCCGTTTACCAATCAACGCTTTTGAAGCGGCGGGCGATCTCTTTCGCGTGTGATGTCTGCAACAGTGCTTGCATAGTCCCGCACGCATCGCCCGAATATCCCGGGACCTTGCCGCCGGTCCGTGTTACCTTCCGGTCCTGACGATTTGCCGAATGCGACCTACAGCGCCGCGCGTTTTAGGTGCGCAAAGGTCGCTTGAGCGCTTGAATTGCAGCATGTTTGTCCATCAATCGGCTCCGATTGGCGGAATATGCAGCAGGATCGGAAGCCAATGAAAAGACGTATTCCCACGCGGCTTGCCGCGGCTGGCATCGTTTTGATCTGCGTCGGGAAGTCCCCGCAATTTGCCTCGGCCGCCGATGACCGCCCGCTTATCTGGTCGCCTTCCAAGACCGGAGCCAACTCCTACAAGTTCCGGTTCGGCGTTCGCCGGACGGGGCGGTGGAACACGTCCGCCGGTGCCGAAGTCTCGATGGACGCCACGCGCTCTGGCAAGATCAATCCACCCGGCGCGCCTGTCCGCCTCTGGGGAACGGCTTCGCGCGGAAGCGGGCGAGGGGCGGTCACGCGTTCCTCTCAGATCAGCGTGGACTACAATGCTTTGCGAGGGGCCGGCAACTTCGGCGCCGGTACCGCGCGCAGCTGGATCGTCACGCCCACGCTCGATGCGGAGGTCCACCGGAGCATCGCTATCCAATGCAACGCCTATGAGAGCCGGTGCAGCGAACCGAAGCTCACTCAATCCGCCAAGCTCGTGTCTCCCGCAAGCCGAACGTCGCTCACCGTGCAGAGCCAGGTTTCGCGTGACGGCGTCAGCGGTGTGAGCCGGATTGGGGTGGAACAGAATTTCGGAAATCTGCGCCTCGGCGCGGCCGTCGCCGATCCGTTGCTGGCGCCGCGCAGTGTGGTCGATGTCCGCTATAGTCTGAAGTGGTGAATCGGAAGGAACACTCGGCGCCACGCACGATCGATCTTGCGCAAGGGCGCAAAGTACCTAACCTACAGAGCGGCGCATACAGCAAAGTCGCTGCAGCACGTCTTCTTCTGCGTGGGGATATATCATGAAAAAGCGAATTCTGTTTACCGGCGGCTCGGGGAAGGCCGGGCGGCACGCCGTGCCCTACCTCATCGAGACCGGCTATGAGGTGCACAATGTCGATCTCGTGCCGCTCGACAGCCCCGGCGTCACCAATCTGATCGCCGACATCACCGACAGCGGCCAGATGTTCAATGCGCTGTCGATGCACCGGGACTTCCCCGATCTCGACCAGGGCATGCAGCCCTTCGACGCCGTCGTGCATTTCGCGGCCATTCCGCGCATTCTCATCAAACCCGACAACGAAACTTTCCGGGTCAACGTGATGGGTACCTACAACGTCATCGAGGCGGCGGTAAAGCTCGGCATCCGAAAGATCATCGTCGCTTCCAGCGAGACGACCTATGGCGTCTGCTTTGCGGAGGGGCACCGGGACTTCCATCACTTTCCTCTCGAAGAGGATTACGACGTCGATCCGATGGATTCCTACGGGCTTTCCAAGGTGGTGAACGAGAAGACGGCGAGGGCCTTCGCCGAGCGCTCCGGCTTCGATATTTACGCTTTGCGCATCGGCAACGTGATCGAGCCGCATGAATATGCGGACTTCCCGCATTATTTTGCCCATCCGGAGATCCGCAAAAGGATCGCCTGGAGCTATATCGATGCCCGTGACCTCGGCCAGATCGTGAAGCTTTGCGTTGAGAAGGATGGTCTCGGCTTCGCGATATTCAACGCCGCGAACGACACGGTATCGGCCAACACGCCTTCGCGCGAACTGGCCAGGCAGTTCTATCCAAATGTTCCCTTCACGCGCGAGATCGGCGAATTCGAAGGGCTGCTTTCCAATCGCAAGATCCGCGAGGTCCTCGGTTTCAAGGAGGAGCACGATTGGCGGAAATATGTACGGCTGAACGAGTAGATCACGATGAGTTGAGGCGCGTGTAGCGGGCGGAATGCCGCTCACACTTTCCTCGTCCCTCGAGCGGCGTCGCAGCCGCCGTTCGGGCACCCGCGGAGAGGGCGGCCGAAATTTTGTTGATTCTTTTTTCTCTTTTGCTGCGAATGCGCTTGAAAGCGTCCGGCAAACTGAATATTAAGCCGCTGACTTGGGATGCAGCCGGTTCGGTTGCGTCGCGGCACCGTAGGGGTATAGCTCAGTTGGTAGAGCGGCGGTCTCCAAAACCGCAGGTCGGGGGTTCGAGCCCCTCTGCCCCTGCCATTCTCCCAATCCTGCCGTGTTGGGATGCGTGGGGAAGGCGGCATTGCCGTCTTTGTATATTCACAAAAAAGACTGGTTGGCTCTTGTGGTTTTCGCAATCGGTCTTTATGTAGGGTCCAAACAGACACGCGGTGCGTGGGGCTGACATGTCGGCTTTACGCGCCGTAATGGCGTGAGCATTATATGGCATCCAAAACAAATCCATTTGCGTTTCTGCAGCAGGTGCGCGCTGAAACGTCGAAAGTGACTTGGCCTTCGCGGCGCGAGACGACGATCTCGACGCTGATGGTTTTCGTCATGGTCTCTTTTGCCGCCGCCTTTTTCTTTGGTGCGGACCAGTTGCTGGGTTGGGTAATGAGCCTGATCCTCAACGTTGGCGCTTGATTGGGTGGAGAGTAGCATGGCTGCGCGCTGGTATATTGTTCACGCCTATTCGAATTTTGAAAAGAAGGTCGCCGAATCGATCGAGGAGAAGGCCAAGCAGAAGGGCCTCACCCATCTCTTCGAGAAGATTCTCGTCCCGACCGAGAAGGTGGTCGAGGTACGTCGCGGGCGCAAAGTCGATGCGGAGCGGAAGTTCTTTCCGGGTTATGTCCTCGTTCGCGCCGATCTGACCGACGAGGCCTATCACCTTATCAAGAACACGCCGAAAGTGACCGGTTTCCTTGGCACGGACAGCAAGCCGGTGCCGATTCCGGATCACGAGGCCGACCGTATTCTCGGTCAGGTGCAGGACGGAGTCGAGCGCCCGAAGCCTTCGGTCTCCTTCGAGATCGGCGAGCAGGTCCGCGTTTCCGACGGCCCGTTCGCATCGTTCAACGGCACCGTTCAGGATGTCGATGAAGAGCGGTCGCGCTTGAAGGTCGAGGTGTCGATCTTTGGCCGCGCGACGCCTGTCGAGCTGGAATACGGCCAGGTCGAAAAGGTCTGATAGAGCGTAAGCGAATACGAATGGGCAGGCCGATTTATCGGCTTGTTCGGCGGAGCGATCCGCATCGCGTGGGAGGTTTCCGACCTTAAGCCGGGTCGGTTCATCCGCACCACGCAACCGCAGCCGCCGGTCGATCGATCGGCAAATGGCCGGGCAACCGGCTGATGAGCTCCCTTTTCGGCCTCGCCGCAAAGGAGCAGTGAAAGGCAGAGAGAAATGGCTAAGAAAGTTGCAGGCCAGCTCAAGCTGCAGGTAAAGGCCGGCTCGGCGAATCCGTCGCCGCCGATCGGTCCTGCGCTTGGTCAGCGTGGCATTAACATCATGGAATTCTGCAAGGCGTTCAACGCCGCCACGCAGGAAATGGAAAAGGGTATGCCGATTCCGGTCGTCATCACCTATTACCAGGACAAGTCCTTCACATTCGTCATGAAGCAGCCGCCTGTCAGCTACTTCCTGAAGCGCGAAGCGAAGGTCCAGGCGGGCTCCAAGACCCCGGGCAAGGCCAAGGCCGGCTCGATCTCCAAGGCTCAGATCCGCACGATCGCAGAGGCCAAGATGAAGGACCTCAACGCGGCCGATATCGAAGGCGCAATGGCGATGGTTGAGGGCTCGGCCCGCTCCATGGGCCTGGAAGTGACGGGCTAAGACCATGGCGAAGATTGCAAAGCGTGTACAGAAGTCCCGCGAGGGCATCGATCCGGCGAAGCTCTATGGCCTTACCGAGGCCGTAACGCTGGTCAAGGAGCGTGCGACGGCCAAGTTCGACGAAACGATCGAAGTCGCTATGAACCTCGGCGTCGATCCGCGCCATGCCGACCAGATGGTCCGCGGCGTGGTCAATCTGCCGAACGGCACCGGCCGGTCGGTTCGCGTCGCCGTTTTCGCCCGTGGCGCGAAGGCTGACGAAGCCAAGGCTGCCGGCGCCGACGTCGTCGGTGCGGAAGAGCTCGTCGAAATCGTACAGGGCGGCAAGATCGACTTCGATCGCTGCATCGCGACCCCCGACATGATGCCGCTCGTCGGCCGTCTCGGTAAGGTTCTCGGCCCGCGTGGCATGATGCCGAACCCGAAGGTCGGCACCGTCACCATGGACGTCGCCGGAGCAGTCAAGGCTTCGAAGGGCGGCGCGGTCGAGTTCCGCGTTGAGAAGGCGGGTATCGTTCACGCCGGCATCGGCAAGGCTTCCTTCGATGCCAAGGCGCTCGAAGAAAACATCCGCGCCTTCGCAGATGCCGTGATCAAGGCAAAGCCGACCGGCGCCAAGGGCAACTACGTCAAGCGCGTGGCTGTTTCTTCGACCATGGGCCCCGGCCTCAAGGTCGACCCGGCAACGATCAGCGCTGCCTGATTGACGATTTGACGGGCTTCGGCCCGTAACCAGATTTCCGGCCTTTCGGGGCCGGAAATTCCGGGCCTACCGCCCGGAACTCCTGTCCGAGATTGCGGGTGGTTTTACCTTAATCACCTGGCCCGCATGAGACGGGTAAGATCTGAATTTCATGAAGACGCGGACGCGTCGGAATTCGGTTCGAACCTCGCTTGCCTTGTGTCAGACCCGGCTTTCCGGGAACGCCAAGGGACAGGATCCTCAAGCGTTGCTTGGGATCGAGAATGATCCCGGGTGACAAAGGCAAACCCGGCAGGGCTGCGATGAGCAACCCTGCCAACTGGAGACAGACAGTGGAAAGAGCGGAAAAACGCGAATTCGTCACGGAGCTGAACGAAGTCTTCAAGGCTTCCGGTTCGGTTGTCGTGGCCCACTATGCTGGTGTCACAGTCGCGCAGATGAACGACTTCCGTTCGAAGATGCGCGCTGCTGGCGGCACCGTCAGAGTCGCGAAAAACCGCCTGGCCAAGATCGCTCTTCAGGGCACGGAGTCTGAAGGGATGATCGATCTCTTCAAGGGTCAGACGCTGATCGCTTTCAGCGAAGACCCCGTAACGGCTCCGAAGGTCGTCGTGGATTTCGCCAAGACCAACGACAAGCTCGTTGTTCTGGGCGGCGCCATGGGGGCAACCACGCTCAACGCCGAAGGTGTCAAGTCGCTTGCGACCCTGCCTTCTCTCGACGAGCTGCGCGCGAAGCTGCTGGGCCTTCTCAACGCCCCGGCAACCCGCGTCGCGACGGTTGTCGCAGCACCGGCAAGCCAGCTTGCCCGCGTGTTCTCGGCCTATGCCAAGAAGGACGAAGCCGCCTGAGGCGGAATTTCGCTGTTGTATTTAAAACCAGTTCGAACCGAACAAAAGGAAAAGTAAAATGGCTGATCTCGCAAAGATCGTTGAAGACCTCTCCTCGCTGACCGTCCTGGAAGCCGCTGAGCTTTCCAAGCTTCTCGAAGAAAAGTGGGGCGTTTCCGCCGCTGCTCCGGTAGCCGTTGCTGCTGCCGGTGGCGCTGCTGGCGCTGCTGCTCCGGCTGAAGAAGAAAAGACCGAGTTCGACGTCATCCTGACGGATGCCGGCGCGAACAAGATCAACGTCATCAAGGAAGTCCGCGCCATCACCGGCCTCGGCCTCAAGGAAGCCAAGGACCTGGTCGAAGGCGCTCCGAAGGCTGTCAAGGAAGCCGTTTCCAAGGCGGAAGCTGCTGACCTCAAGAAGAAGCTCGAAGACGCTGGCGCGAAGGTCGACGTCAAGTAATTCGACGAAATGCGAAAGGGAGGTGGCCTTCGTGGCCGCCTCTCTTTGACCGTTTTTAGAACATATTACCCAAAAGCCTGTCGAAAACGGCTTTTGGGTAATGGGTTCTTCAAGAGGATGGTCTCCATCGAAGGACAGCACAGCATTCCGCGCTGGCGTCTTTCGAATGCTGGACGAGATTGAACTACCCATTGATTGACGGGGTCGACTGGCCATCGGTTCCCGTCCGTTGCAGGCCCGGATGCAAGATTGACAAGGAGCGACGATGGCTCAGACCCTTTCGTTTAACGGTCGTAGGCGCGTACGCAAGTTTTTTGGTAAAATTCCCGAAGTCGCGGAGATGCCGAACCTCATCGAGGTTCAGAAGGCGTCTTACGACCAGTTCCTCATGGTCGACGAGCCCCAAGGCGGGCGGCCGGATGAGGGGCTTCAAGCCGTTTTCAAATCGGTATTTCCGATCAAGGATTTTTCCGGCGCTTCGATGCTCGAATTCGTTTCCTACGAATTCGACGCACCGAAGTTTGACGTCGAGGAGTGCCGTCAGCGCGACCTGACTTATGCGGCGCCGCTCAAGGTGACGCTGCGGCTGATCGTGTTCGATATCGACGAGGACACCGGCGCCAAGTCCATCAAGGATATCAAGGAACAGAACGTCTATATGGGCGACATGCCGCTCATGACGGACAACGGTACCTTCATCGTCAACGGCACGGAACGCGTCATCGTTTCGCAGATGCACCGTTCGCCGGGTGTCTTCTTCGACCATGACAAGGGCAAGAGCCACTCGTCCGGCAAGCTGCTCTTCGCCGCGCGCGTGATCCCCTATCGCGGCTCGTGGCTCGACATCGAATTCGACGCCAAGGACATCGTCCATGCGCGCATCGACCGCCGCCGCAAGATTCCGGTGACCTCGCTGCTGATGGCGCTCGGAATGGACGGCGAGGAAATCCTCGACACCTTCTACACGAAGTCGCTCTACCAGCGCGACGGCGAGGGCTGGCGCGTGCCGTTCCAGCCGGATGCGCTCAAGGGCCAGAAGACACTGTCAGACATGATCGACGCCGATACCGGCGAGGTCGTCGTCGAGAGCGGCAAGAAGCTGACCCCGCGCCTGCTCCGGCAGTTGCAGGAAAAGGGCCTGAAGGCACTCAAGGCGACCGACGACGATCTCTACGGCAACTATCTCGCCGAGGACGTCGTCAACTTCGAGACCGGCGAGATCTATCTCGAGGCCGGTGACGAGATCGACGAGAAGACGCTTCCGGTTATCCTTTCCGCCGGCTTCGATGAGATCCCGGTGCTCGACATCGACCACATCAATATCGGCGCCTATATCCGCAACACGCTTTCGGCCGACAAGAACGAGAACCGTCAGGACGCGCTGTTCGACATCTACCGCGTCATGCGTCCGGGTGAGCCGCCGACCATGGATTCGGCCGAAGCCATGTTCAATGCGCTCTTCTTCGATGCGGAGCGCTACGACCTCTCGGCCGTCGGCCGCGTGAAGATGAACATGCGCCTCGATCTGGACGTTCCGGACACGGTTCGCACGCTGCGCAAGGAAGACATCCTGGCCGTGGTCAAGATGCTCGTGGAGCTGCGTGACGGCAAGGGCGAGATCGACGACATCGACAATCTCGGCAACCGTCGCGTCCGCTCGGTCGGCGAGTTGATGGAGAACCAGTATCGCCTGGGTCTCCTGCGCATGGAACGTGCGATCAAGGAACGCATGTCCTCGATCGAGATCGACACCGTGATGCCGCAGGACCTGATCAACGCGAAGCCGGCTGCCGCGGCCGTTCGCGAATTCTTCGGCTCCTCGCAGCTGTCGCAGTTCATGGACCAGGTGAACCCGCTTTCGGAAATCACCCATAAGCGCCGTCTTTCGGCACTGGGTCCGGGCGGTCTGACCCGCGAGCGCGCCGGCTTCGAAGTGCGCGACGTGCATCCGACGCATTACGGCCGTATCTGCCCGATCGAGACGCCGGAAGGCCCGAACATCGGTCTGATCAACTCGCTTGCGACCTTCGCCCGCGTCAACAAGTACGGCTTCATCGAGAGCCCGTACCGCAAGATCGTGGACGGCAAGGTGACGAACGACGTCGTCTATCTGTCGGCGATGGAAGAAGCCAAGTATCACGTTGCACAGGCAAACTCGGTTCTGGACGACGACGGCTCCTTCTCCGAAGAATTCGTCGTTTGCCGCCACGCCGGCGAAGTCATGCTGGCACCGCGCGACAATATCAACCTGATGGACGTTTCGCCGAAGCAGCTCGTCTCGGTCGCGGCCGCGCTCATTCCGTTCCTCGAGAACGATGACGCCAACCGCGCGCTGATGGGCTCGAACATGCAGCGTCAGGCCGTGCCGCTGCTGCGTGCGGAAGCTCCCTTCGTCGGTACCGGCATGGAGCCGGTCGTCGCGCGTGACTCCGGTGCTGCGATCGCTGCCCGCCGCGGCGGTATCGTCGACCAGGTGGACGCGACTCGTATCGTTATCCGCGCCACCGAAGACCTGGATCCGTCCAAGTCGGGCGTCGATATCTACCGCCTGCAGAAGTTCCAGCGCTCCAACCAGAACACCTGCGTCAACCAGCGCCCGCTCGTCACTGTCGGTGACGTGATCAACAAGGGCGATATCATCGCGGACGGTCCGTCGACGGACCTCGGCGATCTGGCGCTCGGCCGCAACGCGCTCGTCGCGTTCATGCCCTGGAACGGCTACAACTACGAAGACTCGATCCTGCTCTCCGAGCGGATCGTGCGTGACGACGTCTTCACCTCGATCCACATCGAGGAATTCGAAGTGATGGCGCGCGACACCAAGCTTGGTCCGGAAGAAATCACCCGCGACATTCCGAACGTTTCGGAAGAGGCGCTGAAGAACCTGGACGAAGCCGGTATCGTGTACATCGGCGCCGAAGTTCAGCCGGGCGACATCCTCGTCGGCAAGATCACGCCGAAGGGCGAGAGCCCGATGACGCCGGAAGAAAAGCTTCTGCGCGCCATCTTCGGCGAGAAGGCGTCGGACGTTCGCGACACGTCGATGCGCATGCCGCCGGGCACCTTCGGCACGGTCGTAGAAGTGCGCGTCTTCAACCGCCATGGCGTCGAGAAGGACGAGCGCGCGATGGCGATCGAGCGCGAGGAAATCGAGCGTCTTGCGAAGGACCGCGACGACGAACAGGCGATTCTCGACCGCAACGTCTATGCGCGTCTGGTCGACATGCTTCGCGGCCACGTCGCCGTTGCCGGTCCGAAGGGCTTCAAGAAGGGCACCGAGCTCTCCAACGTCGTCATCAGTGAATATCCCCGCTCGCAGTGGTGGATGTTCGCTATCGAGGACGAGAAGGCTCAGGGCGAGATCGAAGCACTTCGCGCACAGTACGACGAATCCAAGTCGCGCCTTGAACAGCGCTTCATGGACAAGGTCGAGAAGGTTCAGCGCGGCGATGAGATGCCTCCGGGCGTCATGAAGATGGTCAAGGTCTTCGTCGCCGTGAAGCGCAAGATCCAGCCGGGTGACAAGATGGCCGGCCGCCACGGCAACAAGGGTGTCGTGTCGCGGATCGTCCCGATCGAAGACATGCCGTTCCTCGAAGACGGTACGCATGTCGACGTGGTTCTGAACCCGCTGGGCGTGCCGTCGCGCATGAATGTCGGCCAGATCCTCGAGACCCATCTCGGTTGGGCTTGCGCCGGCATGGGCAAGAAGATCGGAGCGATGCTCGATGCATATAAGGCGGGCGCTGACATTCAGCCGCTGCGCGATACCATCGACAGCGTCATCGGATCTGGCCCGAAGGGCGAGCCGATCAAGCAGTACGACGATGAATCGATCGTTCGGCTTGCCGAGCAGACCCGCCGCGGCGTTTCGATCGCGACACCGGTCTTCGACGGTGCTGTCGAAGCGGACGTCAACGAGATGCTGGAGCAGGCTGGCCTGAAGGTGACCGGTCAGTCGACGCTCTACGACGGCCGTACCGGCGAGACTTTCGATCGCCAGGTGACCGTGGGCTACATCTACATGCTGAAGCTCAACCACCTGGTCGACGACAAGATCCACGCCCGTTCGATCGGTCCTTACTCGCTCGTTACCCAGCAGCCGCTGGGCGGCAAGGCGCAGTTCGGCGGTCAGCGCTTCGGCGAAATGGAGGTCTGGGCTCTGGAAGCCTATGGTGCCGCCTACACGCTGCAGGAAATGCTGACGGTCAAGTCGGACGACGTGGCCGGCCGCACCAAGGTCTACGAGGCGATCGTCCGCGGCGACGATACCTTCGAAGCGGGTATTCCGGAGAGCTTCAACGTTCTCGTCAAGGAAATGCGCTCGCTGGGCCTTTCGGTCGAGCTGGAGAATTCCAAGGTCGATGACGTCGGTAGCACGGCGCAACTGCCGGACGCGGCGGAGTAAGAGTCATCAGGTGCGTGCCGCTAAGCGGCGCGCACCGTTTCCGCCGTCGGGCACCAGATTGTCCGCGGCAGGAAAAGGGCCGCACCCGATGCGGTTTTAGCTGTTTATGGGGCAGGGGCCGGCGCCCGGGATTGCCGGCACCCTCGCCAAGCTCAGGGCTTAAATGCCCGCAAAGGAGACAGGCATGAACCAAGAGGTCATGAATCTTTTCAATCCGCAGGTGCCTGCACAGACCTTCGATTCCATCCGGATTTCGATAGCGTCCCCGGAGAAGATTCTTTCCTGGTCTTACGGTGAGATCAAGAAGCCGGAGACGATTAACTACCGTACCTTCAAGCCGGAACGCGACGGTCTTTTCTGCGCCCGCATCTTTGGTCCGATCAAGGACTACGAGTGCCTGTGCGGCAAGTACAAGCGCATGAAGTACAAGGGCATCATCTGCGAAAAGTGCGGCGTCGAAGTCACGCTGTCGCGCGTTCGCCGCGAGCGCATGGGCCATATCGAGCTCGCCGCGCCGGTTGCTCACATCTGGTTCCTGAAGTCGCTGCCGAGCCGCATCGCAACGCTGCTCGACATGACGCTCAAGGATATCGAACGCGTTCTCTATTTCGAGAACTACATCGTCACCGAGCCGGGTCTGACGTCGCTCAAGGAAAATCAGCTCCTGAGCGAAGAAGAATACATGATCGCGGTCGACGAGTTCGGTGAGGACCAGTTCACCGCAATGATCGGCGCCGAAGCGATCTACGAGATGCTCGCATCGATGAATCTCGAGAAGATCGCGGGTGATCTGCGTTCGGAGATGGCCGAGACGACGTCCGATCTGAAGCAGAAGAAGCTGATGAAGCGGCTGAAGATCGTCGAGAACTTCATGGAATCCGGCAATCGTCCGGAATGGATGATCATGAAGGTGGTTCCGGTGATCCCGCCGGACCTGCGTCCGCTCGTGCCGCTTGATGGCGGCCGGTTCGCGACATCGGACCTCAACGATCTCTATCGCCGCGTCATCAACCGCAACAACCGCCTGAAGCGGCTGATCGAGCTGCGTGCGCCGGGCATCATCATCCGCAACGAAAAGCGGATGCTGCAGGAATCCGTGGACGCGTTGTTCGACAACGGCCGCCGCGGCCGCGTCATCACGGGTGCGAACAAGCGTCCGCTGAAGTCGCTCTCCGACATGCTCAAGGGCAAGCAGGGCCGCTTCCGTCAGAACCTGCTCGGCAAGCGCGTCGACTATTCCGGCCGTTCGGTCATCGTGACCGGTCCGGAACTCAAACTGCACCAGTGCGGCCTGCCGAAGAAGATGGCGCTCGAGCTCTTCAAGCCGTTCATCTACGCCCGCCTCGACGCCAAGGGTTACTCCTCGACCGTCAAGCAGGCGAAGAAGCTGGTCGAGAAGGAAAAGCCGGAAGTCTGGGATATCCTCGACGAGGTCATCCGCGAGCATCCGGTCCTTCTGAACCGCGCTCCCACCCTGCACCGCCTGGGCATCCAGGCCTTCGAGCCGATCCTGGTCGAAGGCAAGGCGATCCAGCTGCACCCGCTCGTCTGCACGGCCTTCAACGCCGACTTCGACGGCGACCAGATGGCCGTTCACGTGCCGCTGTCGCTCGAAGCACAGCTCGAAGCACGCGTGCTGATGATGTCGACGAACAACATCCTGCATCCGGCAAACGGTGCCCCTATCATCGTGCCGTCGCAGGACATGGTTCTCGGCCTCTATTATCTGTCGATCATGAACCAGAACGAGCCGGGCGAAGGCATGGCCTTCTCCGACATGGGCGAATTGCACCATGCGCTGGAGACCAAGGCCGTCACCCTGCACGCCAAGATCCGTGGCCGTTACAAGACCGTCGATGCCGAGGGCAACCCGGTTTCGAAGATCTATGAAACAACGCCTGGCCGCATGATCATCGGCGAACTCCTGCCGAAGAACCCGAACGTCCCCTTCGAAATCTGCAACCAGGAAATGACCAAGAAGAACATCTCCAAGATGATCGACACGGTCTATCGCCATTGCGGTCAGAAGGACACGGTCATCTTCTGCGACCGGATCATGCAGCTCGGCTTCTCGCATGCCTGCCGCGCCGGCATTTCGTTCGGCAAGGACGACATGGTCATTCCGGACACGAAGGTGAAGATCGTCGGCGACACCGAAGCGCTCGTGAAGGAATACGAGCAGCAGTACAATGACGGCCTCATCACCCAGGGCGAAAAGTACAACAAGGTCGTCGACGCCTGGGGCAAGGCGACCGAGAAGGTCGCCGAAGAGATGATGGCGCGCATCAAGGCCGTCGAGTTCGACGACAGCGGCCGTCAGAAGCCGATGAACTCGATCTACATGATGTCGCACTCGGGCGCCCGCGGTTCGCCGAACCAGATGCGTCAGCTTGGCGGCATGCGCGGCCTCATGGCAAAGCCCTCGGGCGAGATCATCGAAACGCCGATCATCTCGAACTTCAAGGAAGGCCTGACCGTGAACGAGTACTTCAACTCGACGCACGGTGCCCGTAAGGGTCTCGCCGACACCGCCTTGAAGACTGCGAACTCCGGTTACCTGACCCGTCGTCTCGTCGACGTGGCACAGGACTGCATCGTCACGCATACGGATTGCGGCACCGACAAGGGCCTCACCATGACTGCGATCGTCGATGCCGGGCAGGTCGTAGCCTCGATCGGCCAGCGTATCCTCGGCCGTACGGCGCTCGACAACATCGACAACCCGGTCACCGGTGAACGCATCGTCGATGCCGGCAAGATGATTCTCGAGCCGGACGTCGTCGCGATCGAGAAGGCCGGTATCCAGTCCGTCCGGATTCGTTCGGCACTGACCTGCGAGATCCAGACCGGCGTCTGCGGCGTTTGCTACGGCCGGGACCTCGCCCGCGGTACGCCTGTCAACATGGGCGAAGCCGTCGGCGTCATCGCGGCTCAGTCGATCGGCGAGCCGGGCACGCAGCTGACCATGCGTACGTTCCACCTTGGTGGTACGGCAACGGTGGTCGACCAGTCGTTCCTGGAAGCCTCTTATGAGGGCACGGTTCAGATCAAGAACCGCAACATGCTGCGCAACTCCGATGGCGTACTCGTCGCCATGGGCCGAAACATGGCGATCCAGATCCTCGACGAACGCGGTGTCGAGCGCTCCTCGCAGCGCGTTGCCTACGGTTCGAAGATCTTCGTCGACGATGGCGACAAGGTGAAGCGCGGACAGCGTTTCGCCGAGTGGGATCCCTACACCCGTCCGATGATGACGGAAGTGGAAGGTACCGTTCACTTCGAAGACGTCGTCGACGGCATCTCGGTTCTGGAATCGACCGACGAGTCGACCGGCATCACCAAGCGCCAGGTTATCGACTGGCGTTCGACGCCACGCGGTACCGACCTGAAGCCGGCGATCGTCATCAAGGACAAGAATGGCAACATCGCCAAGCTTGCCCGCGGCGGCGAAGCCCGCTTCATGCTCTCGGTCGACGCGATCCTTTCGGTCGAGCCGGGACAAAAGGTCAGCCAGGGCGACGTTCTTGCCCGTTCGCCGCTCGAAAGCGCCAAGACCAAGGACATCACCGGTGGTCTGCCGCGTGTTGCCGAACTGTTCGAGGCACGTCGTCCGAAGGATCACGCCATCATCGCGGAGATCGATGGAACGATCCGTTTCGGCCGCGATTACAAGAACAAGCGTCGCGTGATGATCGAGCCGGCGGAAGACGGTGTCGAACCGGTCGAATACCTGATCCCGAAGGGCAAGCCCTTCCATCTTCAGGATGGCGACTACATCGAGAAGGGCGACTACATCCTCGACGGCAATCCGGCGCCGCACGACATCCTGGCAATCAAGGGCGTGGAAGCACTTGCTTCCTATCTCGTGAACGAAATCCAGGAAGTCTACCGACTGCAGGGCGTTGTCATCAACGACAAGCACATCGAGGTGATCGTCCGGCAGATGCTTCAGAAGGTCGAAATCACCGACGCCGGTGACTCGACGTATATCGTGGGCGACAACGTCGACCGCATCGAGCTCGAGGACGTCAACGACTCTCTGCTTGCCGAAGGCAAGAAGCCCGCCTTTGGCGAGCCGGTGCTGCTGGGTATCACCAAGGCATCGCTGCAGACGCCGTCCTTCATCTCGGCCGCTTCGTTCCAGGAGACCACCAAGGTCCTCACCGAAGCTGCGGTCGCAGGCAAGACGGACAATCTGCAGGGTCTGAAGGAGAACGTCATTGTCGGCCGTCTCATCCCGGCCGGTACGGGCGGCACGATGACGCAGATCCGCCGCATCGCTACGGCCCGCGACGAGTTGATCCTTGAAGAGCGCCGCAAGGGCACCGGTGCGGAAAGCGCCACGCCGATGCTCGCCGACATGGCAAACGATCCCGCCGCGGCGGAATAAGCGAAAAGGGGAGGGTATCTGCCCTCCCTGGCGAAACAAAAAAGCCGCCCGGACCGATCCGGGCGGCTTTTTCAGGTCGATGTGTTTGGCGTCGATGCGGCTCCAGATGCCGCGCGATCTCTCAACCGAAGCGAATGATGGCGACTTCGCCCTCGAGGGCGCCCTGATAGGCGGAAGCGTGCGGCTCCTCGTCCGGTATGCCGTCCAAGGTGCCGATCTGGTCGAGATCGGCTTCAAGGAAGCCTTCCTCGGCGAGTGCGTTCAGCGCCTCGCGCACGGCGGTATCGTCATCCGGCGCCCGCAGCATCACATGGATGTCGACGCCCTCGGCATCGCCGTCGGTCTCGTAGGCCTTGCCGATAACGATGAAGATCAGCGGTTCGTCGGGTGCGTTGTCGTTATCCGGTGTGACAGACATGGAAACATCCTCTTTGAAGAATAGTAACGGGCGATCGCGTTTCTTGTAAGTCGAAAGAGGCCGAAACCGTCGCGATCGATTTCTCAAGCGTTGAGACGCGGGATGCGGGGAAACCGGATACACTTTGCCTCATCCTGCTCTACTGCATATTGCGCCAGACCGAAACCCGTTCCACGAATCGTACGATGGCCCGAAACATTTTTGGTCAGGGATGACGTCGAGACAGGATATCGGGCACGGCGCGACTCGCGGTCGTGGAAAACGACAGAAAGAGGTTGCTGATTCCTTAAGTGGGAACGACTATGCGACGACACGGGCCGGCGTTCGGCCGGACCTAGGGCACGGCAAGCGCGCAAAGCCTTGTTTCTCGGGCATATCAGGGCTGCAACGCCCAGATATTTCTTAATTGCCCTTGACGGATCGCCCCGAAATCAGTACACCCCGCCGCATCAGAGCCCATGTGAGGCTGGCTGGTTCGGAACGACGCGTTCTGGAGTTCGCCTCAAACAAGGTTCAAAACGCACGCTGACGACATAATGCTGCACGCAAGACGCGCGAAATAGTGCGTCCTCTGCTTTTTGTGGGGCCATCTGCGAAAAAGCGGATCGGCCCTCGTTTTGCGCATTTCATAGGCGTTCGTTGTTGCCGGCGACGGCAAGCGATCCGCCCGAAAGGGTAACGAGACAAGTTTTTGTAAGGGATGGTTAGATGCCTACCGTAAACCAGCTGATCCGCAAGCCGCGTCAGGCACAGGTAAAGCGCAACAAGGTTCCTGCGCTGCAGGAGAACCCGCAGAAGCGCGGCGTTTGCACCCGCGTCTACACGACGACCCCGAAGAAGCCGAACTCGGCTCTCCGTAAGGTCGCCAAGATCCGCCTGACGAATGGCTTCGAAGTGATCGGCTACATTCCGGGTGAGGGCCACAACCTTCAGGAGCACTCCGTGGTCATGATCCGCGGCGGCCGCGTGAAGGACCTTCCGGGTGTTCGTTACCACATCATCCGCGGCGTTCTCGATACGCAGGGTGTGAAAAACCGTAAGCAGCGCCGCTCGAAGTACGGCGCGAAGCGTCCGAAATAACATCGCAACCGGCGCCATTTCGCTGGTCATAAGATTTAAAGTTGAGAGACGAGAAGTATGTCCCGACGTCACAGAGCAGAAAAGCGTGAGATCAACCCGGATCCGAAGTTCGGTGATCTGGTCGTCACGAAGTTCATGAACGCAATCATGCTGCACGGCAAGAAGTCCGTTGCGGAAAGCATCGTCTACGGTGCGTTCGATGCGGTCCAGTCGAAGCTGAAGCAGGAGCCGGTCGCCGTGTTCCACTCCGCGCTCGACAACATCGCTCCGCACGTCGAAGTGCGTTCGCGCCGCGTCGGTGGTGCTACCTACCAGGTGCCGGTCGACGTTCGTCCGGAGCGCCGTCAGGCTCTCGCTATCCGCTGGCTGATCGCAGCTGCCCGTAAGCGCAATGAAACGACCATGGTCGATCGCCTGTGCGGCGAACTCATGGACGCAGCGAACAATCGCGGCAGCGCAGTCAAGAAGCGCGAAGACACCCACAAGATGGCTGATGCCAACCGTGCGTTCTCGCACTACCGCTGGTAATCAGAACAGGTTCCGAAAGGCAGTCTCTCATGGCTCGCGAATATAAAATCGAAGACTACCGAAATTTCGGTATCATGGCGCACATCGACGCCGGCAAGACGACGACGACCGAGCGTATCCTCTACTACACCGGCAAGTCCCACAAGATCGGCGAAGTCCATGACGGCGCCGCGACGATGGACTGGATGGAGCAGGAGCAGGAGCGCGGCATCACGATCACGTCTGCTGCGACGACCACCTTCTGGAAGGGTCGCGACGGCAAGACGCGGCGCTTCAACATCATCGACACTCCCGGCCACGTCGACTTCACCATCGAAGTCGAACGCTCGCTGCGCGTTCTCGACGGTGCGATCGCGCTTCTCGACGCCAACGCCGGTGTCGAGCCGCAGACGGAAACCGTCTGGCGCCAGGCCGAGAAGTATCATGTTCCGCGCATGATCTTCTGCAACAAGATGGACAAGACCGGCGCGGACTTCTACCGCTCGGTCGAGATGATCAAGACGCGCCTCGGCGCGACGGCCGTCGTTATGCAGCTGCCGATCGGCGCTGAAAGCGACTTCAAGGGTGTTGTCGACCTGATCGAGATGAATGCTCTCGTATGGCGCGACGAATCGCTCGGCGCCCAGTGGGACGTCGTCGAAATCCCGGCCGACATGAAGGAAAAGGCGGAAGAATACCGCGAAAAGCTGATCGAGACGGTTGTCGAGATCGACGAAGCGGCAATGGAAGCCTACCTGGAAGGTACCTATCCGGATAACGACAAGATCCGTGAACTGGTCCGTCGCGGTACGATCGACGTCAAGTTCCACCCCATGTTCTGCGGCACCGCCTTCAAGAACAAGGGCGTTCAGCCTCTGCTCGACGCCGTTGTCGATTACCTGCCGTCGCCGATCGACATTCCGGCGATCAAGGGTATCGACGTCAAGACCGAGGGCGAGATCACCCGTAAGGCCGACGACAACGAGCCGCTTTCGATGCTCGCGTTCAAGATCATGAACGACCCCTTCGTCGGTTCGCTGACCTTCGCGCGCATCTATTCCGGCAAGCTCGAAAAGGGCACGTCGGTGATGAACACGGTCAAGGAAAAGCGCGAGCGCGTCGGCCGCATGCTGCAGATGCACTCCAACTCGCGTGAAGACATCGAAGAAGCCTTCGCCGGCGACATCGTTGCTCTGGCCGGCCTCAAGGAAACCACCACGGGCGATACGCTTTGCGATCCGCTGAAGCCGGTTATCCTCGAGCGCATGGAATTCCCGGAGCCGGTCATCCAGATCGCGATCGAGCCGAAGACCAAGGGCGACCAGGAAAAGATGGGCCTCGCGCTCAACCGCCTGGCTGCCGAGGATCCGTCCTTCCGCGTCAAGACGGACGAGGAGTCCGGCCAGACGATCATCGCCGGCATGGGCGAACTTCACCTGGATATCATCGTCGACCGCATGCGTCGCGAGTTCAAGGTCGAAGCTTCGGTCGGTGCTCCGCAGGTTGCTTACCGCGAGACCATTACGCGCAAGCACGAGGAAGATTACACGCACAAGAAGCAGTCCGGTGGTACCGGCCAGTTCGCGCGCGTCAAGATCGTCTTCGAACCGAACCCGGAAGGCGAAGACTTCGCATTCGAATCGAAGATTGTCGGTGGTGCTGTTCCGAAGGAATATATCCCCGGCGTTCAGAAGGGTATCGAAAGCGTCCTGTCCTCGGGTCCGCTCGCGGGCTTCCCGATGCTCGGCGTCAAGGCGACGCTGATCGACGGTGCGTTCCACGACGTCGACTCGTCGGTCCTGGCCTTCGAAATCGCTTCCCGTGCATGCTTCCGTGAAGCCGCGAAGAAGGCTGGAGCTCAGCTCCTCGAGCCGATCATGAAGGTCGAGGTCGTGACGCCGGAAGATTACGTCGGTGACGTTATCGGTGACCTGAACTCTCGCCGTGGCCAGATCCAGGGTCAGGAAGCACGCGGCGTCGCCGTGGTGATCAATGCCCACGTGCCGCTCGCGAACATGTTCAAGTACGTGGACAACCTGCGCTCGATGTCGCAGGGCCGCGCTCAGTACACGATGCTGTTCGATCACTACGCGCCGGTTCCGTCGAACGTCGCGCAGGAAATCCAGGCGAAGTATTCCGGTCAGAAGTGACCGGAATAGCCTCGCGCTGAAACAGAATGAAAAGATTTCCCCTCTAGGGGACAGGAAACGGAGAGCCGGAAATGGCAAAGAGCAAATTTGAGCGCAATAAGCCGCACGTCAACATTGGCACGATTGGCCACGTTGACCATGGCAAGACGTCGCTGACGGCAGCGATCACGAAGTATTTCGGCGAGTTCAAGGCGTATGACCAGATCGACGCTGCGCCGGAAGAAAAGGCGCGCGGCATCACCATTTCGACGGCGCACGTCGAATACGAGACGCCGAACCGTCACTATGCGCACGTCGACTGCCCCGGCCACGCCGACTACGTCAAGAACATGATCACCGGTGCGGCGCAGATGGACGGCGCGATCCTGGTTGTTTCGGCCGCTGACGGCCCGATGCCGCAGACGCGCGAGCACATCCTGCTCGCCCGCCAGGTCGGCGTTCCGGCGATCGTGGTGTTCCTGAACAAGGTCGACCAGGTCGACGACGCTGAACTGCTCGAGCTGGTCGAGCTGGAAGTGCGCGAACTGCTGTCGTCCTACGAATTCCCGGGCGACGACATTCCGATCATCAAGGGTTCGGCTCTGGCTGCGCTTGAGGATTCGGACAAGAAGATCGGCGAAGACGCGATCCGCGAGCTGATGGCTGCGGTTGACGCCTACATCCCGACGCCTGAGCGTCCGATCGACCAGCCGTTCCTGATGCCGATCGAAGACGTGTTCTCGATCTCGGGCCGCGGTACGGTCGTGACCGGTCGCGTTGAGCGCGGCATCGTCAAGGTCGGTGAGGAAATCGAGATCGTCGGCATCCGTCCGACGACGAAGACGACCTGCACGGGCGTTGAAATGTTCCGCAAGCTGCTCGACCAGGGCCAGGCCGGCGACAACATCGGCGCGCTGCTTCGCGGTGTCGACCGCAACGGCGTCGAGCGCGGTCAGATTCTGTGCAAGCCGGGTTCGGTCAAGCCGCACCGCAAGTTCAAGGCCGAAGCCTACATCCTGACGAAGGAAGAGGGTGGCCGTCACACGCCGTTCTTCACCAACTACCGTCCGCAGTTCTACTTCCGCACGACGGACGTGACCGGCATCGTGACGCTTCCGGAAGGCACGGAAATGGTCATGCCGGGCGACAACGTCACGGTTGACGTCGAGCTGATCGTGCCGATCGCGATGGAAGAAAAGCTGCGCTTCGCTATCCGCGAAGGCGGCCGCACCGTCGGCGCAGGCATCGTCGCCTCCATCGTCGAGTAA
>NZ_JBQEMS010000042.1:0-23471 GCF_052044265.1 Sinorhizobium sp. 22678 | reverse complement strand
GAGGTCGCAGCCGAGACGATGGCGTCATAGGAGCCGGCAAGCGACACGATGAGCGCTGCCAGCGGTTCGGCGAGGTTGTTGCCGAGGCTTGCATCGTCGGCGAGCAGGACCTTCGTCACGCCCGAGAGCTTTGCAGCCGCATCGGCCGCAGCCTTGGCACCAGAGCCGGCGACGAGCACATGCACGTCGGAACCGATCTTCGATGCTGCCGTCAGCGCCTTGGCGGTCTGGTCGGAAAGGGTTGCGTTGTCGTGATCTGCCAGAAGAAGAATGGCCATGGTTGTGTTCTCCCTTGATTCCTTCGGTTCATGCCCTTGTCCGAAAACCGGTTCCCACTTTTCGGGGCATGAACGCCTTAGAGCACGCCGGCTTCGGTCTTGAGCTTTTCGACCAGCTCGGCGACCGACTTAACCTTGACGCCTGCCTTGCGGCCCGACGGCTCCTCGGTCTTCAGCACCTTCAAGCGCGGGGCGGTATCGACGCCGAAATCGGCCGGCGACTTCTTGTCGAGCGGCTTCTTCTTCGCCTTCATGATGTTCGGCAGCGAAGCATAACGCGGCTCGTTGAGGCGCAGGTCCGTCGTCACCACGGCCGGAAGCTTGACTTCGATGGTCTGGAGACCACCATCGACTTCGCGCGTCACCTGGGCAGAACCGGATCCGACCTCAACCTTCGAGGCAAACGTCGCCTGCGGCCAGCCGAGCAGGGCCGACAGCATCTGACCGGTCTGATTCGAATCGTCGTCGATCGCCTGCTTGCCGACGATGATCAGGCCCGGCTGTTCGGCTTCCGCGACCCCCTTGAGGATCTTGGCGACGGCGAGCGGCTCGACGGCATCATCAGTCTCGACCAGGACGGCGCGATCCGCGCCCATGGCGAGCGCCGTGCGCAAGGTTTCTTCCGCCTTGGCCGGACCGACGGAGACGACCACAACTTCCGAGGCCTTGCCGGCCTCCCTGAGCCGCAGAGCCTCTTCAACGGATATCTCGTCAAACGGGTTCATCGACATCTTCACGCCGTTCAGGTCGACGCCCGAACCATCCGGCATAACTCGGACTTTCACGTTCGCATCGATGACGCGTTTCACTGAAACAAGAATTTTCATGGCTGGACTTTCCGGCGCAATTTTTGATGAACCTTCAATATATTCTGCAAAGTTGGCGTCAAGCGTTTTCTCGCGAATTCGTTTTAAAGATACGAAGAATCTGGGATGATGCTCTGCATAACGCGGAGAGCCCGCCGCACTCGCCCGCTGGAAAACCGCGCGAAAGAGTCTCTATCGAGCGCAGCTTGATATTGTTACTCTCGCTATCGCAGCCGGCTAGTCGAGGTGTGATGGTTCATGAGAACACGTTGAGGGGAAAATCGAAAGGACCTTTCGGCCCGCGCTACGCCTCCTTGGCAAGGGGGCCACCTCAAGTAATGTCAGCGCAAACGCTCGCAAGGCTCCGTGAAATGAGGCTTCCTTGTTTAAAGCATGCTGGCTCCGTCATTCCCGTCGTCGTCTGCAAACTGACCATGCACAAGCAGAAAATCGAGGCCGGACCGGATGTCTTTCGATATGGCCGCACCTGCCTTGGCCGCGTCGCGTGCCACGAGCGCGTCGACCGCTTCCTCGCAATAGGAAGTCGCCCGAGCGTCGCCGGGTGCGACGCTAAGATGTCTGAGGAATGGACCGCACTGGAGCCAAAGGAGTTCGATATGTGATCTCAAAGTCTCCGAGCTGCAGTATTTGTAAATTCCGAATTTTAGCTTCTGATTGAAATCCAAGTATTGCTCGAGATTGTTGTCATTCAGCGCCTTAATAAGACCGTCGCTTGAACGGCGAAGCTCCCGAAGACCATCACTATCGATACGCTCGCAGGCTTGGAGCGTCGCGTGACTCTCAAGAAGAGCCCGTAGCTCCATGACTTCCTTAAACCGCGTCCTGGTGGCTATCGGAATAGCATACGTGCCGTTAGACTTCTGAACCAATGCTCGCTCGGCTAGTAACCGACCCAAGGCAGCACGCGCAGGCATCTCGCTGGTTCCGAGTGCTTTACCGACCATTCTTCCGCTGAGCTTCTGACCAGGCTCGAACCCGCCCCGCATCAGCACGGTTCGGAGTTGCTCGTACACTTGGTCTTGCATCGACTGAAAATCGATCGGTTCTAGTGCAAGTCCTGACTTCATAGTGGTTCTCAATTCAGGCATCCATATTCGTATAAAAGCACCAACACTGAATGCTGGGTAGGTCAAGCCGGGTGAAACTACCCGCCCGGCCGACTCGGTGATCGCGGCCGTGCCTAACGAAGTACTTTCCCCGGATTCATAATGTTGTTTGGGTCGAGTGCCCTCTTCAAGGTCCACATGGTTCCGATAGCATTTTTGTGCTCCCATTCCATATACCTGGTCTTGCCATATCCGATCCCATGCTCGCCGCTGCATGTGCCACCGAGAGCGAGCGTTCGTTCGATAAGCCGATCATGAATCTCCTCGGCTAATTCAAATTCAGAGTGAACCTCCGGGTCGATGACCATGCCAAGGTGGAAGTTTCCATCACCGACGTGGCCGATAACGCTCACAAAGAACGGCACGCGTTCCAGGTCTTCGCGTGTCAGCCGAATGATTTCAGAGAGTTTAGAGATCGGAACGCAGGAATCGGTACCGTACACGCGTGCGTTGGGGCGCATCGCGAGGAGAGCATAATGCGCCTCGTGCCTTGCGTGCCATAGCTTATTGCGCTCCTCGATGTCGGTCGAGGACTCCAATTTTGATCCACCGTGTGACGCGACCAGTTCGGAGATCTGAGCAATCTGATCATCGACCGACGCGGTTGAGCCGTGAAATTCGAAGAACAACGTTGGCGCGACATTGAGCTCGAGCTTGGAAAAGCGATTGACCGCGACAATGGTCTGCTCATCAAGGAACTCCACTCGGGCAAGCGGAATGCCGAGCTGTACTGCTTCCGTGACCAAGGTGACCGCGTCTTCGACGGTTGGGAAGCTCGACACACCAGATGCAATAACTTCGGGAAGGCCATATAGCTTGATGGTGACTTCCGTGATCAATCCGAGCGTGCCTTCGCTGCCAACGAAGAGGCTCGTAAGGTCGTAGCCTGCGGCGGATTTCCGCGCACGAGAGCCGGTTCGAATGATCTCCCCACTCGGAAGCACCACCTCTAGGGCCAGCACATTCGCCTTCATGTTGCCGTATCTGACGGCATTGGTGCCGGATGCCCGCGTAGCCGCCATCCCACCGATCGTCGCATCCGCGCCGGGATCGACCGGGAAAAAAAGGCCCGTATCCCGGAGATAGGAATTCAATTGTTTACGTGTCACGCCGGGTTCGACCGTCGCGTCGAGATCCTCGGCGTTGACAGCAAGCACAGCATTCATTCGGCTGAGGTCGATGCATACCCCGCCCCGCAGCGCATTGACGTTGCCCTCCAGGGATGTGCCCGCTCCCCAGGGCACAACGGGAACGCCGGCTTCGTTGCAGATCTTCAGGACTGCGCTCACCTCCTTCGTCGAAACCGGGAAGCACACCGCTTCCGGAGGAGCCGACGGCAAGTGGCCCTCCCCGCGGGAGTGCTGCTCGATTATGGAAGGATTAACACTGATCCGGTCGCCAAGAATCGCGGCAAGCCTCTCTTTGATGTTTTCGGCGAGTTTCATGTCATTGGCTTTCAAGGGAGTGATGGCATCCAACGCTGCGATATGGGCAAAAGCGACGGCCACTTGTTCAAGGGTAGCGCGCCCTACCTGCGGGTAAGGCTGCGCAGGAAGCTTTCCTTGCGGGCACTAGTGGACACGTCGAAGAATTTCTCGGGAGGAGAATCCTCGATGATGACGCCGCCTTCCAGAAACACAATGCGGTCAGCCACTTCGCGCGCGAAGTTCATCTCGTGTGTCGCGATGATCATCGTCATTCCCTCGTTGCGGAGTTCGCGCATTACCGAGAGAACTTCGTGTACGAGCTCGGGGTCGAGCGCCGAGGTCGGCTCGTCGAAAAGCATGGCTTCAGGTTTCATGGCGAGCGACCGCGCGATTGCGACCCGCTGTTTCTGACCACCCGAAAGTTCGTCCGGGTAATAGTCATGCCTCTCGGCCAGCCCCACCCGCGTGAGAAGATCCATCGCCCGCTGTCGGGCGTCAGCCTTCGAGATCCCGAGCACTTGGACGGGTCCCTCCATGACGTTCTGCAACGCCGTCATGTGAGGAAACAGATTGAAGTCTTGGAACACCATTCCCAGACGGGCGCGGACCCTGGCGATGCGGGTCTGGCTGTGAGGCTTCAGCCCTTCGGGAATCTCATCGTAATAAACCCTCTCGCCGTCGAGACGGATCTCACCGGCAGTCAGTGCTTCGAGATTGTTGACACAGCGAAGCAAGGTCGACTTGCCGCTACCGGAGGGGCCGACCAGGCAGACGACTTCCCCCTTGCGTATCGCAAGCGACACTCCGTTGACGACGGCCAAGGATCCATAGGATTTGTGGATATTGTTTAACAGGATCATCGGCTGGAACCCCTAGCTTCTATTGAATCGACCAGATTTGGCTTCGACGGGGCCGATCTCACACGGCGCTTTGTATGCATGCGTCGCTCCAGATATCGGACGAACAAGGCAGCAGGGAAACCAGCCACGAAATAGAGGATCCCGGTTACCGTATAGACCGTGAAATATTGATACGTGGAGGACGACACGAGGTTGCCGGTATAGAGCAACTCATTGACGGTCACGACGGACGCAAGGGCCGTGTCCTTGAAGAGCGCGATGAAGTAATTGCCTAGCGTGGGAGTCACAACCTTGAAAGCTTGAGGCAGAATAATTCTGATGAACGCCTTGGCCGGGGTCATGCCCAGGGCGGCCGCCGCATTACGCTGTCCGTCAGGAATGGATTTTATGCCACCGCGGTAGACCTCGCTGAGATATGCCGTGTAGTTCACCGTCAATGCCACAACCGCTGCGGCGAACGGATCAAGCTGAACGCCGGCAGCCGGAAGAACGTAGTACACGTAGAACAACTGCAAAATCAGAGGTGTGCCGCGAATAATCTCCACCAACGCTTCGAAGGGCAGGCGGACGAGCCAGAGGCGCGAGGTCCGAACGAGCGCCAGCGGAATGGCCAGAACGCCGGCCAGGACTATAACGATCAGCGTGAGCAAAATCGTATTTCCTAGCCCTTGCAACAGTACATATCCGTATGACCGGATCACGTCTAAGTTCAAGAGTTCCATCGTGTTCTTCGCCGATGGTCACCGGCCGATTTAGGATCGACCAGTGACGCAGTCGCTCCTTAATCAGTTCACTTGCAGCGGGAAGTAGAAGAGATTGCGATCCGAAAGCCCATTCCTGCGAAGGACCTCTGACATGGCGCCCGAAGCTCTGGCTTCCGCCAAAGCCTGATTGAAGGCGGCACGGAAGCTGCAATCCTCCTTGCGGAAACCAAAGCGGGCATAACCGTAGCCGTTCTTCAAAAGATCGTCCGGGATCGGGAAGCTCGCGAGGGATTCGACGTTCGCGTCGGGATTGGCCTTCTTAAACTCGGCGGCCAGGAGATCGTACTCAACGACTACGTCGACCTTGTCCTGCTGGATGGCAGCGAACTCTTCCGCATAGCTTTGGAAGCGCGTGGCTTCGATACCGACCTTTTTCAGGTATTCGTCAGTACCGGTACCAAGAAGAACCCCGACGCGAACGGTCGCAAGATCTTCGAAGCTCTTCACGTTCTTTGGGTTCCCCGCTTGGACAACGACAGCGGGGCCATACCACCAAACCGGACCACTGAAAGCGATAGTCTTCGAACGTTCGGGGGTTACGTGTAGGTCGGTTACGACCATATCGATACGGTTAGAAAGCATCGACGGAATGAGCGAGTTGAACGCGCCCGCCTCATAGGTGATCTTTGTGATACCCATGTGCTTGAGGACTTCTGCGTGTAGCTCCACGTCGATTCCTACGGCCTTGCCCGACGCCGGGTCGATACCGGACCAGGGCATAGCCGCAGCCACGCCAAGCTTCACACCGTTCTCGATCGCGTTTTCATAAGACTCGTCAGTACAAGCTGGGTAGTCTGCTGGTACTTCATAGTACGGTTCCGCTGCCACAGCGTGAAATCCTATGCCGACACTCATGATGATTGCGGCGCAGGTCGCACTCAAATAACTTGCAGTTCGGTTCATTTCATTCTCTCCAGTTGGTTTCGGTTCCCCGTGCGCCTCCTTCACCGGTGGCGAACGCTTTATTGCGAGGATCTGCCGGACTAAGCAGTCAGTCCCCGTTCGTATGCGAGCAGATCTGCCAACTGCGTGCGCATCTCTTCAACGAGCGCCGTGCTAGGCGCCCTATTTGGCAGGCGGACGGGGCCAGCCTCAAAGCCCGCAAGGGTCTGAGCAGCCTTCATCGGGCCCGGATTGGGCTCCGCGTAAACGCTGAGAAGGAAGTTCCGGATACGTCCGATCTGCCCCTGCGCAGTCTTAAGATCGCCTGCCCGTGCGGTGTCGAAGATCTGAACCCACGTACGCGGTAGAACGTTCGTAGAGGCCAGTACGCCTCCAACGGCACCAAGCGCGATCTGGGCTGCGAATAAGTGCTCATCCCCGGACATTACCGCGATGTGCTCCCCGACCAACTCGACGACCCTGGTGAAGGTGGTCTGGTCTGGGTTCGATGCCTTCATTGCGAAGACAGAACCGTCCGCCACGATGTCGCATACGGTCTCCGGTTCGAGTGAAACGAGAGTAAGATAAGGGATCTCGTAAAGCATCACGGCTTGGCCAACGCCGTCGGCAACTGCCTTGTAGTAGTCCCGAATGCCAGCTTGGCTGGGGGCCGTACCGAAGGGGGTGATGACCATCAGTCCGTTTGCCCCCGCCTCCAAGCAAGCGCGACCGAGTGCCAGAGTGTCGGGCAATCCAGGAGTGATAACGCCCGCAAGCACCGGCACCCTTCCGCCGACAGCCTCAACTGTCACTCCAACAACTTCAACACGTTCAGCAAAGGACAAGGCAGTTCCTTCGCCTGTCCCGCCAATTGCAACGATCCCAGCGATACCGGCTTGCAACTGAGTTTCGATCTGCTCCGAAATGGCGCGTGTGTTCAATCTTCCGTCGGGGGTCAGGGGCGTTGTGGTGGCCGTGTATAGGCCGTACGTCGTGAGCTTGGTCAGCGCCATGTGACTCGTCTCCATCCTAAAAGATCTGATTTCTCCTCCTCGCAATCGGGCGTTCCGTCGCGATGGGGTGATTTGTGACGGCAATTTTCAGAGAATGTCAATCGTGCGATCTACGATCTGCGATCGCGCTTTTTAGTTTGGTCACATAGTTTATCGAGCGAGCTCTTTGATTTCGCGAAAAAAACCGTCCACGCGCACCGTTTGAAAAAACGTATTGAATGTTGAATATTTTTGACATAGCGTTGCGTTCGTTGGGTGGCCGCTTCACACAACAATCGGGGACGCGGCAGCGAACAATTTCATTGAGGACGGTGGGATCGACGTACTTCGAAGGATGAGCGTCGGAGGGCTAAGTCGTGCCCTTTCCCCGGTTGCGAAAAGGCGCGCGGCAAATGGGATCGAAAGCATTTCGCGATGCCTTGCTCTCCGGCTGAAAGATCCTATCACCACGAGCCACCGGCCTACACACCTCGAGCGCTCCAGCATCGCCCCGATCTCTGGATCCGACCACAAGATTTGGAACCAGCAACCAGACTTTCTAGCTGCCCGAGTACCGGGTGTGCGCCGACAAGGAGAAGACATGCCAATCCACCAAGAGTTCGACCGCCTTTCAGGCACGTTGTTTGTCGACGGACGCTATTTGAAGAGCGCCGCAACCAATAGAATCTCGGTCATCGACCCGGCCACTGAAGATCGCATTGCTGAAATCGCGGATGCCACGGACGACGAACTCGAGAATGTGATCGACATCGCAAACTCCGCGAGGAAGGCGTGGTTGGCCATAGATTCACGCACTCGCTCTACGGCCCTTCACGAAGTCGCGGCAAAGATCCGTCGCGATAAGGCTGTATATGGCTATTTCATGACCCGTGAGGAAGGTAAGCCGTTCAAGGAAGCCGTCGACGAAACATCGTGGTGCGCTACCGCGATCGACTACTATGCCGAACTTGGGCGCAACGAGAGCGGCAGAATCGCTGGATCGACTGTTCCGGGCCAGTTCCACTTCTCGATCAAGGAACCGTTGGGAACTGTCGTTATCATTCTTCCCTTCAACTTCCCGCTTGTCCTCCTTTGCTGGGAACTGGCGGCCGCACTCGCTGCAGGCAATTCCGTCATCATCAAGCCGCATGAGCAGACAAGCATTACTACTCTAAAATTCATGGAAGTGTTCAGCGAACTGCCCAAGGGTCTGGTGCAAGTCGTTACCGGCGGCCCGCGTGTCGCTCAACACCTCGTCCGAAGCAAAAAGACCCATTGCATCGCGTACACTGGCTCTGTGCCGATCGCGCAGGAAATTCTGAGGGTTTGCGCCGAAACCTTCAAACCCGCTCTGATTGAGGCATCCGGCAACGACCCCTTCATCGTCATGCCTTCCGCTCCTTTAGATATCGCTGTGCGGGCGGCTGCCTTCGCTGCTTACCTCAACTGCGGCCAAGTTTGTACATCGGCAGAACGATTCTACGTTCATGACAGCATTCACGACGAGTTCGTCGAACGACTGGTCGCTGAAACGAAAAAGCTTCGCATTGGCAACGGCCTCGAAAATGTTGACATCGGCCCAATGGCGACGCACCGCCAGCGAGACCGCTTCGAGTCGCTTCTCGCGCGCGCGCGTCATGAAGGCGCAATTTTCGCCACCGGTGGCGGACGCCCCAATGGACTCAATCACGGCTGGTTCATCGAGCCTGCAGTCCTGACGAATGTGGATCCAAAGTCAGAAATCCTCAACGGAGAATCTTTCGGTCCCGTCGCGCCCATCTGTCGCGTGAAAGATTTCGATGAAGCACTTGAACTCGCGAACCGTTCCGAGTTCGGCCTTGGGTCTAACCTCTACTCCCGCGATATGGGCGAGATGATGCGAGCGGTCAACGAGATTGAAGCAGGTATGGTCTGGATCAATGCGCCGATCCTTGACAACGACGCGCTCCCCTTTGGCGGACGTAAGCTGTCAGGTATCGGCCGGCAGCTCGGCCCAGAAGGCCTAGCGCAGTTCCAGTCCTCGAAGTACGTGGTGATGGATCCAGAGGCCGCCCCGCAGGACTTCTGGTGGTTCCCCTACCCAGATGCGGAGAGTTTCGAACGGGCGAAATCCGAGTGAAATCGAAAGGTCGGCCGCATCACTGCGGCCGACCACAGGAATGCCCGAAACGCCTTCAAAACTCGCGGAGAAGGCCCCACTGATAGGGTCAAATCACGATTGTCGCGAAGCCAGACGCGACGAGGTCCGGGCGACGTTTGTCACAGTATGTGCGCTTTTGATAAACGAGAGCGGCTTGCCAACTTCGACTAAGCTTGCATGAAGCATGACGGCCCGTTCGTATGCAGCGTCGTCGAGCATATGACTGGAGCACGTCGGGTTTAATCCGGTTCATATCCGGCTGTCCTGAAGCAGTTTACGCATTCGGCCGGCGTAAAGAGTTCGATGATGGAACTGGCGGCTTTCCAGAGAGCGGGGATGGTTTGTTCGGCCCTTGACCGCATCAATGCCTTGAGCTTTGCGCATGCGTTTTCGATGGGGTTAAAGTTGGGACTGTAAGGCGGCAGGTAGAGCAGCCTGCGCCTGTCGCTTCCGTGGCGTCGCGCACACCGGCGGCCTTAGCCGCGCCGTCACCCTTGGGGCCGCGGTGTCAGTTCGCTGATCTTCGCCCGTGCGATCCAGCGGATCGCGCTCGATACCCCGACGCCGAAACGGGCCGCCGCCTGCCGGGCCGATGCCCCGTCATCCGCAGGTTTCAAGACACGTAACCGTACACCCCTGCTCAGCGCTCTGGCCATCACCAACATCCGTCAAAGCGGATGTTGAATCAGAAACCAGCCGGCACGTCACATCACAATCGATTCATCGATACCCGGACGCGCTCTAGCAGGCTGTTGAAAAAGAAGCTGGCCTGGAGGCTTTCGCCGTGATTCACTCGCTTCGTCGAGTTTTGGAGTGATGCATGCGCGGCGGCGATGTGAGGACGGGTGAACTCTTCAGCTATGTCGATCTGGAGGATCGAGTTCGTCGTGATCATCCGCTGCGGGCAATCCGGCAGATCGTGAACGACGCTCTGGTTTTCTTGGAACGGGAGTTTGCAGCGCTCTATTCGCCGATCGGGCGGCCATCGATTGCGCCTGAGAAGCTTCTGCGCGCCATGCTTTTGCAAGCCTTCTATTCGATCCGCTCGGAGCGGCTTTTGATGGAGCGGCTGGAATACGACCTTCTGTTCCGCTGGTTCGTCGGCATTGGCATTGACGATCCAGCTTGGGACCATTCGGTGTTTTCGAAGAACCGCGACCGGTTGCTGGAAGGCGACATCGCCGCGAAGTTCCTCAGTGCGATCCTTTCGCAGCCCAAGGTAAAGCGGTTGCTGTCTACAGACCACTTCTCTGTCGATGGCACGCTGATCGAAGCCTGGGCGTCGATCAAGAGCTTCAAGCCGAAGGACGGCCCAAAGGGGCGATCATGGCGAACCACCTTCGAATGCAGGTGGTCGGAATGTCGAAGCAGACTTTCATGGCGAAAAGCGTTCCAACGAGATGCATGCTTCAACGACCGACCCAGACGCAAGACTTTATAAGAAGGGCAAAGGCAAGGAGGCCAGCTGTGCTTCATGGGGCATGGGCTGATGGAAAATCGCCAAGGGCTGCTGGTCGATGCCTATCTGACTGAGGCCAGCGGATATGCTGAACGGGCAGCGGCGCTGCACATGATCGAACCTTTCGCTGATCGGACACAAGCGATCACGCTGGGTGCCGACAAGGCCTATGACACAAAGGACTTCGTCCAAGATTTGCGGTCGATGAAGGTGACGCCCCATGTGGCGCAGAATATTAATGGTCGCCGCTCGGCCATCGACGGTCGCACGACGCGCCATTCCGGCTATGGGGTCAGCTTGCGCATCCGTAAGCGCATCGAGGAGGCGTTCGGCTGGATCGAGACCGTCGCGGGGCAGGACAAGACGAAGTTCCGTGGCCGCGACCGCGTCGGATGGGCCTTCACCTTCGCGGCCGCCGCTTACAATCTGGTACGGCTACCGAAGCTGATAGCGATGCTGTCATGAGCGCGGCCAGAAACTGCCGCCTGATCGGCCGCTGGCGGATCGTCGAGGCCGATCTGTGGGGTCGGGATTATCTCGACCTGGTCGAGCCCGCCACAATCACCATCAGGGCCAACGGTCATGGCGAAATCGCCTTCGGTGCGATGCAAGCGGGCCTCGAACTCGGCTACAGCACGTCCATGGTCTCCTTCACATGGGCAGGATGCGACGAAATGGACGAAGTCTCGGGTGACGGACCTGCCGAATTGCTCGACGAGAGTACGATCGAGATCACTTTCGCCTATCACAATGGCGACGAGGCTATCCTAAAGACCAAACGGGAGACTTCTTCAATAGCCTGCTAGGGCGATCGCACGGCTATTGCTGTTAAAATTTTTCTCCGTAACAACGCGGATGGGTTTGGGCATGCTCAATCAGGAACGATGCAACAGGTGCTCGCCTATCTCAGCCAGCGATCGGCAGCCACTGAGGTCCATCGTCATGGCAAGTTCGTCTGATAGAATTTTCATCATCTGCACGGCGCCCTCCTCTCCCGCGGCGGCGGTGCCGTAGAGCATGCTTCGACCAACAAGGACCGCCTTCGCGCCAGAGGCGATGAGCTTGAAAACATCACTTCCTCGTCGAACCGAGCTGTCTGCGAGTACCGTAACTTCGTGACCCACCTCGTCGGCAATTTCGCGGAGCACGGCAATTGGTGACACTGCGCTGTCGAACATACGACCACCGTGGTTGGAGACAACGATGCCGTCCGCGCCAGCGTCCTTTGCCTGCAGCGCATCTTCGGTGCGAAGGACGCCCTTCACGACCAAGTTGCCCTTCCAACGAGCCCGCACCTCTCGTACGTGCTCCCAGCTCATGTCTGGCATCAAATCGAGAGACGGCCCTCCCCCTCGCTTAAGAAGACTTTTTCGGTATTCAACAGGATAATTCGCGAAGTTGGGCATCCCACTAGTCAACAGATATCGAATCAATACGCGAACGGCCCAACCTGGATGGTTTGCCACATCCCATACATTCCTAGACGAGAACCGGAACGGGATATCAAATCCGTTTCGGCGGTTAAATTCACGCTTGGGCATCACTGCTGTGTCAGCAGTCAGGACGAGGGTGCGCGCTCCCTTAGCCCAAGCTCTGTCCATAAGGTCGTACGACGCCTGTGCTTTATTCCATAAGTAGAGCTGAAACCAAACGGGCGCGGGAGTAGCGTCTGCGATCTCCTCCACGGATGAGATCGCCTCCGTTGCAGCACAATAGGGAATGCCAAATCTCGCAGCCGCTTTGGCGAGTTCCAATTCGCCCTGGTATCGTACCAAGCCCGCAAAGGCGGTCGGAGTGACGACGAGTGGTGACGCGTATTCGGTGCCGAAAAGCGTGATATTGGTAGAGCGCGGTGTTGCGTTCCCCTTCAGCACATGCGGTCGGATTTTGACCTCATCGAAAGCGGTACGGTTCGAGGCCAACGCCGTCTCGTCTTCCGCGCCCCTGTCGATGTATTCGAATATCCCTTTCGGAAGCTGGCGCTTAGCTATCGCGCGCGCCTCAGAGAAGTTCTGAAAATCCAATGAATGAGCCAAACTCGAAGTCCTATTGTGTAAATTGAAGAGTGTTCGCCCCAGTCACCCCTCCCGCCAGCTCAGTGTAAGCTGGAAGACTATCAACGCGCCGCCGCGTCACACTATCTCGGAGGCAAGAACCGAGATTTCGACGACGACATCATCGACTAGCTTGGCCTCCACGGTCGTACGCGCGGGAAGAAGAGGATGCAGGTCCTTCAGAACGGCAAAGGAGGAGGCTTCCGAGGTGGACGGAAACGAAAAATCAAAGATTTTCAATAGTTTATCCGTGATGGGAACCAGTAGATGTTAGCATCGAACTTGCCGTCTATCCGCCGCTGCATCATACCATCCCAAGCCATATGGCGGATTTCGTAGTCGAACTTTCCGCTTAGCCAACTCCTGGATAAGATCGCTCTCGACCCCGTAGAACGTCCGTCCGGCTTCGTCATTCCAAAGGGCGCCAAATCACCCCAGGTCACGAAGATTTGCCTTTTCGCGTCTCGTGCGAACCCTAATGTAGGGACGGCCGCGGCGATTGTTGCCGCCGCAATCAGCTTCAGGAATTGGCTTCTCGTCATTCTCATCAGGACGGCTCCTTCCAGGAACTTGGTGAAACAACCTAACTCACCTCCTAAAGGTAGAGAAACTGCAGGTTGAGAGTACGCTATCGGATCGCAGGAGCGCTCAGAACGGCGCTGGTTTGCTGATCGCTGCACGGTGGTAAACGTCCAAAACGACTGCCGATCCACCAGAAAGCCGTCCCTGATTGAGAGGGTTCACATGGAGTTCCTATTTTATGACTTGATACGAATGCGTAGTTGAATTTTTTTGCACAAGCAATATGATTTTTTTAACACTTCAATATTTTTCACACCGACCTCGGGAGGCTGATGGAGCCACTGATGTTCGCAAACGGCAAGTTGAGCCGACTGAGCATCTCGTCACGCGTTTAATTTTTTGAACGCTCAACTTTCAATGTTTGGCATCACCTTATATAGATGCCATGACATGATGTGATGGAGATAGTTGTGAGATTAAAAGAAGCTTCGGGCCCGGACGAGGAGGAGTCCATCGTCGGAAAACAACGACCGAAAAATGACGCAGCGGAGCTTGCTGTGGGGGCACGCCTTAAGGCCATTCGTGAAGAGGCCGGCCTTTCTCAGCGGGAACTGGCGAAGCGTGCGGGTGTGACTAATTCCACGGTGTCGCTGATCGAAGCTGACTCTCACGCCCCTTCGCTGGCTTCCCTGCACCGAATATTGAACGCGATTCCGATATCGATGGCGGACTTCTTTGCGCTCCCAATCTCAAAACAGAATGTATTGGTTTACGATGCGCAGGACCTTGCGGTGGTATCGCGAGGTAAGGTCGATATGCGGGTGCTGGGAGGCGAACGGCGTGACAAGAAGCTGCAAATGTTCGTCGAACATTACTCGCCGGGTACGGACACGGGAAAAGTAGCAATCAAACACGACGGTGAGACCGCGGCCTGCATCTTGAAGGGAACGGTCGAGCTGGAGACCGAGGTAGGCACTCGACGCATTGAAGCTGGCGGCGGCTTTCATATTTTTGGGGCCCAACCGTACAGACTAAAGAACGTAGGCAAGACTGTCGCCGTCGTCGCATGCGCTGTCACCCCACCAATGATCTAACAAACCCGCTTTGAACCATCAAATGCGTGTGGCACAAATGATTGTTGAAACTAGCAAGCCGAGAAAGTAGCAGTAACCGTATGCGTATTTTTACGCGCCGGGCTAAAGATTGAACCGCGAGAACAGGCCCCGCCTGCCATCCTCGCGGTTCTTTTCGGTAGTCAAGGGGTTGCCATCAAACTATCGGTTTCGCATAGGCATCGAGATGCTTGTCGGCAACTGCAACAGTAGCAAGTTCCTGCTTCAAGTCGAGATTCAAGCAGAAGAGCCAGTAAAGCACCCCACCCACCGGGATACCGACGAAGAAGGCGAAATCGACGCCACCGAGATATGTCGCGACTGGTCCCTGGTAGAACGACAGGTACATGAACGGAATCATTGAGATAAACGCAAGCGTATACGCAGCAATTCCACGCCAGTTCCAGTTGCCGTAAATTCCGTTCGGATTGAAGATTTCAGTGATCGAGTAGCGTCCCTTCCGCACGATAAAATAGTCGACAAGATTTACTGCGGTCCATGGTGCCATCAGGTATGCCAACACCGCAAGAATTGTATAGAAGGTCGTATTGATGAAATCCGTCGGGAGCAGAACGCCGACGATGGTTGCCGTCACGCCGATCACGGCAATGGTTTTAATTCGCAGGCTACGCGTCGGTGATGTCTCAACGACGCTGTCCATCGCGGTGATTAAGGTGAGCGCCCCGCCGTAGACGCACATTCCGTTAAATATCAAAAGAGCTGTTCCACCCACGACGAGAAGCACTGCGCCAAAACCAGGCATGATCTGGTTGCCGGATTCCTGAAGGGCAAGAGTTAAGCTGTCATTCGGGTAGAGAGCCGCCCCAACGGCCCCAACCGCCTCCATTGCGAAGACACCAGCACCCGCACCGAACGCTGTGTAGAATATGATGGACCGATGGCTTGTGGTGGGCGGCATGTACCGAGAGTAGTCGGAGACGAAGAAGGCCCATGAAAGCTGGTATGCGAGCGATGCCGAAACCACCATCAAGAATGGCGTGAACTGGAACGTACCGGAAAGTCTCGTTTGCTCTGGGGGGAAACCGACTCCAAACACGATGCCGAATGTGAAGGTCGCCAGAGCAACCAAGAGCACGACTGTCGTGTAGCGCTGACCGACATGAAGCCAATGGTAACCGAATATAGCGAAGACGACAGATATAATCCCAAGCAAGATTCCCGAAGTGCTCGCGGAACCGAGACCGAGTTGTTCCGATGTAGCCCCCATGAGATTAACGTTTAGCACAACGTAGCCCCAGTAGACCATGACGGCTACCAGCCAGATGAAGATGGCTCCGTAACGACCAAACTGGGGACGCGTCTGCACCATTTGCGGGAGCCCGAGATGTGGGCCTTGGCTTGCATGTGCTGCAACCGGGATCGTCCCAAGGATGGTGCCAAGGAGTAAGCCGATCAACGTCCAGGTAAGATTGAGGCCCAAAGTGATGCCGATCGCACCTGTCGCGAGGCTCAAAAGTTGTGCACTCCCGGCAAACCAAATCGTTGCTTGGTCCGAAAGCCGCCCATGTCTTTCCGACAGGGGAACATAGTCGATTGACCTATGCTCGATCGCGAGCGCATTTCGCGCGATCGCCTGCCCCGAAGCGATTCCTGCTTGTGTTTCCAATTGAGTTGCTCCCATTTCCCGCGCTAAGCAGCGCACAACTCCGCGTTGGGAAAAGCCACGGCTTTTCCGTCGACAGACGTTCCTGACGATTAGACACTAGGCTGCCCTGTACCCTCTATTGAATCTTGCTCAAAGGGCAATGGACGCAATCTATGTCCAATTTTTTAAACATTCAATGCGTTTTTTTTTACACTGCTGGAGTACGCCTCGTCTCCCCGGATAGTCAGCTGCCCTGATAACTGCCGAGGGATGATATTTTGAGCGCGGAATGAGGATGGATTTCGTTGGCATCGGGTTCACAGCTTGAGCAGTAAGCTTGTCTCCTTTGCAGTGTACGCTCTGTCGTTGTCGGGCAGATGTCCGATGGCTTGTGGTGTCGCGTTGCGCCGAAGCGCTTCTCGACGGTCTCCAGCATCATGTCCCGCGCATCGGAGACGGATATCCGGGCATTGACGACAGTCGTCCAGGCTATGATCTCGCGGCCGAGGGCGTCGATAATGAACGCCAAGCTGATGACGTCGCCGTTCCAGCAGGTGAGCTTAGCGAGTCCGAGCACCAGCGAAAGTTCGAGCGTATCACCATGGCAAAGCCATCGTGGACGCGGCCATTGCGAACGGTGGTGTGCTTCTCCAGCAGCATGGCGTTATTGCTCCTGATCCGGTGGACTCGCTTGGGGTTGACGACCGGCTGATCGGCGACTCGCCTTTCGCGATTGAGCAGCGCGGCTCTCCGCCGTTAGCGATAGGTGGGCCTGGCGTCGACGAGCCTGCGGAGGGCTGACAGAAGCTCGACATCCTCAGCCTTATACGGCCGGCGCGGCTTTGATCTGCCTTCAGAAGCTCAGTAACATTGGAGCGGGATACCTTGAGAACGTCCGCGACGGTCTTCATCGGCACCATGCTTCGGCAACGAGAGCTGCCGCTATTTTTTTTAACCTGTGAAAAAGCGTCGCGGAGAACCTCGACCTCCATCCTTGCGGCCCAGCATGTGCTCCAACTCGGGAACGCGCTCCTCGAACTTCCTGACCGCAGAATTGCCGACGACCGGCTCATCGTAATCTAAGACAGCCGTTCCTCACTCACTGAGAAGTCTGCCCCATCGATACAGAAGGCGTGGCGCAACTCCATGACGCCGGGCGGCCGACGAAACCGTATCGCTCAACTCCAAACTCCCCATGATAATCTGCAGCTTCTGCTCGGTTGTCCACCCCCGTACCAGGACGTCGCCAGTGATCACTGTGTTTCGGCGTGGAATATTGACCCCTCTGGCGGGGTGACCGGCGTCCAATTTTGGGTCTGACGCAATCTCGATGACATCAGGGCGCTCCGACGATCCGTGCCTCAAGCAGATCGAGTTTCCCGCGCCCGTACATTTGCCGTTTGATGAGCTTGAGCTTTGTGATCTGGCCTTCTGTCTGACCGTTCGACCACTGGGAGGTTATGGCATTCTGGATTGCCGCTCGGTCTCGGATAACGCCATTCGCGAATGATGCGACCAGGCTTTTCGCCGCGCGTTCGATCCAGGCCTCCAGATCACCGGAGGACTTGCGGCGCAACATGCCGTGGAAGCTCTCGACGACGTCCCTGGCCTCTACAAGGTCTGGCAGCCTCTCTTCGATGGCGGCAACCGTCATCGTTTGAGCCTTGGTCAGGTTGTTGCGGTCGATGGTCATCAGGCGAACGACGGTGCGCGCGGCGGGAGCATAGCCGAGTCCGCTTTCAGCCTTTTCTGCTCGCCTTCGTCTCGTTGCCCATTCGGTGACAACACGCAGGCCTCCGCCAAAACCGGCCAGTCGAAGCTGCCGCCACAGTTCGGCGCCATTACGCAATCCAGCATCCCATTGCGCTTCAAGCCAAGGCAGGTGCGGTTCGAGAGAGGTTTGCCGGACCCGGAAGATGTCGGTCCGCTGACCACGAACGACGCTGCGGACCAGCTTTCGGCTATGCCCAGTTCGGCGCACGATTTCCTTGATGGAGACACCATCGGCGACGAACCCGCGGATTACGGCATTTGCCTCTTCACGCCGCTGATATCCCTCGTATTGCAGCCGCTCAGCGGCAGTCAGCAGTTTCGGATTTACGGTTGCAGTGCCGATCGCCATCCGGACCTGCCGCATCGATTTACGAACAGCGTCGAGAAAAGCGTGGCTGGCGTTTTCCATTAGATGCCAACGGTCGGCGACCTGATCTGCGTGTGGGAGAGCTCGTGCGTAAGCGGGAAGCTGAGGCCGTTTAGGCCTGGTAATTCCATGGCATGAGAGCGTCGATCTCGCTGCTGGGCCACCCCCTTGCGAGACGCTCGAGCGTTTGGGTTAGCCAGGCTTGAGGATCGACGGCATTCATCTTTGCCGTTTGCAGCAGCGTTGCGATCGTGGCCCATGTCCTGCCGCCGCCGTCACTACCTGCGAAGAGGCTGTTCTTCCTGATGATGGCCTGTGGTCTGATTGCCCGCTCAACAATGTTGGAGTCGAGCTCGATCCGGCCGTCGGTCAGAAAGCGCTCCAAGACGTCTCGGCGCGAGATGGCATAACGGAGAGCTTCGGCGAGTTTGGATTTTCCCGAGACCCGCGGCAATGTTGCCTGCCAGAGTGTGAAGAGGTCACGGACAATTATCGCCGACCGTTCCTGACGCGCTGCGACACGGGCCTGAGGATTTTGTCCGCGGGCGGTTTCCTCGATCTCCCACAGCTCTGCCATGCGCTCGACTGTTTCTGTGGCGACCTTCGAGCTCTTGGCGACATGCAGTTCATAGAACTTCCGGCGGCTATGCGACCAGCAGCCAGCCAAAACAACGCCGTCATTGCCTCCATCTTTGCGGACGAGTTTGTTATAGGCACCATATCCGTCGACCTGCAGGATCCCGCGATAGCCGCTGAGATGCCTTGCAACGCATTCGGTCGCTCGGCTGTCCTCGAAGCGATAGGCCACCATCGGTGGACCGTTGCCTCCGAATGGCCGGTCATCCCTGGCATATGCCCATAGCCAAGCCGTCTTTGCAGACCCGGATCCGGGCGCAAGCGTCGGCAAGGTCGTTTCGTCGGCAAAAATCCGTTCGGCCTTCTTGATCTCGTTCAGAATATAATCAGCGAGGATGTCGAGCTCGAACCCCAGCTTGCCCATCCATTGGGCCATGACCTTGCGGTCGAGTTCGACCTTGTCACGCGCGTAGATCGCTTCCTGGCGATAGAGGGGGAGGCCATCGGCATATTTGGAGACTGCGATCTGGGCCAGGAGCGCTTCTGTTGGAATGCCACTTTCGACGATGTGTGGCGGGGCCGCGGCCTGGATGACGCCATCCTCATTCTTAAAAGCGTATTTGGGACGGCGCGTGACGATGACACGGAACTTGGCCGCAACAACGTCCAGTCGTTCGGAGACGTCTTCTCCGATCAGGATCTTCTGCTTACCTGCGTGTTCCGGCAACTCTTCCGGTTCGATCACCACCTCGATGCGTTCAAGATGCGGCGCGAAGCCCTTGCGTGGACGCGGTGCGCGTTTGCCATCCGGGTTCGCGCCACCTTTCGTGACCTGGGCTTTTATCGCCGCAATGCCGGTCTCGATCTCCTCGAAGACAAAGGCATGCTGCTCATCATCGACGGCGGCTGCTACTAGTTTTTCGGAGCGCCGGCCGAAGCGAGCCCGATCAAAGGCTTTGAGGATCTGGGTCAGCCGCTCGATGCGCTCATCGGCATCAGCATTCCGGGCCTCGAGGTCATCGACCTGCTTCTCCAAAGCTTCGACGCGCGATGCCTTTTCGGCCATCGCGAGGACCATGGCCTTGAGGGCCTCAACATCATCCGGAAGCTCAATCTCGGGTCGCGTCATGGACCTGATCAGAGCATATTTTGCCGTGACCCGCCCGCAGTTTCAGGCCCCTGATTCATTTCGCCGCAGTGGTTTTACCCAACAATCTCGGGCGGCTTGACAGGCGTGAAGCGAACCCGCTTCCAGTCCATTCCGTCGACCAAGGCCAAGAGCTGGGCATGATTGAGCTGGACCCGGCTGTGTCCGATGCGCGGCCAGCAGAACTGCGCTTTCTCAAGCCGCTTGTACCTTATCTGAGAATGCAGCCCCTTCGGGCGCAGATCAGCAGCTAGTGCTGGTTACCCATCAGTTTCATCCTCTTTTCGGCCGGCAGCTGCCCTGCGTTGGGAAGCGAGGTAACTTGCAGGGCGACCGTCTGCTTTTGCAGACCGAGGATGGCGCCATATGGCCGCTTCCCCCTCAATGGACTGATCTTGTGAGCATTGATCCAGAAGTTGTCGCGAGCAATGGGCGCGCGCTCTTGCTGGTTTCGAACTTGATGGAACTAGCCAGCATGGTGGAACACCTCTGTGGCAGGTTGGCAGCGGAGTGTAAGGATAATTATGCCGCTAGTGTAAACCAGATTATGCCGCAAGAGGCCCCGCAATGAGCCGTAAATCCTATAATATCTGCCAATTTCTGGTGACACAATGTGGGATCGCTCTTGATTTAAACGAGAATGGCGGTATAAATAGATTTACATTAATACTCGATCTTGCACCCGGAACCTACAATGCCTGCGAAGTACGGCGGCAAGCGATCAAAGATGGATACCCTCCTCGACGAGGGCACCTTCAATCCAAATCCCGAGAAGGTGCGCGACCCGAAGTTCCAGGGAAGCGAGTTCTTCGATCCGCACGACGCCGTCCAGGTCAAATACGAGATGCTGCGGCGCGTCTCCATCGACAATGTCTCGGTAACGGACGCTTCCGACGAGTATGGTGTTTCCAGGCCAACCTACTACCAGGCCAAGGCAAACTTCGACACGAGTGGGATTGCCGGACTGGTACCGGCAAAGCCGGGACCCCGCGGTCCCCACAAGGTCGACGACGAAGTCCTGGCATTTCTCCAGGCGAGGTTGGTCCCGGGCGAGCCCGTTCGTGCGCGCGAACTCGCCAAGCTGGTCCGCAACGAACTCGATGTCGCACTTCATCCCAGGACGATCGAGCGGCTGTTAAAAAAAACGATCCGCTAGACGTTGCCACGGCATCGGCATGTTCATTGCCGGCCACCGCGGACCAGTACGAGGTGCTGCGCAGCGCAGCTCTCGGCGAAGTTCTGCCGCTCAAGGCCCGTAGCGGCCTCATGCTTTTTCTGCGCCGCGGCATGTGGGGATGGGCCCGCGCACTGCCTGCAGCGGCATGCCCTGATCAAGGCCAGTTTTACCTGTCATCGGCCATCCGACCGGCGCACGGCGACCTCAGCGCCGTCGTTCATGTCCTGGCGACCATCGCCATGAGCATCCACCAACGGAGAGCACCATGAATCTACACCTCAAAGTCCAGTCTCATCACCGTGAACGCAGCGCCTACCTCTACATCCGCCAATCTTCGATGCGGCAAGTCATCGACAATACCGAGAGCGCCATGCGCCAATATGCGCTTCGCGGCCGTGCTATCGCCCTTGGTTGGCGCGAGGAGCAGATTATCGTCATCGATAATGATCAAGGCGAATCCGGCGCATCGGCGGTCTGGCGTGAGGGATTTCAGCGGCTGGTCAGCGATGTCGGCATGGGGCATGCCGGGATCGTCATGGGCCTGGAGGTCTCTCGTCTGGCGCGCAACAATGCCGATTGGCAGCGGCTGCTCGAGATCTGTGCTCTCGCCGATACCCTGATCCTCGACGAGGACGGCGTCTATGACCCGGGTAGTTTCAACGACCGGCTCCTGCTCGGCCTCAAGGGAACAATGAGTGAGGCCGAACTGCATGTGATCAAGGCACGGCTGCGCGGCGGCATCCTCAATAAGGCCCGGCGTGGCGAGTTCCGTTGCCCCCTCCCGACCGGGCTGGTCTATGACCATTCCGGCAACGTGACGCTTGATCCGGACATGCAAGTCAGAGAGACAATCGCCCATTTCTTCGAGACATTCTCTCGCGTCGGATCCGCCTCCCAGACCGTCAAGGCCTTTCGTCAAGAGGGCATTCTCTTTCCCTCCCGTCTGCACGGCAGCCAGACGGTTTTCCGGCCACTGACGCCTTCGACGGCGATGCGCGTCCTGCACAATCCACGTTACGCCGGAGCCTATGCCTATGGACGCCGTCGCTATAGACGAACCATTGATGGCAAGAAGCTCGTGCGCAAACAAGGTAGTGACGATTGGACAGCATGTATTCCAGATGCCCATCCCGGCTACATCAGTTGGGAGCAGCATCAGGAGAACCTCAGGATTCTAACGTCGAACATCTGCCATAAATGGAACGCGGGGGTCGCATCACCTCCGCGCGAAGGCCCGGCGCTGCTGCAGGGGCGCGCCGTGTGTGGGCAATGCGGCAGGCATTTTCACATGCGCTATGCTGCCCGGCGCGGCCGGCAGGAAGCCTGGTACGTTTGTGATCGCGCCCGTACCAATCGCGGTGAACCCTTATGCCAGGCGATCGCCGCGCCTCCCATCGACGAAGCCATCGGCATGCTGATCGCAGAGCAGATGACGCCGGCCGCCGTCGAACTGGCGCTCGAAGTCCGCAAAGAGATCGAAGCGCGGCATGAAGAGGCGGACCGGCTGCGCTGTCGCGCAATCGAGCGCGCCCAAACGGAGGCCGATCTCGCCCAGCGCCGTTTCATGCTCGTCGATCCCAACAACCGCCTCGTCGCCGACACGCTCGAAGGCGAATGGAACGAGAAGCTCCGCATCTTAGCCAATGCCCGCGAAGAGCGCGAGCGCGGCCAGGAGCACGATCAATTCATCCTTGATAAGGCCGTCCACGAGCGCTTGGTCGCCATGACGGCGGACTTCAAAAAACTCTGGACCAATCCAGAGACCCCGAACCGCGAACGAAAGCGCTTGCTTGCCCACATCATTGAGGACGTTACCCTCCTCAAACTACCGAAGAGAGGCACGACCAAGGCTCATATTCGCTTCAAGGGCGGTAAAACCCAGACACTCGTCACCATCAGCCCAAAATCGCCCAGCCAGCAGGTCAAGACGAACCCCGACGTCATCCAACTGATCGATAAACTCCTCGACGATCATATTTTTTCCGAGATCGCAGAGATTCTCAACAATCAGGGATACCGTCCGGGCTCGGTGACGCGCCGTGACCAGCGCAACGCCCGCTTCACAACCAAACGCGTCACCTACCTCGTTCGCGAATACAAGCTGAGATCGCGCTATAACCGGCTCCGGGATCGTGGAATGTTGACAAAAAAGGAGGCGGCTGCGCACCTCAATATCCATGAACATACCCTCGCCAGATGGGCTGAACATGGCCTCGTCACCAGCCATGCTTACAACGGACACTACCACCTGTACGAGCTTCCGAAGACAGATTTACCGCAAAAGCAATGCAGTCGATGGAACCAGCTCGTCGATCGCGTCGCCGCCCATAAGGAAAATGCCAGACACGCCAAAACCTTCAACTGAACCCGAAAGAGAGATGCAGTATGAATGCAGATCGTTG
>NZ_JBQEMS010000041.1:0-26567 GCF_052044265.1 Sinorhizobium sp. 22678 | reverse complement strand
GGCGCGATCAATTTCACCTCATGGCCGAAGGAACGCAGCAGTCGGGCCCAATGGTGGGAACCACCACACGCTTCCAGCGCAATACTGGTCGGTGCCGCCTTCTGGAAGAATTTCACCATTTCCTTGCGCGTCAGCTTCCGGCGCAGGATCGGTTGCTCGGCGGCGTTCACTCCATGCAACTGGAAAACGCTCTTTGACGTATCCATGCCAATTCGGATAATCTGCTCCACGGACGGTCTCCCTCGATTGATGTCTTAACGACTCACTCTGGCACATTGCGATGCCGTTGGGAGCCGTCCACCCCAACAGTGCTCGAGTGTCTAGCCCGGGGATCCAGCCAGACCAAGTCCATAGCTGAAAGAATGCTTTCCGCGCCGCAGACACGGTACTGCCCTCATCTCTGTGACAAGCATAGAGATGCGGAAGGGGATCATCGAAGCAATAAAACAGTTGCGCTGATTCGCGTCAGATGGAGCTGTCGGACGTTTGCAACTGAGTCCAGACCCTTCCGGCAGCATCAGCGGCACGCCAGCGGAGGCGGTTTTCGGTGGGGGCAGGCGTAGCAACCTGTGGCTTTGCAACGTCTGGCGTGCGTGCGTTTCTTTCAGACAGCGTGCGGATTTCCAGCCTTGGAATTGCCCTGTCGACGGGCGCGATGAGCTCGCGAGCTATGCCGCAACGAATTGTCAGACGACGGAACAATGTGGTAGCGGCGTAAATCTCCTCGGCGAAAAGCACAGCCTCGCGAACGCGTGTTTTGTCTCCAACGTCGACATAAAGCACGCCGGGGATCGTCATCGGCAGCGTCACTACGATCGGGTCCAGCACCAAATCGACGGCCTGAGGAGCAACACCGTTGAGAATGAAAACCACGAGGCCGGACTGGCTTGCCCAATAGCCGGTCAAGATCAGTTCAGCAGGCAGATAGCCGCCGGTCTGGACAATCTCGATAACGCGTCGCGCTTGCATGTTTCTGCCCACGTCAATGAAATGAGGGCCGAGGCCAATATCAGTAATAGCAAGGCGCCGGGTGGCGCGTGATCACTTCAAATTTTGATGAATGCCTGATGTCTATGCTTCAAGTACGGCACAGAGACTAGCGTCATCATACCGCTTGCACCATATGCCCTTGGATATATGTCCCGGCCTGGACAAAGACCGATTGTATCGCGCCGTCGGTGGCTCGCATTCAGGGCAGGCATGCGACCGCCAGCCGCGCGCGCCAGGTCCCTCTATCTTGCGAGCTATCCTGCGTCGATGCAATATCCATACTGTATGAACTCGAGAGGCTCCGAGGGACGTGGATCGCGTGGAGGTTTCCTAGGTGCCGGCGCTCGGCGCGACGAGAGGGCCGCTGTAAATCGCAATTGCCGAAGGTCATCGTCGGTCTCCTCGCTCAGTCGCCAACGGCGCAAAACTTCATCGTTTGAAGGCGACTCTCCCGTGCGAAGGCTGCGTGGAATTGCCGGCGGTCGACGAAGCGGGTGGGTGCCCGGTCGACGGGAACGTAACGATGCCGGTGGCGGCCTCTGTCGCCGCTGTATATGGGTTGCGCGATCCCTGCCCCGTTACGGCCCAGGGCATTTGTTCGATGGCTTCCTAAAGTTTAGGCGAGAATGGGAAGTCTATGGTCTGGCCTCTTCCTTCGCCGATTGCATCGTGCGTGGGATGTTTGCAGCGGCCGTCGAAGGAATGTGTGGACAGCGCGTCCGGCCATGCCCGATCCTTGCCGCTTTCGATGATTAGGCGCGGCAAAGATCGCCATCGACGCGAGATTCAAGGGTCACGTGGCTGCGAGTCGTACGGGGTATCGCGGCAATCGACAGCTGCTGTCGATTGCCAACTCATTTTGCATCTGTGACCGGCACAAACCTGTCGCAAATCAACAGTTGAAATTCGACGTGGAACGCCCATTTTGCAACGGTCTTCCCCCGACCGCAAAGGGCGGAAGCAGACGAGATGTTTCGCCTCGCACCATACTCCGTTACGCGGCTGCCGGCTTGTCTTCCGCGAGAGTGTGCGCCACGACCGCATTTGCATGGCCGTGGCCCATTCCGTGTTCGCTCTTCAGCATACCGACGAGTTCCATGTGCTTCGCTGGATAGTGCATCCGCACGAACGCTTGCCAATCACTGATCGGACGGCCGTACTTCTTCTCGATCGATGGAAAATAGGAAGCCGGTCCTTTGATCTTGTCGGCGGTCATAGCGTGTCAGCCCCTTTTCGTGCCGCATCGATCGCAGCTACGTCGATTTTCCTCATCGACATCATCGCGTCGAATGCGCGTTTTGCCTGTTCGCCACCAGCCGTAAGCGCGTCCATTAGAGTGCGAGGTGTGATCTGCCAGGATACGCCCCACTTATCCTTGCACCAGCCGCATTCGCTCTCCTGACCGCCATTGCCGACGATGGCGTTCCAATAGCGATCTGTTTCTTCCTGATCCTCGGTGCTGATCTGGAACGAGAAAGCTTCGCTGTGCTTGAATGTGGGGCCGCCGTTCAATCCGACGCAGGCGACACCTGCCACCGTGAACTCGACGACCAACACGTCTCCCTCTTCTCCGTCGGGGTATTTGCCGGGGGCGCGGATGATGGCTCCGATCTTGCTGTCTGGGAAGGTGTCCGCATAGAAGCGGGCGGCTTCCTCGGCGTCCTTGTCGTACCATAGGCAAATGGTGTTCTTAGACATCGCGTCGTCCTCCTGGTCGTTGTGCTTCAGATCGAAAACCCGACCTGATGATACGAAGACGCACCAGCCGCCGCCGATCCGACATCATCGTCAAAAAATCGCTACGCTCTTTTGACCGACCTCGTTTTGGCGGGCCGAACGCCTCGGGCCGAGGGGTCGGTCGGGGGCCATCCCATGTCCCGCGCGGTGAAGATCAAATTCAATCATGATAAATTATTGCAACGTGACGATTTATCGTTATAAATACATCCTCGCGAACTGAAGCCAAATCGAAAGGATCTTCCCCATGAAGAGGCTGTTTCGGAGCGCCATCGCCTTGGCCGCTCTTGCTTTTGCAGGGGCTGCCGCCGCGCCGGCCGCAGCGCAGACTCCGCCCGACGTTCTCGTCGTCGGCCAGATTGCCGAGCCGCAGTCTCTGGACCCGCATACGGTGACCGCAACCAACGACTTCCGCATCCTGGTCAACGTCTATGACGGCCTCGTCCGTTTCAAGGACGGTACATTGGAGGTTGAGCCGGCGCTTGCGGAAAGCTGGGAAATCTCGGATGACGGCAAGACTTATACGTTCAAGCTAAGACAGGGCGTTAAGTTCCACGACGGTTCCGATTTCGACGCCGAGGCGGTGAAGTTCAACTTCGACCGCATGCTGAAGAAGGATCATCCATTCTACGACACCGGGCCATTCCCGCTTTCCTTCAACTTCGCCTCCGTCGAAGCGGTCAATGTGCTGGATGAGCATAAGGTCGAGTTCAGGCTCAGCGAAGCCTTTGCGCCGTTCCTTTCCAATCTCGCCTATCCCACGGGTCTGATCGTTTCCCCCGCCGCCGTGGAAAAACATGGCAAGGAATATGGCCGCACCCCGTCGGGGACCGGCCCGTTCAAGTTCGTAGAGTGGCTGTCGAACCAGCGCGTCGTCGTAGAGCGCAATCCGGATTACTGGGATGGCGCCGCGAAGCTTCAGGCCGTCGTCTTCCGTCCCATCACCGACGCCAACACCCGTGTCGCCGAGATGATGGCCGGCGGTATCGACGTGATGGTGGAGGTGCCGCCGGACAATCTCGCTACCTTTGAGCAGGATGCCAATTTCGCCGTGGCCGAGCAGGCGGGGCCGCATGTCTGGTTCGCCATCCTGAACACAAAGGAGGGGCCTTTTGCGGATAAGCGCGTGCGCCAGGCGGCCAATTATGCGGTGAACAAGCAAACGCTGGTCGACGACGTGCTACAGGGAACGGCGACGGTCGCGGCCGGGCCGATATCGCCGGCCTTCAACTGGGTGGAAAGCTCGGTGGAGCCCTATGCCCATGATCCCGAAAAGGCCAAGGCACTGCTCGCGGAAGCCGGCGTCGAAAATCCGCAGGTGACGTTCTACGTTACCGAAGGCGGCTCGGGCATGCTCGATCCGATCACCATGGGTGCAGCGATCCAGGCGGATCTCCAGGCTGTGGGCTTCAAGGTCAAGATCGAGACCTACGAGTGGAACACCTTCCTTGGCCGCGTAAATCCCGGCCTCGAGGGCAAGGCAGACATGGCCGAGATGGCCTGGATGACAAACGATCCGGATACCGTTCCCTATCTGACGTTGCGCACTGATGCCATGCCCGACAAGGGAGGCTTCAACTCCGGCTACTATTCCAATCCGCAGCTGGACGAGCTTCTGGAAAAGGCGCGCAGGTCCACCGACCAGGCCGAACGCGGCAAGCTCTATGGCGAGGTCCAGTCGATCGTGCATGACGACGCTCCGTGGCTGTTCGTCGCCAACTGGAAGCAGAACGCGGTGACGACCGCTGCGGTCAAGGGGTTCAAGCTTCAGCCCTCCTTCCTTCTCGATCTCCATGACGTGACGAAAGAGTAGATCGCGCACCCGGAACGGCCACCGGCATGTTCGTTCTGCCGGTGGCGACCAACACGGACCTCCCGGGAGGGTTATCCATGCAGGCCTATGTCCTGAAGCGGCTTGTTGCCGTGGTGCCCGTCCTGTTCGGGCTTTCCATCATCGTCTTTCTCGTCATGGCTCTGATCCCTGGCGACACGGCGACGGCCATTCTCGGCTCCTATGCGACGCCGGAAAACGTCGAGCGCATCAATCGTGACCTCGGGCTCGACAAACCGCTGGTGCAGCAATACGCGATCTGGATCGGCAACGTGCTGCAGGGCGACTTCGGCCGGTCCTTCGCGCTCAACCGCCCCGTGCTCGACGAGGTGCTGGAACGGTTTCAGGCCACGCTGGTGCTAGCCGGCGTATCGCTGGTCCTGTGCTCGGTGATCGGGCTTTTCGCGGGTGTGATTTCAGCCGTACGCCAGTTCGGCTGGGCCGACCGCATCATCACCTTCTTCGTACTGGCCGGCATCTCCACGCCGTCCTTCTGGCTCGGGCTGCTGCTCATCTATCTCTTCGCCGTTCATTGGCGCATCCTGCCGGCCTCCGGCATGTACGCCGTCTACGGCGGGGGTGACCTCAAGGATCTGCTGCTCCATCTGATCTTGCCGGCGGCCACCCTCGCCGTCGTTGCCGCAGGCGTCATAGCGAGGCTGACGCGTGGAGCGATGCTGGAGGTCCTGAGGCAGGACTATGTGCGCACGGCCCGCGCCAAGGGGCTGCCCGAGCGGCGTGTGATCTACGCCCATGCCTTCCGCGCGGCGCTGGTCAGCGTCGTTCCCGCGATCGGCATCCAGGCGGGCTTCGTGCTCGGCGGCGCCGTCTATGTCGAGACGGTGTTCCAGTGGCCCGGCATAGGCGCGATGCTCGTGAAGGCGATTTCGACGCGCGATATCCTGCTGGTGCAGGGCGGCGTGCTGATCGTTGCGGCGAGCTACGTGCTGTTCAACCTTCTCGCCGACATCGTCCAGTCCATGCTCGATCCGAGGATTCGTACATGAGCGCGCTGGTAGCATCGCCGGCTCCGCCGAGCGGGTCGGCACGGATCACCTCCTGGCACCTGTTGCTCAACAACCGGCTCGCAGCGGCGGGGCTCGTGCTGCTCGGACTGATCCTGTTGCTGATCGTTCTGGTCCCGGTCCTCCCGCTGCCCGACCCGGATGCGACGGCACCCGCCGACCGGTTGAAGCCTGTGCTGACCGCCGGGCATCTTCTAGGCACGGATCAGCTCGGCCGGGACATTCTGAGCCGCCTGCTTTGGGGCACGCGGGTCTCGATCGCAGTCGGTTTCGCCGCGACCCTCATTGCCACCGGGATTGGATCGGCCATCGGCATCGTTGCCGGTTACGCCGGCGGGCGCACCGACAATGCGTTGATGCGCGGCATCGATATGCTGATGGCTTTTCCCTACATCCTGCTGGCGCTCGCGATCGTCGCCGCCCTCGGGCCTGGACTGATGAACGCGCTTTATGCGATCGCTCTCGTAAATATCCCGTTCTTCGCCCGGAATGTGCGCGGCGTGACGCTCGGCTACGCCCATCGCGAATTCGTCGACGCGGCGCGGCTCTCCGGCAAGGGACATCTGTCGATCATTCTCTCCGAGGTTCTGCCCAACGTTATGCCCGTCATCGTCATCACCATGTCGACGACGGCAGGCTGGATGATCCTCGAGACGGCCGGGCTCAGCTTCCTCGGCCTCGGCGCGCAGCCGCCGCAGGCCGATCTCGGCTCCATGCTGGGAGAGGGCCGAGCGCAGCTCTTCACGGCTCCGCATGTCTCGATCGTGCCGGGCGTGATGATTTTCCTGATCGTCATCAGCCTGAACGTTTTAGGTGATGGGATCCGCGACGTGTTGGACCCGCGGCTTCGCTCTGGCGCTCTTGCGCGGCCGGGGCCGGTGACCGAAGTTGCCCCCGGCCGCGCCGCGCCGGCAAACACGGCGGAAGGTGCTTCCCTCGCGATCCAAAAGCTCGAAACCGGTTTTCGGCGGGGAAAGGAGATAATCCCCGCAGTTCGAGATGTCTCGCTGCATGTGAAGTCCGGTGAATGCCTCGGGCTTATCGGCGAGAGCGGCTCGGGCAAGAGCGTCACCGCCTTGTCCGTCATGGGGCTCGTCGCCTCGCCGCCGGGTGTGATCCGCAACGGTGCGGTCTATCTCGGAGACGACGATGTGCTTTCCATGCCTGAAACCAGGCTGATCGCGAACCGCGGCAGCCGGGTCGCCTACGTGTTCCAGGACCCGCTCACGACGCTGCATCCAATGTATCCTGTCGGGCGGCAGGTGGAGGAGGCGATCGCAGCGCATCAGCCGGTCAGGGCGGCCGAGCGGCGGGAAAAAGCCGTCGCGCTCCTGGAAAAGGTGGGAATCCCGGACGCTCGCGAGCGGTCGGCGCATTATCCGCACCAGCTTTCCGGCGGTCAGCGTCAGCGAGTCGGCATCGCCATGGCGCTCGCCAACGATCCGGAGATCATCATTGCGGACGAGCCGACGACCGCGCTGGACGTGACCGTTCAGGCCCGCATTCTGGAGCTCCTGCGCGATCTTCAGCGCGAGCGGGGCATGGCACTGCTGTTCATCACCCACGACTTCGGCATCGTTTCAGAATTCTGCGACCGCGTTGCCGTGATGAAGGAGGGCGAAATCGTCGAAACCGGTAAAACCCGGGAGGTACTCGACAATCCGCAGCATGCCTATACGAAGCGGCTGATCGCCTGCGTGCCCGAGCTCGGAACGGGCGAGCGTTTCCTGGATCGTGTCGGCGAACTTTTTGCCGGCAGCAAGGAGGTGGCGCAATGACGGGTGCTGCCATTCAGGTTCGGGACCTTTCCAAGACCTTCGGCGGAGGCCGCAGCCTTTTCGGCAAGGCGAAGCATGAGACAAGGGCGGTGAAGGCGGTGTCGCTGGATGTCGCGCGGGGCGAGACGCTCGCCGTCGTCGGCGAAAGCGGATCCGGCAAGAGCACGCTTGCGCGCATGCTCGTCGGCCTCGAGGAGCCGACATCCGGCAGCATGCTGATCGCAGGCAGGGATGCGGCGGCGCTGCGGCGATCCGGCCCGAGGGCTTTCGGCAAGACGATCCAATATGTCTTCCAGGATCCGGTCGCTTCGCTGAACCCGCGCAAGACGATTCAGGAGATCCTGGAGACGCCGCTGAAGCTTTTGTGCGGCTACGAAGCCCCCCGCCGTCGCGCCCGGATACAGGAACTGCTTCACGCGGTGCAGATGCCGGAGGATACGCTCTCGCGCTACCCGCACGAGTTTTCCGGCGGACAGGCACAGCGGATCGCGATCGCCCGGGCGCTGGCGACGGAGGCCGAGATCATCGTGCTCGACGAGCCGGTGAGCGCGCTCGACGTGTCCATCCAGGCGCAGGTCCTGCTTCTGCTGCGCGATCTGAAGCAGCGCTTCGGTCTCTCCTATCTGTTCATCAGCCACGATCTGGCGGTGGTCGAGGCGATCTCCGATCGGGTGGCGGTGATGTATTTCGGCGAGGTGATCGAGACCGCACCGGCCGCCCGCCTTTTTACCGACCCTGAGCACGCCTATACACGACAGCTTGTCGCCAGCGCGCCCCGCATCAGGAAAGAGTGACTGTTCATGCCAGTGGTCATCGAAAAGAAAAAGGAAACCGGTGGAGACGGCCAGCGTCTCTTCGTCCCGGCCGAGCGCACGAAGCGCAGACCTGAGGCGATCGCCGATCGGATCAAGGATTACATCCGCCTGGAAGGATTGGGGCCGGGCGACCGGCTTCCGCAGGAGCGCGACCTGATCGACACCTTCAAGGCGGCCAAGGGGACCGTACGCGAGGCGATGAAAGCGCTGGAGACGCAGGGCCTCGTCTTCACGCGCAGCGGTCCGGGAGGCGGGGCATTCGTCGCCAAGCCGTCGGCGCGGCACGCCATGGAGCTTCTGTCGACACATTTCTTTTTCGATCAGCCTAGCATTTCCGACATATACGCCATGCGCAAGATGCTGGAGCCGGAGGTGGCGGCGCTCGTTGCCGGCAGGGTCACGCGGGAGGAACTCATCGCCCTCGAAAATACGATCCGCATTTACGATCATCCCCCCGCCGATCTGGACGAACAGTATCGTCAGCGCGTCGCCGAGCTCGATTTTCATTCGATGCTGGCGCAACTCTGCCCGAATCCGCTTCTCGGCTTCGTCTGCGGCCTCATGCACAATCTGCTGCGCGAACTCCCGGCCGCACGGGCGATCTATGCCGACCCGACGTCGCTTTCGCGAGAAACGGGTTTGTCCTTCCAGTACCGGCTCATGGCCGCCCTTAAGGACGGGCGGTCGGAGGATGCGCGCACGATCGCCGCCGAGCATATGGCTTTCGCCGAAAGCTACATGCTCGAACGTGCAGCCGCGACCAAGTGACGCCCATGGCGGAACTGTCGGCCCGGTGGGGCATTGGGTTTTCATAGCGACGTCAGGGCCGCGGATCGATCCGCGGCCCTGACGTCGCGTCTTGTACCAACAATGGAGGTTTCGACCCGGTTCATGTGTGGAATTTGTGGAGAAGTCAGGTTCGATGGCGGTTCGCCGTCGGTTACGGCAGTCTCGATTATGGCGGACGTCCTTGCCCCTCGCGGGCCGGATGCGTCGGGCGTGGTGGTGCGCGGGAATGTCGGGTTGGGACATCGGCGATTGCGTATCCTCGACCTCTCCGACAAGTCGCAGCAGCCCATGGTCGATCCTGACCTCGGCCTTTCGCTCGTCTTCAACGGCTGCATCTACAATTTCCGCGAACTGAGGTCGGCGCTTGAAGAGAAGGGTTACAGATTCTTCTCGTCCGGCGATACCGAGGTCATCCTGAAGGCGTGGCATGCATGGGGCGAGGAATGCGTCTCGCGCTTCCATGGGATGTTCGCCTTCGTCATTCACGAGCGTGACAGCGGACGTGTCGTCATGGCGCGCGACCGTTTCGGCATCAAGCCGCTCTATATCGCCGAAGCCCAAGGGGCCTTGCGCTTCGCTTCCGCCTTGCCCGCGCTCGTCAAGGCGGGGGGCGTCGACACCTCGATCGACGTGGCTGCGCTCCACAATTACATGACCTTCCATGCGGTCGTGCCGCCGCCGCGCACGATCCTGAACGGCGTGCGCAAGCTGCCGCCTGCGACCCTTCGCGTCTATCAGCGCGACGGGAGCTTCAAGGACCGGCGCTATTGGGATCCGCCCTATCGCCGCCAGGCAGGCGACGCAGCCATTAGGCGCGAGGAATGGCAGGAGCAGCTTTTGGACGCGCTGCGCATTGCCGTCAAGCGCCGCATGATCGCCGACGTGCCGGTCGGCGTGCTTCTTTCCGGCGGCGTCGATTCCAGCCTGATCGTCGGGCTGCTTGCGGAAGCGGGCCAGCGCGGCCTCATGAGCTTTTCCGTCGGCTTCGAGGAGGCGAACGGCGAAAAGGGCGACGAATTCGTCTATTCGGACCTGATCGCCGGTCACTTCGGTACGGATCATCGCAAGATATTCGTTCCGTCCGCCGATCTGATGGGGGCCTTGCCCGGGACCATCGCCGCAATGTCCGAACCGATGGTCTCCTATGACAATGTCGGCTTCTATCTGCTCTCGAAGGAAGTTTCGAAGCACGTCAAGGTCGTGCAGTCTGGACAGGGTGCGGACGAGGTCTTCGGCGGTTACCACTGGTACCCGCCGCTGATGAACTCCAACGACGTCGTTGCGGATTACGGCAAGGCCTTCCGCGACCGTTCCCACGCGATCCTGGCCACCCAGTTGTCGGATTCCTGGATTGCCGACCACGACGTGAGCGGCGACTTGCTGAACGAGCATCTCCTGCGCGAGGGCGCCGATACGCCCGTCGATCAGGCGCTTCGCCTCGACAGCAACGTCATGCTCGTCGACGATCCCGTGAAGCGCGTCGACAATATGACCATGGCCTGGGGCCTGGAAGCGCGCGTGCCTTTCCTCGACCACGAGTTGGTGGAACTTGCCGCCCGCATGCCGCCGGAGGAAAAGCTGCGCGACGGGGGCAAGGGCATTCTGAAGGGCGTGGCGCGCCGGATCATTCCGAGCGAGGTCATCGACCGCAAGAAGGGCTATTTCCCCGTGCCGCAGCTCAAATATATCGCCGGTCCGTATCTCGACCTGATCCGCGACACCTTGCGCTCTCAGAAGGCGCGTGAGCGGGGCATCTTCAAAGAAGCTTATCTCGACCGCCTGTTCGAAGCGCCGTCGGATCACATCACGCCGCTACGCGGCTCCGAGCTGTGGCAGGTCGGACTGCTTGAAATGTGGCTTGAAGCGCAGGGGGTGTAGTATGAAGAAGACGCGCGAGATCGCATTGCCGCGTCAACGCAGCAAGGGCACCAAGGCAGTCACGCACCGTTTGAACCGGCTGCGGACGCACACTCAGCCGGGGCGCGATGCCGAGGGGTCGAGGGCCTCCGGAGGGGCGAAGCGGGATGTCGTGCTCGACTGCGGCTGGGGCAGGCTCCTGTTCGCGCAGACGTTTTCCGACGACGAGAAGCTGTTGTCCGAGTTGCGCGAGGAAGCTCCCTCGAGCCGGGATATCGCCTTTTACGTACGGGACCCGCACGTGCTTCTGTCACGGGCGCCTCAGGAAATTTTCCTCGACCCGTCGCACACGTACCGGCTCGACCTGTGGACCTACCGTGCAAACACCCGCCGCACGCGAGGCATCACGATCCGCAGGCTCGCGTCGGAAGCTGACGGAGACGGCATCAACCGGGTCTATGCCGCCTGCGGCATGGTCCAGATCCGATCCGATTTCTTCTCTTCCGAGCGGGACGACCGATCGCTGACCTATTTCGTGGCGCAGGACGACGCCACGGGCGAAATCGTGGGTACGGTCACCGGGATCGACCATCAGAGACTGTTCGACGATCCGGACCGCGGCGCTTCGCTGTGGTGTCTCGCGGTGCATCCGCAGGCGCGCCAGCCGGGCATCGGCGAACATCTGGTCCGCAAGCTTGCCGAGCATTTCCAGGCACGCGGCCTTTCTTATGTCGACCTATCGGTCATGCACGACAATACGCTGGCGATCGGGCTTTATGAGAAGCTGAATTTCCGCCGCATGCCGCTTTTCGCCATCAAGCGGAAGAACGCGATCAACGAGAAGTTTTTCGCGATTCCGCATCAATCCTACGATGCGCTCAATCCCTATGCGCGGCTGATCGTCGACGAGGCGACGCGGCGCGGGATCCATGTCGAGATCACCGACGCGGAAGGCGGGTTCTTCCGCCTGTCCCATGGCGGCCGCTCGATTCATTGCCGCGAAAGCCTTTCGGAACTGACTTCGGGCGTCGCGATGTCGATCTGTGACGACAAGGCGATTACGCGCCGCATGGTCTCCACGGCCGGCCTTGTCGTGCCGGACCAGATGGAAGTGGGGGAGGACCGCGAGGCAGTTCGCGCCTTTCTCGAAAAACACGGCAAGCTGGTGGTCAAGCCCGCGCGCGGCGAGCAGGGCCGGGGCATCTCGGTCGGCATCACGACGATGGAAGCGCTGGAGGAGGCAATCGCATCGGCCCGTCAGGTCTGCGACCGGGTACTGCTGGAAGCCTTTTTCGAGGGAGAAGACCTCCGTCTCGTGATCATCGACTATACGCTCGTTGCCGCCGCGGTTCGCTTGCCGCCGCGCGTCATCGGTGACGGCCGCAGCAAGATCGCGTCCCTAATCGGGAAACAGTCGCGCCGCCGCGAAGCCGCTACGGGTGGCGAAAGCCGAATTCCGCTCGACGCGGAGACGGATCGCTGCCTTGCGGAGCAGGGTCTCGATCTCGAAACGATACTGGACGAGGGGCGGGAGATTACGGTTCGCAAGGCCGCCAACCTCCATGCGGGCGGGTCGATCCATGACGTGACGGAGATCGTGCATCCCGATCTTGTCGAGGCCGCCTGCAGCGCGGCGCGGGCAATCAACATCCCCGTGGTCGGCATCGACCTGATGGTTCGCGATCCGGCGGAACCGGACTACGTGTTCATCGAGGCCAACGAGCGCCCCGGCCTGGCAAACCACGAGCCGCAGCCGACAGCGGCGAGCTTCATCGAGCTGCTTTTCCCCGGCAGCCGCACGGCGGTGTAGCAGCCCGTCAATTCTGCGGTATCTCGCTGTCCATCAGCGCGTCGAGCGGCCCGGTCAAGGCCGTTCTCGGCGGCACGAGCTGCGGCTGGATCATGTGTATTTGCAAGGACGCTCTGGGTTCTTCGATCACTTCGAAGGCCTTGGCGATCATTCCCTCGATATTCTGCCGGATCATGATGACGGGGAAGGGGAGGAAGGAGGCGAACGGGTCGTAGTCGTAGCATCCGACGACCAGATCCGTGAAATTCTCGAGCGGATGCTCGGCCATGAAACGCAGCAATCCCTCGAAATTTATCGATGAGTTGACGAAGAAGCCGCGTGGCAGTTTTCCATGCTGTTCGTAGAAAGCTTCGAAGGCCTTTCGCGCGTTGTCGGCGGCATAGCCGGTCGGCCATATGCATTCGTCCGGATCGGCCCCCAGCAACTCCTCCTTCACGGCGCGGAAGCCGCGGATGCGCTCGCGCGTGGCGTGATCGTCGCGGCCGCCGAATAGGTAGAGATCGTCGGGCTCGAGCGGCCGCTCGGCGGGGAAGTGGCGGATGATCGCCTCGGTCAGGAGGCGGCCGCCTTCGAAATTGTCGCTGATCACCGACGGCACTTTCGTACCGGGAAGATCGATATTGATATGCTTCAGGCCGGCCGCTTCGCAGACCTCGTGCACGCCATCGGGATCCGTCGCGCCGCAGATGAACAATTCGTCGATGGAATAGGAGATCAGCGTTTCGGCCGTCCTGCGCTCCTCCTCCGGGTCGCGGCTGGCACTGACGACGATCGGACATTGACCTTTGCTGCGCACATGCGCCTCGAAGGTTTGGGCGAGCGAAGAAAAGTAGCGGTTGTCGTGCACGGGCAGGAGCAGGCCGACTAGGCCGGAGCGGGAGCTGCGCAAGCCCTGTGCTTGCCTGTTGGCAGTGTACTGATGCGTTTCAGCGAGGTTCCGGATGAGCTCCGCGGTGCTTTCCTTAATCCGTCGTTTGCGCCACGTGCCGTTCAGCACCGCGCTGACGGTGGAGGGCGAGCTCCCGGACAGCACCGAAAGATCATAGATGGTCGCCTTCTTCCTGCCGCCGTTCGTCATCTGACCTCCTCCAAACTCCGGAAAACCGATGCGCGCGTTTTTCTGGAATTGCTCTAGTGCCGATTTCGGCTTGACGTAAGATTAACTCTGCACGATAGTCATTGCACCATCGATTGTGCAAAAAAGAAATATCGATTGTGCAGATCGTAGGTGCCGTCTGAGGAGGCGGCCGTCGGCGGCGGGACATTCCCTCCCGTCCAAGAGAATCGAGCTGGAGGCCGGCGCATAACGCGTCCGGGAGCGTTCCCTTGGGGGAACATGTGGAGGAGAGACATGATCAGGAAAATTCTTGCCGCCGCCCTTGCGGCGTCGCTTTCGCTTGCGGGTGCCTATACCGCCGCTGCGCAGGATACGGGCAAGGTCGGTGTCGTCGTCAAGATCGGCGGCATACCGTGGTTCAACGCCATGGAGGCCGGTATCAAGGAACGCGGCGAAAAGCTCGGCGTCGACGCCTTCATGGTCGGGCCGACCAGTGCCGACCCGGCACTGCAGGTTCGCGCGATCGAAGATCTGATCGCCCAGAACGTCAAAGTCATCGGCGTCGTACCCAACGACGCCAAGGTGTTGGAGCCGGTCCTCACCAAGGCCAGGGAAAAGGGCATTATCGTCATCACGCATGAATCCCCCAGCCAGAAGGGCGCGGATTGGGACTTTGAACTTGCGTCCGCCACCGGCTTCGGTGAGGCGCATGCAAAGCTGCTTGCGGAGAAGATGGGCGGCAAGGGCGAATATGCCGTCTTCGTCGGCTCGCTGACGGTGCCGCTGCACAACGCCTGGGCCGACGCGGCAATTGAATACATCAAGAAGAACCATCCCGAGATGACGCTTGTTGGCGATCGCTACGGCGTCGCAGAGGATGTGGACAAGAGCCGTTCGACGGCTCTCGACCTGATCTCGGCTCATCCGAATCTCAAAGGCTTCCTCGCTTTCGGAAGTCAGGGGCCGATCGGTGCCGGCCGCGCCATCGAGGAGCGCCGAAAGGTCGGCGAGATCTTCGTTCTCGGGCCCTTCTCGCCCGGTCAGGGCCAGAAGCTCATCAAGTCCGATGCGATCTCCGGCGGCTTCATGTGGAATCCCAAGCAGGCCGGCGAAGTCTTCGTGACGCTCGCCGACAAGCTCATGAAGGGCGAGGAAATCAAGGACGGCGAGGAAATCGAAGGTCTCGGCGTGATCCATCCCGACTTCGAAAACCACAACATCATCGTCGACCAGCTCGTACCGATCAACAAGGAGACGGTCGCCGACCTCGCCGCAATGGGCCTCTGAACGGATAGAAGCGGGGCGGGAGCCAAGCGCATCCCGCCCCGCCAAAGGGTTCTCCCGGCTGCTGGGCCGGCTCCGGCCGGCCTGGCAGATCCTCTCGAAACACCATCGATGGGCCTCGATAGCATGCACCAGTCGGCAAGCGCGGCGAGCACGGACAAGCCGCTTCTGTCTCTTCGCAACATCAATATGACTTTCGGCGGCGTCAAGGCACTGAAGAATGTCAGCTTCGACGTGCGCCCGGGCGAGGTCCATTGCCTCGCCGGAGAGAACGGCTGCGGCAAGAGCACACTCATCAAGGTGATCACGGGCGTCTACCGCCCGGCCGAAGGGGCGGTCATCGAATATGAAGGCGAAACCTATTCGCATATGTCGCCGGTCACCGCACAGGATCGCGGCATTCAGGTCATCTGGCAGGACCTTGCGCTTTTCCCGGAAATGAGCGTCGCGGAAAACATCGCCTTCCACGAGGTGCTCGGCGGGCGGCCGCGGCTGGTGGATTACGGCCGCATGCGCAGGATCGCGGTCGATGCGCTGGCCCGGCTGGGCATCACGCTCGACGTGGACCTGCCGCTCAAGGAATATGCGATCGCCCAGCGTCAGATCGTGGCGATTGCCCGGGCGCTGGTCGGGGAGGCGAAACTGGTCTTCATGGACGAGCCGACGGCATCGCTGACGCAATCGGAAACGGACCATCTGCTCGAAATCGTCCGCAGCCTGTCCGCCTCCGGCGTCGCGGTCGTCTTCGTCAGCCACCGGCTTGCCGAGGTTTTGGAGATTTCGAGCCGGATCACGGTCTTGCGCGACGGCGCGCTGGTCGGGGTCTATCCCGCAGCCGGCATGACGCAGTCGAAAATCACCGAACTCATGACCGGCAAGACCTTCGATCAGCACGTCCGCGCGCGCCCGAAGGAGGACCAGCCGGCCGTTCTCGAAGTTCGGGGCCTCACCAGGCCGGGCGACTTCGAAGACGTTTCGCTGACCGTTCGCCGCGGCGAAACGGTCGGCATAACCGGTCTGCTCGGGGCAGGGAGGACCGAGCTGGCGCTCACCCTCTTCGGCATGCTCAAGCCCGCATCCGGGACGATCAGTATCGATGGCCGGGAGGTCCGCTTCGGCTCGAACCGCGAGGCGATCAGGGCCGGCGTCGCTTATCTGTCGGAGGACCGTTTGTCACTCGGGCTCATCCAGCCGCAGGCGATCGCCGACAATCTGGTTATCGCCTCGCTGCACAAGATTCTCTCCGGGGGGCTTCTTTCCGAAGATCGCAAACGAAGTCTCGTCTCCCGCTGGATCGCCGATCTCGGCGTCAAGATCGGCCATCAGGCCGACGCGATATCGACGCTTTCCGGCGGCAACCAGCAGCGCGTGGCGATCGCCAAATGGCTTGCCACCGATCCCAAACTGCTGATCCTTGATTCGCCCACAGTTGGCGTCGACGTCGGGGCACGGGCCGGGATCTTCGACATCGTCGCCAAGCTCGCCGAGAGCGGGCTTGCGATTATCCTAATCTCGGACGAGGTGCCGGAAGTCTATTTCAATGCCGACCGTGTCCTGCACATGGCCCAGGGCCGCATCGTCGGAACCTATGATCCGCGCCAGTCGCGGCTGGAAGAGATCGAGGCGGCCGTCTATGCGTAGCTTGATCCGCACTCACGCGACGGAATTTTCGCTGCTGGCGGTGATCGTCGTCATCAGTGCCGTGCTCTCCTTCGCAACGGCGAATTTCTTCTCGCTCGGCAACGCCTTCGATCTCCTGAACATCAGCGCCGTCAACATCATCTTCGCCGTCGGCCTTCTGGTGGTGCTGATCGCCGGCGGCATCGACATCTCCTTCGCCGTGGCCGCTTCCGTCGTCCAATACGGCACGGCGATCGCGCTCGGCTGGATCGGCGGCGGCGGCTGGATCTCCGGGCTTTTCATCGCCGGTTCGCTGGGCGTGCTGCTCGGCTGCTTCAATGCCTTTCTGATCCACCGCTTCCGAATCATTTCGATCGTCGCCACGATCTCTACCTTCAATATCTATTTCGGATTGCTGATGTTCTTCACCCACGGCGTGTCGATCTACGACCTGCCTGACTGGCTGACGGACCGCGTGATCCTCTTCGAGCGTGAAATGCCCGACGGCACCTGGATCGAGATCACGCTTCCGGTTCTCGTCATGGTCGTCTGCGTCATTGCGACATGGACGCTGATCACGCGGACGACGACGGGCCGCCAGCTTTACGCCTTCGGCGACAATCCGGAAGGCGCCCGCCGCTTCGGTATCAATATCGGTGCCATGCAATTCATTGCCTTCGGCTGGCTTGGCCTCATGGCCGGCATAGGCGGTCTCATCCAGGCGCATTATGCTCAGGAAGTCGTGCCGAACGCGCTTTATGGCCGCGAACTCGACGTGCTCGCCGCGGTCGTGCTCGGCGGCGCGCGCCTCGGCGGCGGCAAGGGCACCGTGCTCGGCTGCGTGCTCGGCGTGCTTCTGATCTCGATCACTCAGAACGGACTGAACCTGATGGGCGTGTCGCCCTTCGCCTTCAAGATGATTATCGGCGCGATCATTCTGATCGCCATCACGCTTTCCAACACCCGGATAGAGCGCCTGCTGCCTTTTGTCGGTCAGAAGGGAACGGGCCGATGACCACAGTCTTCGAAAGGATCAAGGCCGCCATAGGGCCGGAAATGGCCGGTCCGGGGCTCGCCTTCGTCGCGGTCGTCCTCGTCTTCGGGATCGCCTCGCCGCAATTCCTGAGCGCCGCGACCTTCGGCTCCGTCGCCTTTCAGCTGCCGGAACTCGGGCTCCTGACGCTTGCCATGCTGCTGCCGATCCTGACCGGCGGCCTCAATCTCGCAATTACCTTCACCGCCAATCTGGCCGGACTGACCCTTGCCTGGATCCTCAAGGCGAACGGAGGGGCCGACGCGGGCTTCGGAATCTTCCTCCTCGGCTCCCTCCTTGCCGTGATGGTCGGTGCGGCAAGCGGAGTCATCATGGGCCTGGTGATCGCGTTCACACGCGCCCATCCGATCCTCGTCTCCCTGTCGATGATGATCTTCCTGCGCGGCCTTGGCGAGTTCCTGACGCGCGGGGGCGACATCTCCGGATTTCCGCCCTTCGTCGGCGTGATCGGCCACGGCTCCGTCGCCGGCATTCCCGTCCCGCTGATCGTTTTCGTCGTCTGCGTGCTCGCCTGGCATCTGCTTCTCGGTCGCACAAAGCTCGGCTTCAACACCTACATGATCGGCTCGAATCTCGAGGCGACGCGCTATTCAGGCATCAACACGCGCAAGGCGATCGTGCTTGTCTACACGCTTTCCGGGGTCATGTGCGCGATCGCCGGCATCATCATGTTGGCGCGCTTCAATTCGGTGCGCATCGGTCATGGCGAGTCCTATCTGCTGATCACGGTGCTCGCGTGCTTCCTCGGCGGCGTCAATCCGTTCGGGGGCTTCGGCCGGGTGATCCCCGTCTTCGTCGCGCTGGTGGTGCTGCAGCTTCTTTCGTCCGGGCTCAATCTCGTCGGAGCCAACCAGCATCTCGCGACCGCCGTCTGGGGCATCCTTCTCGTCGGCGTGATGATTCTGCGTTGGGTCGTTTCCAAAATCAGGATTTCAATTATCAGAAAAGGATCATGACGATGCAGGGTTTTGGCGTACATACGAGCATGTGGACAATGAACTGGGACCGTCCCGGCGCCGAACGGGCGGTAGCCGCCGCAGTCAAATACAAGGTCGATTTCATCGAGATCCCGATGCTCAATCCGCCTGCCGTCGACACGGAGCACACCCGCGCCCTGCTCGAGAAGAACCGGCTGCGGGCGGTCTGCTCGCTCGGCCTGCCGGAGCCGGCGTGGGCCTCGGTGCGGCCCGAGGCGGCGATCGACCATCTGAAGATCGCAATCGACAAGACTGCCGATCTCGGCGGCGAGGCGCTGTCGGGCGTCATCTATGGCGGCATCGGCGAGCGCACCGGCGTGCCGCCGACTATCCAGGAGTATGACAACATCGCGCGCGTGCTGCAGGCCGCGGCCAAGCACGCGAAGTCGCGCGGCATCGAGCTTGGCGTCGAGGCCGTCAATCGCTACGAGAATCACCTGATCAATACCGGCTGGCAGGCGGTCAAGATGATCGAGCGGGTCGGAGCCGACAACGTCTTCGTGCACCTTGATACCTATCACATGAACATCGAGGAAAAAGGCGTCGGCAAAGGCATCCTCGATGCCCGCGAGTACCTGAAATACATCCATCTTTCCGAAAGCGACCGCGGCACGCCGGGCTACGGCACCTGCGGCTGGGACGAGATTTTCTCGACGCTTGCGGCGATCGGCTTCAAGGGTGGTCTTGCCATGGAAAGCTTCATCAATATGCCGCCGGAAGTGGCTTATGGCCTTGCCGTCTGGCGTCCGGTCGCAAAGGACGAGGAGGAAGTGATGGGCAACGGTCTGCCGTTCCTGCGCAACAAGGCCACGCAATACGGCTTGATCTGAACGAGGTTGGCGCGAGCACGGCCGGGGAGAAGAGACGGTGGATGCGATGAACAGTCGAGACAGCGGCGCGGCTCCGGTCGCGGTTCTCGACATCGGCAAGACCAACGTCAAGCTGAGCGCGGTCGGGGCCGACGGGACGGTGGCGGAGACGATCAGCGTCCCTAATCCCGTCCTCCCCGGGCCCCCCTGGCGCCACCATGACCTCACGAAGCTGGGCGAATGGGTTTTCGCGACGCTGGCGGCTCTGTCGCGGCGCCATGAACTTGCCGCCGTCGTCGCGGCCGGGCACGGCTCGGGCGGCGTTCTGACCGGTCCCGACCCCGGGGCCGGCGATGGTGCGGCGCTTCCTATGGTCGATTACGAGCAGCCGTTGCCGCCGGATATCCGCGACGGCTATATCCCGCTTGCCGGTACGTTTCTCGACCGCGGCAGCGCGACCATGCATGGCGCGACCCATCAGGCCCGCCAGCTCTATTGGATGGAGGAGCGCGAACCGGAAGCTTTCGGGAAAGCGCGCTGGTATCTCGGCCTGCCGCAATATTGGGCCTGGCGGCTTTCCGGCGTCGCCGCGTCTGAAGCGAGCTTTCTCGGGGCACAGTCGCATCTCTGGAATGTCGCCGAAAGGCGCTTCTCACCGATCGTCGATGCCCGCGGCTGGGAGCGGCTGATGCCGCCCTTTGCCAATGCCTGGCAGACGCTCGGGCCGATCCGGCCCGAACTCGTCCGCAGGTTCGGACTCCCGGCAGAAATGCGCGTCCTCACGGGCGGCCACGACAGCAGCCTCAATCATTATCGCTATCACGCCGCGGGACTTCGAGATTTCACGGTGATCTCGACGGGTACCTGGATCGTCGGCTTTTCACGAACGACACCGGTTGAGCGCCTCGACGAGCACCGGGGCATGACGCTTAACAGCGACGTTTTCGGAAAACACCTCGGCGGGATTCTGACAATGGGCGGACGGGAATTCTCCCAAATCGCCGGTTCCAATCCGCCGACGGACGACGCCCCCATCGAGGTCCTCGGGCGTCTGGTTGCGCAGCGGACCATCGCGGTGCCCTCTTTCGGCGACGACGATGGTCTTTTCCCCGGCAGCGCCGGAAGCGGGCGCATCCTTGGACCTGTGGCCGAGACGGCAATGGAGCGCAAGGCCCTGGCGCTCCTCTATTGTGCGCTGCTGACGGTGGAATGCATTGAGGCGCTTTCCACGGATCGCCTTATCGTGCTCGACGGCAGCTTCCTGCGCGATCCTCTTTATGCGGGTGTGGTTGCGGCATTGCTTCCCAAGCGCCAGGTGCGCTTCAATCTCGACGCCTATGGTGTTGCCGCCGGTGCGGCGCTGCTTGCCGGTCACGAGACGCGTAAGGGGCCGGCGCCGCTTGCCCTCAGCGAGCCCGTCGATCTTGCGCGGCTCAATCCCGAACTTTCCCGCTATGCCGCCGATTGGCGCGCGATCGCCCGCGCAATGCCGGGCAACAGAGATAAATTCCGGAACACGAAAGGAAATCTTCATGGCTGAGACGGACAAGCTGGCACTCCGGCGGGAAATGGTGGACATCTGCCGGCGGATGAATTCGAGCGGCATCAACCAGGGCACGGCCGGCAATCTTTCCGTCCGCACCGATGACGGCTTCCTCATCACGCCGTCCTCCATGCCCTATGACACGATGCAGCCGGACGACCTGGTGGAAATGGGATTCGACGGCACCTATGTGGGCCACCGCCCGTCATCGGAGTGGCGCTTCCATCGCGACATTCTGCGCGCGCGCACCGATATCGACGTGGTCCTGCATTGCCATTCGATCTACGCGACGACGCTCGCCTGCCATCACAAGACCATTCCGAGCTTTCACTACATGACGGGGATTGCCGGAGGCACCACGATCCGCTGCGCCGAATATGCGACCTTCGGAACGCAGGCGCTCTCCGACAACGCGCTTATTGCCCTCAACGACCGTTTGGCCTGCCTGCTCGGGCAGCACGGTCAGATATCGCTCGGCAAAACGCTGGAACAGGCATTGTGGCTTGCAATCGAGGTGGAGACGCTATCGCGGATCTATGTTCAGGCTCTGACGCTCGGAGAGCCGCCCGTACTGCCGGACGACGAAATGGAGCGGGTGATCGCCCAGATGCGGCGTATGAGCTATGGCCAGGCGCCGGATCCGGAGGGAGTGAACGACGTGGCGCGCCCGCGCGTGTCGTGAAGCCGGGCAGAGGGGGTGGCCACTCTTCGCGGGTGGTCTCCCTCGCCCTTCCGCCGCGGATCGCCTTCGCCGCCCAATTGCGTCGCGGCACTCAACTGTGCGCTTCTTCAGAGAGTTCGCTGATTTCTCGCGCAGAAAGCATCATTCGGCAGGCGCGAGCCACGGCAATTGCGATCGATAGCCCTCTTGGCGAGGTCACGAGACTAGGCTCAGGACCTATTGATTAACAGGCTTCCGCTTTCGTTCGGATTCTGATTCAACATGGCAGGAGGTGCTGCCATGAGTGATTTGTTTTTGCTGACGCCGTCGCAGTTCGGTCGGATCCGGCCTTATTTCCCCCTGGCCCACGGCGTCGAACGCGTCGATGACCTGAAGGTCGTCAGCGGGATCATTTACGTTATAAAACATGGGCTTCAGTGGAAGGACGCACCGAAGGAATACGGTCCACACAAGACCCTCTACAATCGCTTCATTCGCTGGAGCCGCATGGGCGTGTTCAACCGCATCTTCGAGGCGCTCGCCGGCAAGGCGGGAACGCCCGATCGACTGATGATCGATGCCACCCATCTTAAAGCCCATCGAACAGCGGCCAGCCTGCTTAAAAAGGGGCTCTTTCCCGCTGTATCGGACGCACCAAAGGCGGCCTGAACTCCAAGCTTCACGCCGTCACCGACGGATTTGGCCGTCCTTTGCTGCTCCTGCTCACCGAAGGGCAGGTCAGCGATTTCAAGGGCGCGCGGGCTCTCATCGAGCGCCTGCCGAAGGCCAAGGAGCTGCTGGCCGACCGCGGCTATGACGCCGATTGGTTCCGCAATGGATTGAAAGAAAAGGGAATTTCCCCTTGCATCCCGCCCAAACGAAACCGCCGCCAACCCATCGAATACGACGCCGTCCTCTACAAACAGCGGCACCGCATCGAAAACATGTTCGGCAGGATTAAGGATTGGAGACGCATCGCAACCCGGTATGACCGATGCGCCCACACCTTCTTCTCAGCTATCCTCATCGCCGCAACATGCTGCTTCTATCTCGATTAATGAGTCCTGAGCCTAGCACCTCGGCAAAGCGGGTTGTCAGCCTTGGTATTCGAACTGTTCGTCGGTATTCGGCCGCCCTCCGGGAGTGAGGTCCAAGAGGGTCCACATCGGCTCGACAGTGCCCAAATGCCGTGGATCCTGCCCCGGCTCGGCCGGCAAGAACAACAGTTCAGAGGCCCAGCTCAGCCTGATCAGCCGGTCCGCGCCTTTGTGAAACACGGTAAGGATCGGCAATTGCTGGCCCTCCGCGTCCTCGCCGTGGTAGTCGCGTTTGAAGCTATTGTTCGCGGCAGAAAGGAGCTTCAGCCTGCGCCAGCCCCGATGAGCCGCAAAGGCTGCAACCTGCTCGATAGGCGCCTTTGCAACAGCCGCGATGTTTACGCCCATACCCTCTACGTGCGGCACCGCTCCCTCCCAGTTGTCGAGTAGGGCAGTACAAGACGGGCACGGACCGTCTTCGATCGGCAGCTCTGCCATCGGCCCGCTGCTCGGTTTGGGCCGCTTATCGCTGCGATGGCGAGGGAACATATAATGGTAGAGGATCAAGACATCGGTGCCGGGCCGAAACAGCTCGGAGAGTCGCACCTTTGCCAATGTCCCCTTTCCGTCCATGTGGTCGAACTCATAGTCCTCGGGAACGACCCCGCCCGGAGGGAGTGCTCGGATCTCTGCGGCCACGGATTCCATTTCGCGCCTGAGTGCTGCTTCGCGCTGCAGTAGCTTGTCGCGAGCGGTGCGATAACTTGAACTTTCGTTCGGAAACGTTATGCCCATGGGACCACTCCATTGAAGCGATGGGCCGGAGTGTAACACAGCTCAAGGAGTCCGCTCAGGCGGCTGGTCGGTCGCCGAAAGGCCGTCGGCCGCAAGACTGCCGTCAGGACCGTTCAGCACCTCCGGCGCACAATCTGCTCAGCTCGTCCTTCTAAGGTCGCGTAGGGATCCAGGAACAGCTCCGCTCGTTTCGTGCAGGCTCTAAAATGACGATAACCACTCCTCGGTGTTCATAACCTTTACTTGAACTGAGAAGCGCTTGCTGAGAAGTTCCAGCGATGCATCGTGCGTTTGATCGGTCGCGCTACATACCGCATCCTTCAGCAGGATAATACTATAGCCGAGATCGATAGCCCCAAGCGTCGCGGCCAGCACGCAGATGTCCGTCTCGCCTCCTGTTACGACCAGTGTGCCGATATCCTGATGAAGCAAGGCGCTGTGCAGGCGACCATCCGTCCAGGGCGAATAGGTCCTTTTGTCAAAAATGCGCGCTGGCGGTACCAATCTTTTCAGGTCCGGAACCAGATCCACCAGAACCGGATCAAGTTGGGTAGTCGTCATCATCGGCCATTTCTCGTAGTACGCCTGCCACATGCCTGGCAGTTCCTCAGGGGCGGACGGCGGCACGAAACGCGTGAATATCGTGCGCTCCGGAAACCGGCCTGCAACTTCAACGACCTGGTCGAATACCTTCGGCATCCAGGTAACTTGCCAAGGAGTATCCTCGGCGAACATGCGCTGCATATCTATGCACAGATGCGCCCATTTTTCCGGCTTCATTTCCTACGCATCGTCCTTCTTCTGAGAGCGACATGACGGTAAGAACTCCAACAGAGGAGTGGAGTTCCAGCTCTCACGGACTGGCCAGGTGCGCGAAACGCTCGGATTGGCTGCGGTGACGCTGCAAACGTTATGAAACGCCAGTTCTGCGGCCCTACGACACCCTTGATTTGCTGGAGAATGAATGGCCGAACCACGGAGAGCAAGTGGTGGACGAGCTTATACCTATCGGCTCCTTGCTTTTCCTCAGTAAGCGTGTCGCCAGCCCACGAGGGTGTCAGAAGATGCGAGTGATCGCCGGAGTTATGCAATGCTTCCAGCTTGCTGATCAACAGGTTCAGCCCTGTGAATTCGTGCCGAACTGCGACCTGAGCGTGTGACGCTAACCGACACGTCGCATTTGCGCGAGTAGTTTCTTGCGGAAGACTTCTGCGGGCGTTCGGTAGCCTAAACACTTCCGCGGCGTCGAGCTCTGGCTGCCAAGGCTGCTTGGTTACCAGGGCTGATGGGAGTGATCATGAAGCCGATCTACATTCTGAACGGCCTAACCTCAACCGCCTTGGCAAGCGAGAGCCTGAAATCTACGGGACGACGACACTGGCCGAAGTCGAGGCCTGGTGCCGGGAGTCGGCGGGAGATCGGCCGGTAGAGTTTCGTCAGACCAATAGCGAAGAACAGTTGATCGACTGGGTTCATGAAGCAATCGACGAGGGCGAGGGGATCATTATCAATCCTGCCGCCTTCATGTTCACCTCGGTCGCACTCCTGGACGCCCTCAAGATGTTCAAGGGGCCGATTATAGAATTTCACATCAGCAACGTTCATCGCCGCTAGCCAATTTATCACCGCTCCTATGTCTCGATGACGGCGACCACCGTCATGGCGGGGCTGGGGGCGGAGGGATACCCGCTGGCTGTGAAGGCGCTGGAGATGCTGATCCTGAAACAGATTTGATAGCGCACCCACGACTCAATTTAACTGTTCTCGTGATGGCAGCAGAGCGCCTTCGCCACTTAACATCGCGGGTAGCGCGTCTAAGGAGCTGGCCCTGCGCCGCGCGCGAACCAGCGGATGTGCGCTGAAAAGTCGATCGCAATCACAGTCGGCGGGCATTGCGCGAAAAAAGCCCATCATTTCCTTACGGCGCAACTTCTTGCGCAGGATCGGTTGCTCAGCAGCGTTGACGCCATGCAATTGAAAGACATGTTTTGACGTATCCATGCCAATACGAATAATCTGCTCCACGGACGGCTCCCTTTGCTTGAGTTCACAACGACTCACTCTGGCACATTCGATGCCGTTCGGGGCCGTCCACCCCAACAGAAGCAAGCACTCGGCGAGGGATTAAGCTCACCAGGGATTGGCGCAAAGCGGGAGAATCTAATCCAAGTGCAACATTGACGGGTGAAGAGTAGGGCACTACGCGCATTTGCGCAAATGCGCCATGAAGACCTCGGTGGGCGTTCGATAGCCCAAGCACTTGCGCGGGAGCGCATTCATATGTTGGGCGAGGGCGACGAGCTGTTGCTGACTGACAGCGGAGAGATCGGTATGGCCAGGCATGAAGCGGCGGATGCGCTTGTTGGTGTTTTCCACGGCACCTTTCTGCCAAGGCGCACTGGGGTCGCAGAACCAGCTCCGCGCGCCGATGCCCTCTTCCAAAGCCCTGAATCCGGCAAACTCCGTGCCGCGATCAAAGGTGAAGCTCTGCCGGGCAAAGGCTGGCAAGGGAGAGAACGTTTCGATGATCTTGTCCATAATCGGTCGTGAATGCCGGCTGTGGTTCTTGATCATGACGGTGTAGCGGCTCTTGCGTTCAACCAAGGACGTGACGTTGGCGTTGCCCAAGTCACGCTGGAAGATCAACAAGTCGCCTTCCCAGTGACCGAACTGCGAACGATTACCAATGAAATCAGGACGTTGCGATATCCTGCAGGCAGCAGGAAAAGTGCCGTCGCGGGGTTTCCTCGAGCCGCGGGGGCGGCGTTTGCGGCGGCCTTCCGCCAGATGCTGATGGAGTTCCAGCGCCTGATCTTCCTTGCCATAGATGAAGCGATAGATCGTCTCGGTGCAGACCCGCACGGCGCTCACGCCATCGGCGAGCAGACGACCGGCAATCTGTTCCGGTGACCAAAGTGCCTTCAGCTGCTCGATCACCAGTTCGCGCAATTGCGGGTGCCGCACAAGCTTCCTCAAACGCTGCCGCCGCTCTTTGCGGATATCGTCAGCAACGGTCGGGAAGTAACCGCTATAGTCGGGCAGCTCGCGATCGTGGAAGGTGTTGCGCCTGATCTCACGGTAAATCGTCGATCGATGAC
>NZ_JBQEMS010000040.1:0-27416 GCF_052044265.1 Sinorhizobium sp. 22678 | reverse complement strand
AGCTCGAAGGCCCTCGGGCCGGCGAGGTGCTGGTCGAGGTGAAGGCGACCGGCATCTGCCATACCGACGATTTCACGCTGTCGGGGGCCGATCCGGAGGGGCTGTTCCCGGCGATCCTCGGTCATGAGGGCGCCGGCATCGTCGTCGATGTCGGCCCGGGCGTCACCTCGGTGAAGAAGGGCGACCACGTCATCCCGCTCTATACGCCGGAATGCCGCTCCTGCCCCTCCTGCCTCAGCCGCAAGACCAATCTCTGCACCGCCATCCGCGCCACCCAGGGGCAAGGGCTGATGCCGGACGGCAGCTCGCGGTTCTCGATCAACGGCGACAAGGTCCACCACTATATGGGCTGCTCGACCTTTTCGAACTTCACCGTGCTGCCGGAGATCGCGCTCGCCAAGGTCAATCCGGACGCTCCCTTCGACAAGATCTGCTATATCGGCTGCGGCGTCACCACCGGCATCGGCGCGGTGATCAACACCGCCAAGGTCGAGATCGGCGCCACCGCCATCGTCTTCGGTCTCGGCGGCATCGGGCTCAACGTCATCCAGGGGCTTCGCCTTGCCGGCGCCGACATGATCATCGGCGTCGACCTCAACAACGACAAGAAGCCCTGGGGCGAAAAGTTCGGCATGACCCACTTCGTCAATCCGAAGGAGGTCGGCGACGACATCGTGCCCTATCTCGTCAACCTGACGAAGCGCGGTGCCGACCAGATCGGCGGCGCCGACTACACCTTCGACTGCACCGGCAACACCAAGGTCATGCGCCAGGCGCTCGAAGCCTCGCATCGCGGCTGGGGCAAGTCGGTGATCATCGGCGTCGCCGGCGCCGGCCAGGAGATTGCCACCAGGCCGTTCCAGCTCGTCACCGGCCGCACCTGGATGGGCACCGCCTTCGGCGGCGCGCGCGGGCGCACCGACGTGCCGAAGATCGTCGACTGGTACATGGAGGGCAAGATCGAGATCGATCCGATGATCACCCACACCATGCCGCTCGAGGACATCAACAAGGGGTTCGAGCTCATGCATTCCGGCGAGAGCATTCGCTCTGTCGTTGTCTACTGAGTTCGCAATCTCATTCAGGAAAGCGCCGGAGGCCAATGAATCCGGCGCTTTTTTGCCTGCCGGAAGCTATCCCCGATGATCTATGTCGATGCCGATGCGTGCCCGGTAAAGCCGGAAATCCTGAAGGTGGCCGAGCGCCATGGCCTGGAGGTGACCTTTGTCGCCAATTCCGGCCTGCGCCCCTCGCGCGATCCGATGGTTCGCAACGTCATCGTATCGGCCGGTTTCGACGCAGCGGATGATTGGATCGCCGAACGCGCCAGGGACGGCGACATCGTCGTCACTGCCGACGTGCCGCTTGCCGTGCGCTGCGTCGGCGCCGGAGCGCTCGTCACCGGGCCGACCGGGCGCGTCTTCGACGAGACCAACATCGGCATGGCATCCGCGATGCGCGATCTCTCGGCCCATCTCAGGGAGACCGGGGAAAGCAAAGGCTATAACGCCGCCCTCACCTCCCGCGACCGCTCCGCTTTTCTCGAAACGCTTGACCGACTCTGCCGACGGGTAAAAAGGTAGAACCGGCGAACGGAGGCGGCGAATGGATCGGAAGGCAGGCCTGCGGCACTGGCCGTTCTATCTCGCCCTGACGGGCGGGTTGGTCAGCCTGCCCATCGGTTTTGCATTATTCCGCGCAGAAGCAATCGAGGTCGCGGCCATCCTCTTTTTCCTTATCTATCTGTCGATCACGGCTTTGCGGCTTCCCAAACTTACAGGCAGTTATCTCCAGGCCAATGCGCGCGACACGGGTGAGCCGGAGCCGATCATCTTCCTGGTGACGCTCGTTGCCGCGGCGACGTCGCTGGTGGCTCTGTTCCTCGCGCTGAACCGCGCCGGGGGCGGCGGCGCTGTGGGGCTGTCCATCGCCTTCGCAGCGGTTGCGCTCGGCTGGGCGACGATCCACACCATGGCCGCGCTGCATTATGCTCATCTTTATTGGCTTGCCGACCGCAATGATCCCGCCAGCAATCCCGCAGCGCGCGGTCTTGCGTTCCCGGAGACCGACAGTCCCGGCGGATACGATTTCCTCTATTTCGCCTTCGTCATCGGGATGACGGCGCAGACGTCGGATGTCGCCATCACGACAACGGCGATGCGCCGCGTGAACCTGATGCACGCTATCGTTTCGTTCTTCTTCAACACGGTGCTCGTCGCCGCCGCCGTCAATGCCGCGGTTCAGCTTGCGGGCGCCACCCCATGAAATTCAGGAGCAAAGAATGAAAGTAATCTCGCAGAACACGGCCTTCGGCGGCATGCAGGGCGTCTACGCTCATGATTCCACGGCCTGCAAAGGCGAAATGACCTTCGCCGTCTTTGTACCGCCGCAGGCGATCACGGAGCCTCGCCCCGTTCTCTGGTATCTCTCCGGCCTCACCTGCACCCACGCCAATGTCATGGAGAAAGGCGAGTACCGGCGCATGGCCTCGGAGCTGGGGCTCATCATCGTCTGCCCGGATACGAGTCCAAGAGGGGCGGATGTTCCCGATGAACTCACCAATTGGCAGATGGGCAAGGGCGCCGGCTTCTATCTCGATGCGACGGAGAAGCCCTGGGACGAGCACTATCGGATGTACAGCTACATCACAGAAGAACTCCCGGCCCTGGTCGGCCAGCATTTCCGCGTGGATATGAGCCGCCAGGGTATCTTCGGCCACTCGATGGGCGGGCATGGCGCAATGACCGTCGCTCTCAAGGACCCCGAGCGTTTCAAGAGTTGCTCCGCTTTCGCGCCGATCGTCGCGCCGTCTTCCGCCGATTGGTCGGTCGGTGCCTTCGAGAAGTATCTCGGTCCCGACAAGGCCGCCTGGCGGAGATACGATGCCTGCGCCCTCGTCGAGGACGGGGCCCGCTTCCCGGAATTCCTGATCGACCAGGGCAAGGCGGATAGCTTCCTCGAAAACGGTCTGCGCCCCTGGCTGTTCGAAGAAGCCGTCAAAGGAACGGGTATCGGGCTTACGCTCCGGATGCATGAGCGTTACGACCATTCCTATTATTTCATCTCGACCTTCATGGACGACCATCTCAGGTGGCACGCCGAGAGGCTCGGCTGACAGGATGCAGCCTTCTCGGATCGGAGCGATTTGATGAACCATATCCTCCTCGTCGGTGCCGGCGGCGCCCTTGGCTCCGTCCTGCGCTACCTCGTCGGCCTCTGGATGCTGCAGCGCGCCGGACCCGTCTTTCCCTGGGGGACGCTGTTCGTGAACGTTACGGGTTCCTTTCTGATCGGTTTTCTGGCGCAGTTCATCATGCATAAGATGGGAGCCTCGCCGGAAATACGCGTGTTCCTGATCACCGGCGTGCTGGGCGGCTACACGACGTTCTCGGCCTTTTCGCTCGACGCGATCACCCTTCTGGAACACGGGCAGACGATGAGTGGCCTCGCCTATATCGCGGCGAGCGTCGGTCTTTCGATACTTGCCGTGTTCGCCGGGCTGGCCCTGATGCGCGCAATGGTCTAAAGCCAGCCTTTAAAGAAAAGAAGGCGGATTTCTGCAAAATGGCGGGCATAGAACACAGGCAGGTGGACAGCGACGAAGCGGGAATGCGTCTCGACCGCTGGTTCAAGGTGCATTTCCCCGGACTGGGTTTCGGTCCGCTGCAGAAGCTGCTGCGTTCCGGACAGATCCGCGTGGACGGGGCGCGGGCAAAATCCGACACGCGCATACAACCCGGCCAGACGATCCGCATTCCGCCGCTCGGCGTCGATCCCAAGGAAGCGAAATCCGGCCCGATCGGCGGCCGGGACCTGCGTCAATCGCCGGACGGAGAGCTTCTGTCGCGCATGGTGCTGCATGAGGATGCCAAGGTCATCGTGCTCAACAAACCGGCCGGCCTTGCCGTTCAGGGCGGCTCGGGCGTCAACCGGCATATAGACAAAATGCTCGAGGCCTGGACCAGCCAGAAGGGCGAAAAGCCGCGCCTCGTCCATCGTCTCGACCGTGATACCTCGGGCGTACTTGTCGTCGCCCGCACGCGCGGGGCTGCGCAACAGCTGACCGCGGCGTTTCGCGAGCGCGACACCAAGAAGACATACTGGGCCCTGGTCAGGGGCGTGCCGCGCAAGCGGGAAGACAAGATTTCCACCTGGCTGGTAAAGGAGCCCACGCCCGATGGCGACCGTGTCCGGATTGCCAAGCACGGCGAGAATGGCGCCGACCACGCCATCTCCTATTACCGGATCGTCGAACAAGCCGGGCAGAACCTCGCCTGGCTGGAAATGGAACCCTATACCGGCCGCACGCACCAGCTGCGCGTCCACGCCGCCCATATCGGCCATCCGATCATCGGCGATCCGAAATATTTCGAAGCGGACGTCAACTGGACCTTCCCCGGCGGCATGCAGAACCGGCTGCACCTTCATGCGCGGCACATAGACATTCCGCATCCGAACGGCGGGCGGCTGAAGATCACCGCTCCCCTGCCCCAGCACATGGTGCAGAGCTGGAACCTGCTCGGCTTCGACGAAAACGCCGCCGGCGAGGAAGAGTGATGAAGCTCGTCCTTTTCGATTGCGACGGAACGCTCGTCGACAGCGCGGGACTGATCCATGAGGTGATGGCCCGCACCTTCGAGGCCTTCGATCTGGATCGCCCGACATCGGACGCGACCAAGGCGATCATCGGCCTCACTCTCGATATCGCCATTGCCCGGCTCATGGGGCAGGAACACGTCGACGACCGGGCGACCGCAATGACGGCGCATTACAAATCTATATTCGCCTCGGTACGAGGCGAACCCGGCTGCAGCGAAGCGCTGTTTCCGGGCATTGCGGAGATGATGCAGACCCTGGCCGGACGCGACGAACTGCTGATCGGTGCCGTCACCGGCAAATCGAGGCGAGGTCTGACGCATATCGCGGCGATGCATGGATTCGACAAGATTTTCTTCGTCTCCCGCACGGCGGACGACTGCCCCTCGAAGCCGCATCCCGCCATGGTGACGGAGTGCTGCGCGGAGGCTGGAGTCGATCCCCGCGACACGATCGTGATCGGAGACGCGATCTATGACATGCAGATGGCGAAGGCCGCCGGCGCCGATGCCCTGGGCGTCGCCTGGGGTTACGCCAGTGTCCCGGAGCTGATGGCATCCGGTGCGGATCACATCGCCCGCGTTCCGGCAGACATAATCGAATGGATGGACCACAGCCATGCCTGATATTCGCGACGAACTGAGTGGTGCGCTGAGCCACGACGATCCTGTGCGTCGGGCCCAGATCCAGATGCAGAAACCGCTGCCGAAACGCTTCTACAAGCAGGCGAGCGCCGCACCGGCGGATGACGGCGGATACGCCGTGCTTCTCGACGGAAGGTCAGTGCGCACACCGGCCAAACGGGCGCTCACCGTACCCACCGAAAAGCTCGCAGGGCTGCTGGCAGCCGAGTGGGACGCCCAGACCGAAATCATCGATCCCTCGGCGATGCCGCTCACGCGGATCGTCAACACCGCGATCGACGGAGTTGCGCTCGACGATCGTGCGGTCTTCGACGATATCGTCCGTTTTGTCGGCAGCGATCTTCTCTGCTATCGGGCCGACAGCCCGAAAGAACTCGTCGCTCGGCAGAACGAGCACTGGAATCCGATAATCGACTGGGCCGCCCGGACGCTCGGCGCCCGGTTCATTCTCGTGGAAGGCGTGATCCATCAGGAACAACCGGCGGAGGCGGTCTCGGCCTTTGCCGAGAGCCTGCGCGGGTTTGCGACACCGCTCGGCCTCGCCTGCCTGCACACCGTCACCAGCCTGACCGGATCCGCCCTGCTCGCTCTTGCCCTCGCCATGGGCAGGCTCTCCGCCGAACAGGCATGGGCTGCCGCTCATGTCGACGAGGATTGGCAGATCGAACAGTGGGGAACAGACGAAGAGGCATTCAGACGGCGCGAAAACCGCTGGCGGGAAATGCTGGCTGCCGCGGTCGTACTCGACGCGCTGAAGTGACGTGAAGGGTCACTTGCTCCTCATCCCCCTGCCGGGGCGCCGCGAGTCTCTTCGCCCCGCTGGCGCGAAGAGGGTGGCCGGCAGGCCGGATGAGGGGCAGACTTTCAGTGGTCGAACACGTCAGCCGACGAGCTTCAGACCCGCGATGCCCGCGACGATGAGGCCGATGCAGCCGAGGCGCATCGCCGTTGCCGGCTCTGCGAACAGAATGATGCCGAGAATGACGGTACCCACGGTGCCGATGCCGGTCCACACGGCATAGGCCGTGCCAAGCGGCAGCGAACGCACCGCTATTCCGAGCAGAACGACGCTCAGGATCATCGACCCGACCGTCAGCACAGTCGGCGTGAACCGCGTAAATCCATTCGTGTATTTGAGACCGATCGCCCAGCCGATTTCGAGAATTCCGGCGAGCAACAGCGTGAACCAGGCCATTTCGAACTCCTTCATGTGGAGCGAGGCCGTCCCCGCGGAAGTTCGGATCCATTCGATCCGTGCAGCCGTCTGCGATGTGGTTCTTCTATGCCACGGGCTCATCGCGACAACAAGGTATCCTGTGGCAAGGCAGCCCTGCGGGAGTGACGGAGCTGGGGCGAACCCTCACGAATTCCGGTCGCGCCGAAGCTTGTTCCACCACTCCAGCCGCTTGCGGATCTCACGTTCGAAGCCGCGCTCCGGAGGGTCGTAGAAGGTCTTTCTGCCCATCTTCTCGGGGAAATAATCCTGGCCAGAGAATGCGTCGGGCTCGTCATGATCGTAGCGGTAGCCGTCGCCGTAGCCTTCCCCCTTCATGAGCTTCGTCGGAGCGTTGAGGATATGCTTCGGCGGCAGCAGAGATCCGTTCTCCTTGGCCGCGCGCATCGCCGCCTTGTAGGCGGTATAGACGGCGTTGGATTTCGGCGCCGTTGCAAGATAGACGCAGGCCTCGGCAAGAGCCAGTTCCCCTTCGGGGGACCCGAGATAATCATAGGCATCCTTGGCGGCATTGCAGATCGCCAGTGCCTGCGGATCGGCAAGGCCGATATCCTCGACCGCCATCCGCACGAGCCGCCTGCCGATATAGAGCGGATCCTCCCCGGCATCGAACATGCGGCAGAGATAATAGAGCGCCGCGTCCGGGTCGGAGCCCCGAACGGATTTATGGAGCGCCGAGATCAGGTTGTAATGGCCGTCCTGGCCCTTGTCGTATACCGGCGCGCGGCGCTGGACGATCTCCTGAAGTCCGGCGGAATCGAATATCTCGTCCCGGCGCGCCGCCCGCCATACCTCTTCCGCCAGCGTCAGCACCGCCCGGCCGTCCCCGTCCGCCATGCGGATCAGGCTGGCCCGCGCGTCGTCATCGAGCGGCAGCGGTTTGCCCTCGGCTGCCTCCGCCCGCTTCAGAAGTTCCTCGAGGCTGGCCTCGTCATGCGGCTTGAACGTCAAGACGCGCGCCCGCGACAGAAGCGCGGCGTTAAGCTCGAAAGACGGGTTCTCGGTGGTGGCGCCGACCAGGATGACGGTGCCGTCCTCCATGACCGGCAGGAAGCTGTCCTGCTGCGCCCGGTTGAACCGGTGGATCTCGTCGACGAAAAGCAGCGTCTGGCGCCCCGACATGCGCCGGGCGCGCGCAGATTCGAATACCTTCTTAAGATCCGCAACGCCGGAAAAGATCGCCGAAATCTGCTCGAATGCGAGACCTGCCTCGCCTGAAAGCAGACGGGCAACCGTTGTCTTGCCGGTTCCCGGCGGGCCCCAGAAGATCATCGAGCCGAGGGATCCGGAAGCGATCATCCGTGTGAGCACGCCGTCGGGGCCGGTCAGATGCTCCTGGCCGGTCACCTCCGCCAGCGTGCGCGGGCGCAGGCGATCGGCCAGCGGCCTTGCCGAGGCCATTTCAGGAGGCTCATGGGGGGCGAAGAGATCGCTCATCGGAAGAACTGACGGATGATCTGGCCGTTGCGCTCGATCTCGACACGCCAGAAGGAGGCATCCTCGGCGACGACGCCTTCCAGCGTCTTCGAACTATCGATTGCCGTCCCGTTGACTGAACGAACGATATCTTTCGGTTCCAGGCCGATACGTGCAGCCGGCGAGCCGCGATTGATCTCGGTGATGACCACACCCTGCAGCGACGTGGGCATGCGCAACTCGTCCGCAAGCCGCGGCGAGAGATTTGCCACGACAGCGCCGGCGAAGGGGTTGCGCCCCTCGATCAGCCGTTCGTCCCGTGGCTGTGTTTCCGGCGCCCGCTCAAGCTTGAGGGCGATTTCGCGCGAACTGCCGTTCTCCGAGATCGTAACCCGCGCCTCGTGGCCGATCCCCACGGTGGTCAGACGATAACCAAGCGCATCGGGGTGTTCGACCGGTATGCCGTTGACGGCGGTGACCACCTGTCCGGGGCGCATGCCGGCGCTCTCCGCCGGACCGCCTGCGACGACCGCCGTCACCAGCGCCCCGCGGGCCCGCTCAAGCCCGAGCGCCTCGGCCACATCGGAAGTCACCGGCTCGAAAGTCGCCCCGACGAAGGGACGGATGAACGAGCCGTTGCCTCCTTCAGCGGAGGCAACGAAAACCTTGACCAGGTTGGCGGGGATCGCAAAGCCCACGCCGTTGGAACCGCCGCCTCTCGAAAAAATCGCGGTGTTGATTCCGATCAACTCGCCCTTCATGTTGATCAGGCCGCCGCCGGAATTGCCCGGATTGATCGCCGCATCCGTCTGGATGAAAAAGCCGAAATCGCCGTTGGAAATCTGGTTGCGGGCGAGCGCCGACACGATGCCGCTCGTCACCGTCTGCCCGACGCCGAAGGGATTGCCCATCGCCAGAACCAGGTCGCCGACCTCCACCGCGTCGGAACCACCGATCGGGACGATGTCGAACGGACCGTCCGACTGAATTTTCATGACGGCCAGATCGAGGCGATCATCCTTCAATATGACTTTGCAGGGGAACTCACGCCCGTCGGCGAGCGCCACCTTGATATCGTCGCCGCCCTCGATGACATGGTTGTTGGTCACGACCAGGCCATTGCGGCCGACGATCACGCCCGACCCCAGAGACGACTGCTTCTCGGTGCGATTCGGCATCCGCTGCCCGAAGAATTCCTCGAAGAAAGGGTCTCCGGCAAAGATCGAGCGACGCTCCACCACGCGCTCGGCATACACGTTCACAACTGCATTCGCCGTCTGTTTGACGAGTGGCGCGAAAGAGAGCTGCATCTCCGACCGCGACTGCGGCACGGTCCTGGCATCCTGGGCCATCGCAGGTGACGATATGGCAACAGCAAGCACGAGAGCCGCGAGAGCGCGATGGCCGAAGATCATGAAGCATTCTCCCTTTCGTTGCAGCTACGTTCAGATAGGATTTCGCACGGAAAAAGGCAAACCTGTCGCCCGACAATCCAACGCAATGCAGCCGCAAGGAGGGGTCGTTTCATCAGGGAATTCATAGGAGTACATGCTGCGCGCCAATTGCTCGGCCTTGCGCTCCCAAAGACGCAGGCGACGTTCACGAGTCATGCACGAAAACGTGGTCTCGCCAGCCTTTTCCGGTGATCGAAACTCTGCTCATTTGCGTATTAGAAAAAGTCGAATGACACCGAGGAGACCCCATGCCCAGCTATCGCACGCCGAAGATTGCCGCTGCCGAAATCACCCCGGAGCGCTTCTTCCTGGATCGGCGGACCTTCATCGCCGCCGCGGCCGGAAGCCTGGCCCTCGCCGTGCCCAAGCCGAGCCGCGCGGCCGCACTCGACGCGTCCAAGAGCAAATACAGGGTCGATGAGCCCGTCACGCCGGAAAAGGACGCCACCACCTACAACAACTTCTATGAATTCGGGACCGGCAAAGGCGATCCGGCTGCCAACTCCGCAAACTTCAAGCCGGCGCCCTGGACGGTGAAGGTCGACGGATTGGTCGGCAAGCCGCGGGAATTCGGCCTGGAGGAGCTCCTGGCCTTCCCTCTGGAAGAGAGAATTTACCGGATGCGCTGCGTCGAAGCGTGGTCGATGGTCATTCCCTGGGTCGGCTTTCCGTTGGCCGCGCTCCTCGACAGGGTCGAGCCGCTCGGAAGCGCGAAATATGTCGCCTTCGAGACCGTGGTCCGGCCGGAGGAAATGCCGGGCCAGTCCGGTTATTTCCAGCCCCTGGAATGGCCCTACCGGGAAGGCTTGAGGCTCGACGAAGCGCGCCACCCGCTGACGATCCTCTCCGTAGGGCTCTATGGCAAGACGCTGCCGAACCAGAACGGCGCACCGATCCGCCTGGTGGTACCGTGGAAATACGGCTTCAAGGGAATCAAATCGATCGTGCGCATCTCTCTGACCGAGACGCCGCCGCCGTGCACCTGGAACCTCGCCGGGCCGAGTGAATACGGCTTCTATGCCAATGTGAATCCAGCCGTCGATCATCCCCGCTGGAGCCAGGCGACCGAAAACCGTATCGGCGAAGGCGGCTTCTTCGGCGCCAATCGCCGCGATACGCTCCCCTTCAACGGCTACGCAGAAGAGGTTGCGAACCTCTACGCCGGCATGGACCTCAGGGTGAATTTCTGAGGATGCCGAGCCTTCCTGCCCTGCCGAAACGATTGCACGGCCCTTCGATCTGGGCGCTCTATACGCTCGGCCTCATACCGGCCGCCTGGGGGTTCTATCTTGGAGCCACCGGTCGGCTGCCCGGCAATGCAGTCAAGGAATTCGAGCACCTGCTCGGCATCTGGGCCCTCCGCTTCCTGATTGCCACGCTGACGATCACGCCGATTCGCGACCTGTTCGGCGTCAACTGGCTCAGATACCGCCGCGCCCTGGGCCTCCTCGCCTTTTACTATGTGATGATGCATTTCCTCACATATATGGTGCTGGACCAGACGCTCCTTCTCCCGGCCATTCTCGCCGACATCGCCCGCCGTCCCTTCATCACCATCGGCATGGCAGCCCTCGTGCTGCTCATCCCGCTGGCGGTTACATCGAACAACTGGTCGATAAGGCGCCTTGGGCAACGATGGAACAAGCTTCACAGGCTCGTCTACGTGATTGCTGCGGCCGGCGCGCTGCATTTCGCCATGTCGGTCAAGGTCGTAGGCCCTGAGCAAATGCTTTATCTGTTCCTTGTGGCGGTGCTCGTCGCCTGGCGCGCCGTCAGAAAGCGGTTTCTGCGGTGGCGGCGCCAGGCCACCGCACCCGTACGGTCGCACGCCAGAGCGGAATAAAGGCGCAAGCCGGGAGAGCCGCACCGGCCAAGGTCCCGCGACACCCTCTCCCGACCCTCATATTTTCCTTTGCCTGTCACAGGATTTGAGAGGCACAGGAATGAGGATCTACTTCTACTTTCAATAAAACCAACAAAAAAGCGGCCGGAGGCGATCAGCCCCCGGCCGCTTGAAAGGTTTCGTCAACCGATCGGATCAGGCCGCTTCGGCTGCTTCGGCTTCGGCAGAAACGCGGGCGCGGTCCTTCGAACCCTTGGCGTCGACGTCGCGGTCAACGAATTCGATGACGGCGAGCGGGGCATTGTCGCCCTGGCGGAAACCTGCCTTCATGATGCGCAGGTAGCCGCCGTTGCGGGTGGCGTAGCGCGAGGCAATCGCGTCGAACAGCTTCGAGACGACGGCAACGTCGCGGATCTGCGAGATCGCCTGGCGGCGGGCATGCAGATCGCCGCGCTTGCCGAGCGTGACGAGCTTTTCCACGATCGGACGGATTTCCTTGGCCTTCGGCAGGGTCGTGACGATCTGCTCGTGCTCGATCAGCGAAGCTGCCATGTTGGCAAACATCGCCTTGCGGTGGCTGGCGGTTCTATTCAGCTTGCGGCCGGCTTTACCGTGGCGCATGGCTATTCTCCTTTACTTGCAGGCATCCGCCCGCAGTCTAATAGGTTAGTACTGGTCTTCGTAACGCTTGGCGAGGTCTTCGATGTTCTCCGGCGGCCAGGACGGCACTTCCATGCCGAGATGCAGGCCCATGGAAGCGAGAACTTCCTTGATCTCGTTGAGCGACTTGCGACCAAAATTCGGCGTACGGAGCATTTCTGCTTCGGTCTTCTGAATGAGGTCGCCGATATAGACGATGTTGTCGTTCTTCAGGCAGTTGGCCGAACGGACGGAAAGCTCCAGTTCGTCGACCTTCTTGAGAAGCGCGGGGTTGAAGGCGAGTTCGGTGACTGCCTCTTCCTCGGTTTCCTTCTGCGGCTCGTCGAAGTTGACGAAGACCGACAGCTGGTCCTGAAGGATGCGGGCCGCGAAAGCGATCGCATCTTCGCCGGTGACGGAGCCATCGGTTTCGATGGACATCGTCAGCTTGTCGTAGTCGAGAACCTGGCCTTCACGGGTGTTTTCCACCTTGTAGGAGACCTTCTTGACCGGAGAGTACAGGCTGTCGACCGGAATGAGGCCGATCGGCGCATCTTCCGAGCGGTTGCGGTCAGCCGGTACGTAGCCCTTGCCGTTGTTGACGGTGAACTCCATGCGGATTTCCGCGCCCTCGTCGAGGGTGCAGATCACGTGGTTCGGGTTGAGGATCTCGATGTCGCCAACCGTCTGAATGTCACCGGCGGTCACGACGCCCGGACCCTGCTTGCGCACGACCATGCGCTTTGCGTCGTCGCCATCCATCTTGATGGCGATTTCCTTGATGTTGAGCACGATGTCGGTCACGTCTTCCCGCACGCCCGGGATAGAAGAGAACTCATGCAATACGCCGTCGATCTGAACCGCGGTTACGGCAGCACCGCGCAGCGACGACAATAGGACGCGACGAAGCGCGTTGCCGAGCGTCAGGCCAAAGCCGCGCTCAAGCGGCTCCGCGACCAACGTTGCCTTGGTGCGGCCGGAGGAGGCGAACTCCACCTTGTTCGGCTTGATCAATTCCTGCCAATTTTTCTGGATCATGTTTTCTGCCTTCCGTTCGTTGCCACCATCCAATCGTGACAACCGAGCCCCGAAGACCGGGAGGACACCGGAACGTCCTCACCGGAATGTTGAATACAGATGATCAGACGCGGCGCTTCTTGCGCGGACGGCAGCCATTGTGCGGGATCGGGGTCACGTCACGGATCGACGTGATCATGAAACCTGCAGCCTGGAGCGCGCGAAGAGCGGATTCGCGGCCGGAACCAGGACCGCAAACTTCCACTTCCAGCGACTTCATGCCGTGTTCCTGAGCCTTCTTGGCGCAATCTTCAGCGGCGATCTGCGCGGCGAACGGGGTCGACTTGCGCGAACCCTTGAAACCCTTCGCACCGGCGGACGACCAGGCAATAGCATTGCCCTGCGCGTCGGTAATGGTGATCATCGTGTTGTTGAACGACGAATTGACGTGTGCGACGCCAGACGTGATGTTCTTGCGCTCGCGACGGCGAACGCGGGTGGCTTCCTTGGCCATAGGATCCCTTTCTTAGATCTCTGCACCGCCGTAATTCCAGCGGCTCCACCGGGAAAAGGATTGGTCGTCCCCTGCCCTGCATCTTACAATTCGCGACAGCCGGGACACCGGCTTCGCGAGCATTCCGAGAAACCGGTAACGGCACTCGCATTGGTCGGACACTTGCCCTTCCCAAACTGCAAAAGGAGGCCGGCGCGTGCGCCAGCCTCCCGTTTTCCCTTTTCGGGAAATTACTTCTTCTTGCCGGCGATCGCCTTTGCCGGACCCTTGCGGGTGCGGGCATTGGTATGCGTGCGCTGACCGCGCACCGGCAGGCCGCGACGATGGCGCAGACCGCGATAGCAGCCGAGATCCATCAGACGCTTGATGTTCATCGAGGTCTCGCGACGCAGGTCACCCTCGACCTGATAGTCACGGTCGATCGTTTCACGGATCTGAAGGACCTCAGCGTCCGTCAGCTGGTGAACGCGACGCTCGGCCGGAATGCCGACCTTCTCGATGATTTCCTGTGCGAATTTCGTGCCGATCCCGTGAATATACGTCAGCGCGATGACGACGCGCTTTGCGGTCGGGATGTTGACGCCAGCGATACGTGCCACGTCTATTCTCCTTGCGTTCCAGTTGCCTACAGGCAATAGGTGCTTCGTTACGCGACCTTAAGAGCCGCTCGTTGATTGAGGTTCGAGACACGTCAAAAACGACCGTACCCGGACTTCATTTCGTTGAAGACCGCGCCGATCGCTTCTCTTGTCGCGAGTTGACGCAGTCTTTGGAGGAATCGGCCGAAAAAGTCAACTCCCCGGCGCTTCCATTTTGGCAAAGGCAATGCCTATACCAGAATCTTCTCGATCTCGGCCGTAACCGTATCCACATCCGCCATGCCGTCCACGGTCTTCAACCGACCGGTTCGGGCGTAGTGTTCCGAAAGCGGAGCGGTCTTTTCCCGATATTCCTGCAGACGCCGCCGGAATGCTTCCGGATTGTCGTCCGAGCGTACGGTGCCGCCGGCCGCGACGGTTTCGGCTACGCGATTCTCCATGCGCCGCACAAGAGCTGCCTCATCGACTTTCAACTCGATGACCGCATCGAGCTTCAAGCCTTTTGCCTCAAGCATCCCGTCGAGCGCTACGGCCTGCGGGACCGTGCGCGGATAGCCGTCGAGAATGAAGCCCCTTGCGCAATCCGGCGAATCGATGCGGTCGGAGACGATCTCATTGACGATTTCGTCGGAGACGAGCTGGCCGGCATCCATCACGGCTTTCGCCCGCTTGCCGACCTCGGTCGCCTGAGCTACGGCCGCCCGAAGCATATCCCCCGTGGAAAGCTGCGGAATGCCGTATCTCTCCGTCAGAAGCTTGGCCTGAGTACCCTTGCCAGCGCCCGGCGGTCCCAAAAAAATTAACCTCATCGTCCCCTCTTTCCTCCGCGCAGCTTCGACTTCTTGATCAGCCCCTCATATTGCTGGGCAATGAGGTGACCCTGGATCTGTGCTACCGTATCGAGGGTCACACTGACAACAATCAAAAGCGACGTACCACCAAGGTAGAACGGCACCCCTGTCTGCGAGATGAGTATCTCAGGCAGGATGCAGACAAAGACCAGGTAGATCGCGCCGATGACGGTGATGCGCGTCAACACGTAATCGATGTATTCGGCCGTGCGTTCACCCGGGCGGATGCCCGGAACGAACCCGCCATGCTTCTTCAGATTGTCGGCCGTATCCTTCGGATTGAAGACGATGGCCGTATAGAAGAAGGCGAAAAAGGCGATCATCGCACCGTAAAGGATCATATAGAGCGGCTGACCGTGAGCGAGCGCACCGACGATCGCCGTTGCCCAGTCGGGCATGGTCGCGGTGTTGGCAAAGCCGGCGAGCGTGGCGGGCAGCAGGAGAAGCGACGACGCGAAGATCGCCGGGATCACACCCGAGGTGTTGAGCTTCAGCGGCAGGTGCGACGTGTCGCCCTGGAACATGCGGTTGCCGACCTGGCGCTTCGGATACTGGATCAGCAGGCGGCGCTGCGCGCGCTCGACGAAGACGATCAACGCGATCACGCCGACGACCATGACGATAATCGCAAGGATGAGAGGCGTTGACAGAGCACCGGTACGGCCGAGCTCAAGGGTTCCGGCAAGCGCCGAGGGCAGAGCGGCGACGATGCCGGCGAAGATGATCAGCGAAATACCGTTGCCGATGCCGCGGGAGGTGATCTGCTCACCGAGCCACATCAGGAACATCGTGCCGCCGAGCAGCGAAATAACGGTGGAAATCCGGAAGAACCAGCCCGGATCGTTGACGAGACCGCTGCCGCTTTCGAGACCGACGGCAATACCGTAGGCCTGCATCGCGCCCAACAGCACCGTGCCGTAGCGGGTGTACTGGTTGATGACCTTGCGGCCCTGCTCGCCCTCTTTCTTCAGCTGCTCGAGCGCCGGAACGACCGACGTCATGAGCTGCACGATGATCGATGCGGAAATGTAGGGCATGATGCCGAGGGCGAAGATCGCCATGCGCTCGACCGCGCCGCCCGAGAACATGTTGAAGAGGCCGAGAATGCCCCCCGACTGCCCCTGAAATGCCTGCGCGAATGCGTCCGGGTTAAGGCCCGGCAACGGAATGTAGGTGCCAAGTCGATAGACCAGAAGCGCACCGAGAGTGAACCAAAGGCGCTTTTTCAGATCTTCCGCCTTGGCGAAAGTCGAAAAATTCAGGTTCGAGGCGAGCTGTTCCGCTGCAGAAGCCATGCAATTCTCCGCGTACCAAGTCTCGGAAACACGGGAAAACCCGGTCGTTCCGGATGGAATCAGTTTTCGTCGTGGAAAACCAGGCGCGAGGCGATTGTCGCTGCAATCGGATGCCTCACCGTGGTTTCCGTTATGTCCCGTCGCGGCAGCCGATTCGCTGCGCTTGGACGTGAGGCTCACATATGGGAGCAAAACCGCCCGGCGTGAAGCACCCCGGGCGGTTCATCAGTCATATTTATTCAGCGGCTGCGGAGAGCAGCTTGACGGAACCGCCAGCCTTCTCGATCTTCTCGATCGCAGGCTTGGAGGCGCCGGCAACTTCGAGCGAAACCTTCGCCTTCAGTTCGCCGTCGGCGAGAACGCGCACACCATCCTTGACGCGGCGGATAACGCCGGCGGCCTTGAGAGCGGCGGCATCGACGGTCTTGGAGGCGTCCAGCTTCTTGGCATCGACTGCGGCCTGAATCCGGCCGAGCGACACGACAACGAACTCCGAAGCGAAGATGTTGTTGAAGCCGCGCTTCGGCAGGCGGCGGTAGATGGGCATCTGACCGCCTTCGAAGCCGTTGATCGCGACGCCCGAACGCGCCTTCTGACCCTTTACACCGCGACCGGCCGTCTTGCCGGAACCGGAGCCGATACCGCGGCCCAGACGCTTGCGGTTCTTGGTCGCGCCTTCGTTGTCCTTGATTTCATTCAGTTTCATATCTCGATCCCCCTCACTTCTCGTCGACGACGCGAACGAGGTGCTGGACGGCCCGGATCATCCCGCGAACGGCCGGAGTGTCTTCCAGCGTGCGTACCCGGTGCATCTTGTTGAGGCCCAGACCGACGAGCGTCTGACGCTGCACGGCCGGACGGCGAATGGGGCTACCGATCTGCTCGACGGTAACCGTCTTCTTGGCAACTTCCTTCTTAGCCATCTGTCAGCTCCCTTATTCTTCGGAAGCAACGCCGGCGGAAACGCGACGGGACTGGAGCGTGGCGTACTTCATGCCGCGCTGTGCCGCGATATCCTTCGGGTGCATCTGGTTCTTGAGCGCGTCGAAGGTAGCGCGAACCATGTTGTAGGGGTTCGACGAACCGGTCGACTTGGCTACGACGTCGTGAACGCCGAGCGTCTCGAAGACGGCGCGCATCGGGCCACCGGCGATGATACCGGTACCGGGCTTGGCCGAGCGCAGCAGCACCTTGCCGGCGCCATGACGGCCGTGCACGTCGTGGTGCAGAGTGCGGCCACCGCGCAGCGGTACGAAGATCAGGTCGCGCTTGGCGGCTTCCGTTGCCTTACGGATGGCTTCCGGCACTTCGCGTGCCTTGCCATGGCCGAAGCCGACGCGGCCCTTCTGGTCGCCTACGACGACGAGAGCGGCGAAACCGAAACGACGACCGCCCTTCACCACCTTGGCGACGCGGTTGATAGCGACGAGCTTATCGACAAATTCGCTGTCGCGCTCTTCGCGGTTCTGGCGATCTTCGCGAGAACCTCTTCTTTCTTGTGCCATTGTCCTCTTCCTTTTTCTTTTCCGGGTGCAATCGGCAGATTGACGAAAGCCGCCTCGCTTCCTTGGAAATCGAAGCGGCCGGGGATTTGCGAAGCCGGGTTACGCCCGGGCATTGCGGCCCGGGCGACGAACTTTAGAAGTTCAGGCCGCCTTCGCGAGCTGCCTCGGCCAGCGCCTTGATGCGGCCGTGGTAGATGAAGGCGCCACGATCAAAGACAACGTCCTTGATGCCCGCCTTGGAAGCACGTTCTGCCAGGAGCTTACCGACAGCCGTAGCGGCTTCGGTATCGGCGCCGGTCTTCAGCGAAGACCGCAGATCCGTGTCGAGGGTCGATGCCGAGGCAATCGTCTTGCCGGCAACATCGTCAATGATCTGCGCATAGATGTTCTTCGACGAGCGATGAACCGACAGGCGCGGGCGGCCATTGGCAACCGCCTTGATTTGACGGCGCACGCGGCTGGCGCGACGCACAAGAGTATCTTTCCTGCTAGCCATTTCGCGTGATCCTTACTTCTTCTTGCCTTCTTTGCGGACGATCCGCTCTTCGGCATATTTGACGCCCTTGCCCTTGTAGGGCTCGGGGCCACGGTATTCGCGGATTTCCGCGGCAACCTGGCCGACCTGCTGCTTGTTGATTCCGGAGACGACGATTTCCGTCGGCTTCGGCACAGCGATCGTGATGCCTTCCGGCGTCTGGTAGACGACGTCGTGGCTGAAACCGAGCGCGAGCTGCAGGTTCTTGCCCTGCATGGAAGCGCGGTAACCGACGCCGTTGATTTCGAGCTTGCGCTCGTAACCGTCCTTCACGCCCTTGAGGATGTTCTCGATCATCGTGCGGGACATGCCCCACTTTGCGCGAGCATCCTTGCTCTCGTTGAGCGGCTGAACGACAACCGTGTTGTTTTCGAGCTTCACCGAAACTTCGTCATTTGCGACGAAGAACAGTTCGCCCTTCGGGCCCTTTGCCGTTACCTTCTGGCCATCCACGTTAGCCGTGACGCCTGCCGGAACTTGAACGGGCTTCTTACCGATACGAGACATTTTTATACCTGTCTGTTCGCTATGGAGATCCTGCTCGATCTTAGAAGATCGAGCAAAGAACCTCGCCACCAACATTCTGTTCGCGTGCCTGGTGATCGGCCATCACGCCCTTCGGAGTCGAAAGGATGGTGATGCCGAGGCCGTTCGCGACCTGCGGAATGGACTTGACCGAGACATAGACCCGGCGGCCCGGCTTGGAGACGCGCGCGATCTCACGGATCACGGATGCGCCTTCGTAGTACTTCAACTCGATGTTCAGCTCGGCCTTGCCGTTGCCGAATTCGACCTCTGAGTATCCGCGGATGTAGCCTTCAGCCTGAAGGACATCCAGAACGCGTGCGCGAAGCTTGGAAGCCGGCGTCGAAACGCTCGACTTGCGGCGAGCAGCGCCGTTGCGGATACGGGTGAGCATATCGCCCAAAGGATCAGTCATTGCCATGTACCCGTCTCCTTACCAGCTCGACTTGACCACGCCCGGCACCTTGCCGAGATTGCCCAGTTCGCGAAGTGCAATACGCGACATGCGCAGCTTGCGATAATAGGCACGCGGACGACCGGTGACTTCGCAACGATTGCGGATGCGGGTCTTGGACCCATCGCGGGGCAGTTCGGCCAGCTTGAGGGTGGCCTTGAACCGCTCTTCGATCGGCAAAGACTGGTTCATGATGATTGCCTTCAGGACCGCGCGCTTGGCGGCGTGATTGGCAACCAGTTTGCGGCGGCGCTTGTTCTTTTCAACTGCGCTCGTTTTCGCCATAACAGTTATCCTTCTTTACGCTTGCCGTTACGGATTACTGACGGAACGGGAAGTTGAACTCTTTGAGAAGAGCGCGTGCTTCGTCGTCGTTAGTTGCCGTCGTGCAAACGATGATGTCCATGCCCCACATCTGATCAACCTTGTCGTAGTTGATCTCAGGGAACACAATGTGCTCCTTGATGCCCATGGCAAAGTTGCCACGACCATCGAAGGACTTCGGATTGAGGCCGCGGAAGTCTCGAACACGCGGAAGAGCGATGTTGATGAGACGATCCAGGAACTCATACATCCGAACGCCGCGCAAGGTAACCTTGGCACCAATCGGCATGCCTTCGCGAAGTTTGAAGCCGGCGATGGAGTTGCGAGCGCGGGTGATGACCGGCTTCTGGCCGGCAATCGCAGCGAGGTCGGCAGCAGCAACGGTCGGCTTCTTGGAATCGCCGGTCGCTTCGCCAACACCCATGTTGATGACGATCTTGTCGAGGCGCGGGATCTGCATTTCGTTGGCGTAGGAGAACTGCTCCTGCATCGCCTTGCGGATGCGCTCTACATATTCCTTCTTGAGCCGGGACTCATAAGCGGACTTAGCCATCGATCACATCTCCCGAACGCTTGGCCACGCGGACCTTCTTGTCACCATCGATCTTGAAACCGACGCGGGTCGGCTTGCCGTCCTTCGGATCGGCGATCGCGATGTTCGAAAGGTGGATCGAGGCTTCCTTTGTGATAATGCCGGCTTCCTGGTTCTGAGTCTGGCGCTGGTGACGCTTCACCACGTTGACGCCGCGCACGAGAGCCCTGTCTTCCTTCGGCATGACCTGAATGACTTCGCCGGTACGGCCCTTGTCCTTACCGGTCAGAACGACGACCTTGTCGCCTTTGCGAATCTTTTGCATCTCTGATCGCTCCCTTAGAGTACTTCCGGAGCCAGCGAGATGATCTTCATGTGGTTCTTGGCGCGGAGTTCGCGCGGAACCGGTCCGAAGATACGGGTGCCGATCGGCTCTTTCTTGTTGTCGATGAGAACGGCTGCGTTGGTGTCGAAACGGATGACGCTGCCATCCGCACGGCGGATGTCTTTCGCGGTGCGAACGACAACAGCCTTCATGACATCACCCTTCTTCACGCGGCCGCGCGGAATGGCTTCCTTGATCGAAACGACGATGATGTCGCCGATCGACGCGTATTTACGCTTGGAGCCGCCCAGCACCTTGATGCACATGACACGACGTGCGCCGGAATTATCCGCCACGTCGAGGTTTGTTTGCATCTGAATCATGTCAGGTCGCCTTCTTGTTGTTACCAGGCCGGTTGGGTCGAAACCCCCTCGCCCGGCTTATTGTGCTCATCTCAAAGCAAAAGAACGCTCGAACTCGAGCGTTCCTCGGCTTTAATTGCGTGCTTCATACAGATATTTGCCCGAGACGCAAGGGTCCGGCGGTCAAAACCTGCAGAAATCAAGACTGGGCGGAAACGACCGTCCAGCGCTTGTCCTTGGAAATCGGCGCGCATTCCTCGATGGAAACGAGGTCGCCGACCTTGAACTGGTTGTTCTCGTCGTGAGCCTTGTACTTCTTGGAACGACGAACGGTCTTCTGAAGGATCGGGTGCGCAAAGCGGCGCTCGACCCGGACGACGACGGTCTTGTCGTTCTTGTCGCTGACGACGGTGCCCTGCAGAATGCGTTTCGGCATAGTGTTCTGGTCCTTAGGCCTTGGCTTCTGCCGCCTTCTGGCGGGCAATGGTTTTGATGCGTGCGATGTCCTTGCGGACCTCGTTGATACGCGAAGACTTCTCGAGCTGGCCAGTCGCCTTCTGGAAGCGCAGGTTGAACTGCTCCTTCTTCAGTTTGGCAAGCTCTTCCTTGAGTTGGTCGGCGCTCAGAGCGCGAACATCTGCGGCTTTCATGAGCTTCACTCCTTACTCTGCGATACGCTGCACGAAGCGCGTCTTGACAGAGAGCTTGGCAGCGCCGAGGCGAAGTGCTTCGCGGGCGAGCTCCTCGTTGACACCGTCGATCTCGAACATCATGCGGCCGGGCTTGACCTTGCATGCCCAGTATTCGACCGAACCCTTGCCCTTACCCATGCGGACTTCGGTCGGCTTTGCCGTGACCGGAACGTCGGGGAATACCCGGATCCAGACGCGGCCGGCGCGCTTCATATGACGGGTGATCGCACGGCGGGCCGCTTCGATCTCGCGAGCATTGACGCGGTTGGGCTCCTGAGCCTTCAGACCGAACTCGCCGAAGGCGAGGTCAGAGCCGCCCTTCGCGACGCCCTTGATGCGCCCCTTGAACTGCTTGCGATACTTCGTACGCTTTGGCTGCAACATTTTTTTACTTCTCCGATATTGGCTGCCACGCGCGAATGTTACGCGTTCTCGCGGCGACGCTCTCTGCCGCTACCGCCCTGGTTGTCACTCTCGGTCGCGCGACGCTCGGAAGCCATCGGATCATGCTCAAGGATTTCGCCCTTGAAGATCCAGACCTTGACACCGCAGATACCGAAAGCGGTTTCCGCTTCGGCCGTGCCGTAGTCGATGTCGGCGCGCAGCGTATGCAGCGGAACGCGGCCTTCACGATACCATTCGGTACGGGCGATTTCCGCACCGCCAAGACGGCCGGCACAGGTGATCTTGATGCCTTCGGCGCCGAGGCGCATCGCCGACTGAACGGCACGCTTCATCGCACGACGGAACGCTACGCGGCGCTCGAGCTGCTGAGCGATCGACTGCGCAACGAGCGTTGCGTCGACTTCCGGCTTGCGCACTTCGACGATGTTGAGGTGCGTTTCCGAATTGGTCATCTCGGAAAGCTTCCTGCGAAGCTTTTCGATGTCGGCGCCCTTCTTGCCGATGATCAGGCCCGGGCGTGCCGAGTGGATCGTCACGCGGCACTTCTTGTGCGGACGCTCGATCACGACCTTGGCGATACCGGCCGACTTCAGCTCTTCCATCAGATAGGCGCGGATCTTCAGGTCTTCGTGAAGAAGCTGGCCGTATTCCGCGTTGTCCGCGAACCAACGGCTATCCCAGGTCCGGTTGATGCCGAGACGGAAACCGATCGGATTAATCTTCTGGCCCATTATGCGGCCTCCCCTTTGGCTTCCACTTCACGAACGACGATCGTCAAGTGCGCGAACGGCTTTTCGACCCGCGATGCACGGCCGCGACCACGGGCGTGGAAGCGCTTCATCACGATCGACTTGCCAACAAAAGCTTCTGCGACGATGAGCGAATCAACGTCGAGATCATGGTTGTTCTCTGCGTTGGCGATCGCAGATTCAAGCGTCTTCTTGACGGTGCCTGCGATGCGCTTGCGCGAGAACTCGAGTTCGGCCAGAGCCCGGTCGACCTTCTTGCCGCGGATCAGCGCGGCAACGAGGTTGAGCTTCTGGGGGCTGACGCGGATCGTGCGCGCAACTGCCTGCGCCTCATTATCCTTCAGCCGGCGTTCGGCTTTTGCCTTGCCCATCGTTACTTCCTCTTCGCTTTCTTGTCCGCGCCATGACCATAATAGGTCCGGGTCGGAGCGAATTCACCGAACTTGTGACCGACCATTTCTTCGGACACCGAGACGGGAACGTGCTTGTTGCCGTTGTAGACGCCGAAGGTCAGACCGACGAACTGCGGAAGGATCGTGGAGCGACGGCTCCACATCTTGATCACTTCGTTGCGGCCGCCTTCGCGGACCTTCTCAGCCTTCTTGAGAAGATAACCGTCAACAAACGGACCTTTCCATACTGAACGAGCCACTTGAGACTTCCTCTCTTACTTCTTGCGCTGGTGACGCGAGCGCATAATGAACTTGTCGGTCGACTTGTTGGAGCGCGTGCGCTTGCCCTTTGTGGGCTTGCCCCATGGCGTGACCGGATGGCGACCACCGGAGGTGCGGCCTTCACCGCCGCCGTGCGGATGGTCAACCGGGTTCATGACGACGCCGCGTACGTGCGGACGCTTGCCGCGCCAACGCGAACGGCCGGCCTTACCATCATTGATGTTGCCGTGATCGGGGTTCGATACAGCACCGATCGATGCGAGGCAAGAGCCGTGCACCAGACGCTGCTCGCCCGAGTTCAGGCGCAGGATCGCCATGCCCTGGTCACGGCCGACGAGCTGAGCGTAGGTTCCGGCGGAGCGAGCGATCTGACCGCCCTTGCCCGGCTTCATCTCCACATTGTGGATGATGGAGCCGACCGGAATGTACTGCAGCGGCATCGCATTGCCGGGCTTGACGTCGACGGCCTTTTCCGAGGCAATCACCTTGTCGCCGACAGCCAGGCGCTGCGGCGCAAGGATATAGGCCTGCTCACCGTCCGCGTAGTTGACCAGCGCGATGAACGCCGTGCGGTTCGGGTCATATTCCAGACGCTCGACCGTGCCTTCGACGTCGAACTTGCGACGCTTGAAGTCGACCAGACGGTAGGTCCGCTTGTGACCACCGCCCTGGAAACGAACGGTGATGCGGCCCAGGTTGTTGCGACCGCCCTTGGAGGACAGGCCCTCGGTCAGCGCCTTGACCGGCTTGCCCTTGTAGAGGCCGGCACGGCTGACGATGACCAGTTGACGCTGGCTCGGCGTCGTCGGATTGAAACTTTTCAATGCCATTTTCTTGTTCCCTTTTGGGTTTTTACCCTAATGGGCCTATCCGTTAGAGACCGGTGGAAACGTCGATGGACTGACCGTCGGCGAGCGTTACGATCGCCTTCTTCACGTCCTTCTGCTTTCCGGCGAAGCCGCGGAAGCGCTTCAACTTGCCCTTGCGGACGAGCGTGTTCACGGCCGTGACCTTCACGCCGAACAGCGCTTCGACGGCAGCCTTGATCTCAGGCTTCGAAGCACCCTTGGCGACATTGAAGACGACCTGGTTCTGTTCGGAGACCAGCGTCGACTTTTCAGTGATCGAGGGAGACACGATCACGTCGTAGTGGCGAAGATCCGTCATTTGAACCGCTCCTCCAGAGCTTCCACAGCAGCCTTGGAAAGCACGAGCTTGCCACGGCGCAGAATGTCGTAAACGTTGATGCCCTGAACCGGCAGAACGTCCACATTCGGGATATTCTGGGCGGCGAGCTTGAAGTTGCCTTCGATCTCGGCTCCGCCGATGATCAGGGCGTTGGTAAGGCCGAGCGAGGCGAATGCACCGGCGAGCGCCTTCGTCTTTGCTTCGTTGGCGACGAGATCGTCGATGACGATGATGTCCTCGGCCTTCAGCTTGGCAGACAGCGCATGGCGCAGGCCCAGTGCGCGGATCTTCTTCGGAAGATCGTGCGCATGGCTGCGGACGACCGGCCCGTGAGCCTTGCCGCCGCCGCGGAACTGCGGAGCACGAGCCGAATGGTGGCGGGCGCGGCCCGTACCCTTCTGCTTGTACATCTTGGCGCCGGTGCGGGAGACTTCCGCACGGCCCTTGGACTTGTGCGTACCCTGCTGGCGCTTTGCGAGCTGCCAGCGAACGACGCGGGCAATGATGTCTTCACGAGGCTCGAGACCGAAAATGGCGTCGGAAAGGGAAACCTTTCCCGCGTCCTTGCCCTCGAGGGTTTTGACGGTGAGATCCATTATTCGGCTCCCTTACTTCGATTCTGCGGCGCGCACTGCGGCAGGGCGCGGTGCGCCTTCCGGAGTGCCCGACTTGATGGCGTCACGGACGACGATCCAGGAACCCTTGGAGCCGGGAACTGCACCCTTGACCAGGATCAGACCGCGGTCTTCATCGGTCGATACGACTTCGAGGTTCTGCATGGTGACGCGCGTCTGGCCCATGTGACCAGCCATGCGCTTGCCCTTCCAGACGCGGCCCGGGTCCTGGTTGGAACCGGTCGAACCATGCGAACGGTGCGAGACGGACACGCCGTGCGTTGCACGCAGGCCGCCGAAGTTGTGGCGCTTGATCGCGCCGGCAAAACCCTTACCGATGGTGGTGCCGGTAACGTCCACGAGCTGCCCGGCGACGAAATGGCCCGCCGTAAGCTCGGCGCCAATGTCGATCAGGTTGTCGGCGCTCACGCGGAACTCGACGAGCTTTGCCTTCGGCTCAACGCTGGCAGCGGCAAAATGGCCGCGCATGGCCTTCGGCGTATTTTTGACCTTCGAACGGCCGGCACCCAGCTGAACTGCGGTATAACCGTTCTTCTCTTCCGTGCGGTGGGACACTACCTGGCAGTTCTCCAGCCGCAATACTGTTACCGGGATATGCTCGCCGGCGTCGTTGTAGACGCGGGTCATTCCCACCTTCTGTGCAATCACACCTGAACGCATCGGTTCACGCCTCTTGTTTAGGGTTCCCGTCCGGCGCTTCACACACCTTCCGGTTTCCTGTTCCTGGAAGCCGTTGGAGAAACTCCACGTACCTTCCTTGTTATTTCGGCTTGCGCCGGGTCTTACAGCTTGATCTCGACGTCTACGCCGGCGGCCAGATCGAGCTTCATCAGCGCGTCCACCGTCTGCGGGGTCGGATCAACGATATCGAGAAGACGCTTGTGCGTGCGCATCTCGAACTGTTCGCGGCTCTTCTTGTCGACGTGGGGCGACCGGTTGACCGTGAATTTCTCAATCCGGGTCGGAAGCGGCACGGGCCCGCGCACACTCGCACCGGTGCGCTTGGCCGTCGACACGATTTCGCGCGTGGAGGCATCGAGGATCCGGTGATCAAACGCCTTGAGGCGGATGCGGATATTCTGGCCGTTCATTCGACTTGTCCTTGCTCGTGTTTTCCGGTGTGCTCACGAAGCACACACTTGAAGTATTCGTTTCGCTTAGCCGCTTCTTTTCAAAAATCGCAGGGACATGGCCGACCATGTCCCTGCCGAAACGGCTCAAGCCGTTTTCTTGTTACTCGACGATGGAGGCGACGATGCCTGCGCCGACGGTGCGGCCGCCTTCGCGGATAGCGAAGCGCAGCTTTTCTTCCATCGCGATCGGCACGATCAGCTCGACGTCAACCGTGACGTTGTCGCCCGGCATGACCATTTCCGTGCCTTCCGGAAGCGTCACGATGCCGGTCACGTCCGTCGTGCGGAAGTAGAACTGCGGACGGTAGTTGGTGAAGAACGGCGTGTGACGGCCACCCTCTTCCTTCGTCAGGATGTAGGCTTCGGCCTTGAACTTGCGGTGCGGCTTGACCGAACCCGGCTTGCACAGAATCTGACCGCGCTCGACGCCGTTGCGGTCGACACCGCGAAGCAGCGCGCCGATGTTGTCGCCGGCCTGGCCCTGGTCGAGCAGCTTGCGGAACATTTCAACGCCCGTGCAGGTCGTCTTCGTCGTCGGACGGATGCCGACGATCTCGATTTCCTCACCGACCTTGACGATGCCGCGCTCAACGCGACCGGTCACGACCGTACCGCGGCCCGAGATCGAGAACACGTCTTCGATCGGCATCAGGAACGGCTGGTCGATCGGACGCTCAGGCGTCGGGATGTAGGCGTCAACCGCAGCCATCAGCTCGCGGATCGCGTCTTCGCCGATCTTCTTGTCCGAATCCTCAAGCGCAGCCAGAGCCGAACCCTTGATGATCGGAATGTCGTCGCCCGGGAATTCGTAGGACGACAGCAGTTCGCGCACTTCCAGCTCGACCAGCTCGAGCAGTTCAGCGTCGTCGACCTGGTCGACCTTGTTCAGGAACACCACGATCGCCGGAACGCCGACCTGGCGGGCGAGCAGGATGTGCTCGCGCGTCTGCGGCATCGGGCCGTCAGCGGCCGAAACAACCAGGATCGCGCCGTCCATCTGCGCCGCACCGGTGATCATGTTCTTGACGTAGTCGGCGTGGCCGGGGCAGTCGACGTGCGCATAGTGACGGTTCGGCGTCTCGTATTCGACGTGCGCCGTCGAAATGGTGATGCCGCGCGCCTTTTCTTCCGGCGCAGCGTCGATCTGGTCATACGCCTTGAACTCGCCGAAATACTTCGTGATCGCTGCCGTCAGCGACGTCTTGCCATGGTCAACGTGGCCAATCGTGCCAATGTTGACGTGCGGCTTATTGCGCTCAAATTTGCTCTTTGCCAT
>NZ_JBQEMS010000039.1:0-27832 GCF_052044265.1 Sinorhizobium sp. 22678 | reverse complement strand
GAGGTCGCAGCCGAGACGATGGCGTCATAGGAGCCGGCAAGCGACACGATGAGCGCTGCCAGCGGTTCGGCGAGGTTGTTGCCGAGGCTTGCATCGTCGGCGAGCAGGACCTTCGTCACGCCCGAGAGCTTTGCAGCCGCATCGGCCGCAGCCTTGGCACCAGAGCCGGCGACGAGCACATGCACGTCGGAACCGATCTTCGATGCTGCCGTCAGCGCCTTGGCGGTCTGGTCGGAAAGGGTTGCGTTGTCGTGATCTGCCAGAAGAAGAATGGCCATGGTTGTGTTCTCCCTTGATTCCTTCGGTTCATGCCCTTGTCCGAAAACCGGTTCCCACTTTTCGGGGCATGAACGCCTTAGAGCACGCCGGCTTCGGTCTTGAGCTTTTCGACCAGCTCGGCGACCGACTTAACCTTGACGCCTGCCTTGCGGCCCGACGGCTCCTCGGTCTTCAGCACCTTCAAGCGCGGGGCGGTATCGACGCCGAAATCGGCCGGCGACTTCTTGTCGAGCGGCTTCTTCTTCGCCTTCATGATGTTCGGCAGCGAAGCATAACGCGGCTCGTTGAGGCGCAGGTCCGTCGTCACCACGGCCGGAAGCTTGACTTCGATGGTCTGGAGACCACCATCGACTTCGCGCGTCACCTGGGCAGAACCGGATCCGACCTCAACCTTCGAGGCAAACGTCGCCTGCGGCCAGCCGAGCAGGGCCGACAGCATCTGACCGGTCTGATTCGAATCGTCGTCGATCGCCTGCTTGCCGACGATGATCAGGCCCGGCTGTTCGGCTTCCGCGACCCCCTTGAGGATCTTGGCGACGGCGAGCGGCTCGACGGCATCATCAGTCTCGACCAGGACGGCGCGATCCGCGCCCATGGCGAGCGCCGTGCGCAAGGTTTCTTCCGCCTTGGCCGGACCGACGGAGACGACCACAACTTCCTCGGCCTTGCCGGCTTCCTTCAGGCGCAGCGCTTCCTCGACCGAAATCTCGTCAAACGGGTTCATCGACATCTTCACGCCGTTCAGGTCGACGCCCGAACCATCCGACTTCACGCGGATCTTTACATTGTAATCAACAACGCGCTTCACTGGGACAATGATCTTAATGCCGGAGTTTATTTGCATGTTTCGAAGCCTTTCTTACTTTCCTAGGTTCAAAATTCTGAAGAGCCTCATTGACTAGATTCCCTTATCTTGCGTTTGCCATTCAACCCCATTGCTTTCCGCTAAAGCCGCCGAAACGTCCGACAACATCTTTGAGTCCTGTTTGCTCGCCAGCAGCAACCCTTCGCCAACACTTCGGCTTTCGGCTAAGTGCAGCAATACCGCGAAACTCGCCGTTATCCGGTATGTAAATGGAGCACGATGGGTGAATGACAGCTCCACCGCCATTCACCTTCAAAAATCAACGCATTAATTGACGTCGCGCAGGTCAATGCCCCTAGTTTCTTTCCAAGTTGCCACCACGCCCGCCGCTATTAGAACAACGATAACGACATACAGGTTAAAGACCCAAGAGAGTTGTTGGCTAGAAAACCAACTGCTCAAGTATGGTGCTGTGCCGCCAAACAGAGCAAGTGAAAGAGGGAGAGAAATACCCATAATGCGCGACCGGTACCGTGTTGGAACACGTTCAGCGATGATTGCGGGTAGCGTACCACCAATACAACCAGTAACCGAGAGCATGACGCCCTGTGCGACAAATAGCGTCCAAGGCTCACTGGATATGAAGCTAATTAGCGGAAATGTTAGCACTGCTACTGACAGAAAATAGAATATGGTGACGGGCTTCCTGCCGATTCGATCGGAAACGTATCCCCATACAGGAACGGCGATGATATAGGGAATTTGTGCAAACAAACTCGCTGTGAAGGCGCCGCTTGGATCCATGCCACGCTGCGTTATCGCGAACACCGCAGCGTACGCGGTCCAGAGATAATATGGCAGGCCGACGCCGGCTTGGTAGAAGAAAATCCCGACAGCACGTGATATAATTTTGCTTCTCGGCCAATCGGAGGTCTCGACCGGATTAGGGGAACCCTCCCCTTTTGAACCTACGAAATCCGTCAGTACGTCGCTTTCCATCATGCTCTTTCGCAGAAACAACACGAGCACGGAAAGCAGAGCACCGAGGAGAAACGGAATACGCCAGCCCCACGAGTCCATGTCTACGGCATCAATTACCCGGGTCAAGACCACACCAAGCAGCGTAGCGACTATGCTGCCGATGCCGACACTAAAGAACATGCTGCTCGTCCACAGGCCCCGCCGCTCCTTTGGAGCGATTTCCGCAAGATATGCGTAGGAAGCGGTCGCCTCACCCCCATGAGCAAAACCTTGCAACAACCTAGCAGCCAATACGATGAGAGACGCGAATCCGCCGATAGCGGCATACGTTGGGGACACGGCAATCAAAAGACTACCGAAACCCATTAGTACCATGCTTGTCAACAGCACGGATCTGCGCCCCAGGCGATCCGCTAGGGCTCCGAAGACAATACCTCCAAGCGGACGAGAGATGAAGCCGACCGCAAAAATCGCCAAGGTGCTCAACAAAGCTGAGACAGGATCTTGGGTGTCAAACATTGCCTTAGCTATGTAAGGCGCGAAAACCGCATAGATCGTCCAGTCGTACCACTCGAGTGTATTGCCCAGGCCAGTCGCGACTAATGACTTCCGTCGGAGTACATTACCCAGCCCAGGCGAACGACCGACGGTTTGCACTTGTATGCCTGCATCAGATGACCCAACGTCCACGCTCATGAATTCCTCCCCCGCGTTCCGTCAAAACCCATTAAGTGCAGCCCCCTTCGAACAGATCAGAGGGTGTTGCGACTCTTGACGCCGACTTGGTCGGCGAAAGACACGATAGCGCCGGCCTCAATAAATTACAATATTGAATAATTAATTTGCCTCGGAAAGGCAGCTTCGCGTGTCGACTCGGCTCCCCAAATCTACCGTTATGTACTGGTCGCAGGTTTACGTGGATGCTCAATGGCAGACCGTTGAGCGCAACCCAGTCGTCTTGACATCAGCGCGGTTTCTAATTATTCAATTTGTGAATTCACTGCGGGCGAGTATCGTTCGATCGGAGGGCAGCGGCAACTGGCGTGCCATGTTTGGCCGGCGCGGCAGCGTCGACGTAAATGTGGTGACCTTCAATGCCCGTTGGGTCAGCGACCACCATTTTCAAAGGGAGCGAGAGTTAATATGAGCGCACATGTCGTTGTCGTCGGTGGCGGCCCAACCGGGCTTCTTACCACGTTAGGCTTAGCACGTTCCGGTATGCGTGTGACTGTCTTGGAAGCAGAGGCGAGGCCCAACGATAGTCCTCGTGCGCTTGTTTACCATTCATCTGTTCTGCCACATCTCCGAGATCTAGGTGTGCTCGATGATTGCGTGAAGGCTGGCTTCCTTCGGCAGGACCACGCCTGGCGCATCCACGAAACCGGCGAGATGATTCGTTGGGATATCGGGTGTCTTGAAGGCGAGATCGAATTCCCCTACGCCCTTCATCTGGGTCAAGATAAGCTTTCACTTATCATTCTCTCGCATCTGCAGAGGTTGCCGAACGTAGAGATCCACTATTCGACCACTCTGGCTGCATGCGAACAGAACAGTAGTGGTATTCGGGCGACGATTGTAAAGGATGGAGTTAACGAGACCATTGACGCCGACTGGTTGATCGGGGCCGACGGCGCCACCAGTTTTGTTCGGCGAGAGGTTTTGAAGCTTAACTTCTTCGGTATCACGTGGCCAGAACGTTATGTCGCAACTAATACACGCGTAGATCTGGATCGGCGTGGCTATTCGAAGACGACGATGCAGATCGATCATGTCTACGGTTCGGTCATCTGTAAAATCGACACGAGCGACTTCTGGCGCGTGACATTTATGGAAGACCCAGCGCTTCCAGTCGAGGAACTCCCTCAGAGAATTGCAAAGGTGTTGCCGAGTTTGCTCACCGGCGGCGTTCCGTTCGAGGTGGAGGCATTTTCGCCCTACCGAATGCATCAACGCTGCGCTGATCGAATGCGGGTAGGGCGCATTATGCTAGTCGGTGATGCAGCGCACATCACCAATCCCACAGGGGGGCTAGGGCTGACAGGGGGTATGTTTGACACATTCGCGCTCGTCGAGGCCCTGACCCAAGTTGTTCACGATAACCGTAGCGAAGACATATTGGAAACCTACGATAGAGACCGTCGTTTCAAGTTTCTTGAAATTGTCTCGCCGCGCGCATCTTCAAACCTACGTAACATGTATCATATGCTACCTGGCCAGCAGAAAGAGCAGTGGATCGAGGAGGCGCGTGCGATCGCTGCGGACAGAGACAAGATGCGCGTCGTGATGAAGTTCCACGAACAGATGCGGACAGTATATTGAGCAATCTAACACCATTGGCCCTCGCAGACTTCGGGGGGAGATTTCTCACAACGTCCCGCAACCTGCACGCGGGCGAGACTTATCCCGGTCCAACTGCCTATGTCGAATGGTTCGTGCCCGTCGAACCAAAAAGCGTATCGATTACATTCGTACATGGCGGTGGTGGACAAAGTTCGGAGTTTCTGCGCACTCCGGATGGGCGGCCCGGCTGGGCGCACGCCTTTCTGCGCGCGGGATATCCCGTATACTTGCTTGACCGGCCAGGACATGGGCGAAGCCGCTGGGATAGGCGCGTACTTGGCAGTGCGACGGAACCACCTAGTTATGAGCAACTCGGTCCACGTTTTTTTGAAGCAGCGAAAAGCCAACTTTGGCCGGGGGCTGAAAAACACACGCAATGGCCCGGCGGTGAGACCCCTGTTGATCGCTTCATGGCGAGTCAAGGGCCAATGGCAACAAGTCTCGCCGCAAGCCAAGAACACGTGGAAGCTATCGCGCAGGGCCTATTCAGCATGGTTGGGGACACAGTTTTGCTCAGCCACTCCGCTGGTGCGCCGTGCGGATGGGCATTGGCGGCAATTGGTGGCCCATCAGTGAAGGCTATCGTTGCGGTGGAGCCACTAGGCTGTCCTGGCTTCAAACACTCCCTAGGCCAATTTTCGCACGGCCTCAACGCGGCACCCCTTTCCGGGGAGCATGATCCATTCATGCGGCCGATCGCGGTTGTAACAGGTGAAGCAAGTTGGATGCGTGAAGCAAATGCACAAGCAGCAGACTACATCCGGGGCCGGGGAAACCATGTCGACCACATTCGTCTTGAAGAGAAAGGCATCTTCGGGAATGGTCACATGTTAATGTCTGAGTATAACTCCGACGATATAGCTCGGGAGATCATAGATTGGCTCGCCGGTCATGTGAGCTGAGCCCCAACTTGTCTTCTTTGCGCAGTTAATACTGCGCCCCGAGGTGGACTGACCATCTGGTCATTCTTTCGGTGATAGCACTCGAACCTTTCGGATTGTAGGAATCTATTGGAGGATTGTAAATGGAGAATCTTATCGCACAGGTTGAGTCCTTTATGGATACGTTCAACACACGCGATTTCTCGAAGACGCTCGATTTCTTCACCGACGCTAGTGTATACGTGGACCCTTTCGGTGTTCAGCACAGTGGACGCGCAGCAATTGGACAAGCGCTTGCGCCGAGTGATCAATTTTTGAACGCCTCCACAAAATACGACATCACATCCACGTCCATTGACGAGCATACTTCGACTGCGACCGTTACATGGACCCTAGTAATAACATCCGATGGAAACACCTCTGCCATCGACGGTCTCGATATTCTTCGCTTCCGCGAGGGAAAAATTGCAGTTAAAAATGCGTTTTGCAAAGCGCGCGAGATCTCAACCCGCACGATCTGAACACCGGCGGTTTGTAAGCATTAACTTCTTCGCCATCTTAAATTGTCAGCGCACCATCATTAGCGTTGTACAGCATACCCGACACCGATTGGAGCGTCTCTCATGCGAGATCCACGTTATGACATCCTGTTCGAGCCCGTTCAAATTGGTCCCGTCAGAACCAAGAACCGATTCTACGTTGTACCTCATGCTCTAAGTATGGGTATGTCCTCCATCGACGGAATGATCGCGTATCGAAAAGCTCGGGCCGAAGGAGGATGGGGCGTCGTATGCTTGGAGGAAACGATGATTCATCAAACCTCTGACCATGCACCGCTCCCGGACCCCTGTTTTTACAGCGACAGTCATGTCCCCCAACTAGCACGCGTTGCCGCAGCCATAAAAGAACATGGTGCGTTGGCCGGCGTGGAACTCGCACATGCAGGTGCGTCGGGACCGGCCGCCTCCCATCGCGAGCATCCATTATCTCCTACCGCCAAATTCCCCCACTACTATTACAACCCGATCACAGCCCGTACAATCGACAAGCAGGATATTGCCAACTTCAGACGCTGGTATCGAGATGCGGCAGTGCGCGCTAAATCGGCCGGATTTGACATTGTGTATGTCTACTGCGCTCACAATTTGTCCCTTCTGCAGGACTTCCTTGATGTAAAAACAAACAAGAGAACCGACGAATACGGTGGGGTCTTCGAAAATCGCGTTCGACTGCTTCGCGAAACTCTTTCTGACGTGAAGGATGCGGTTGGCGACACTTGCGCGGTTGCGGTCCGATTTGCGGTAGAAGACAGGCGACGGGCATCAAATATTACCGCACTTGAAGACGGGCGGCGCGTTGTTGAAGCACTATCGGACGTTCCTGACCTGTGGGATGTCAATGTTAGTGATTGGCCGTGGGATAGCGGAAGCAGTCGCTTCTTTGAAGAAGGGCAGCAAGAGCCGTTTATCGATTTTGTTAAGAGCGTAACGAACAAACCTGTTGTGGGTGTTGGGCGATTTACGTCTCCTGACGCTATGGTCAGCCAGATTAAGCGGGGCGTTCTGGATTTAATCGGGGCCGCCCGACCTTCAATAGCCGACCCCTTCTTGCCAAACAAGATAGACGAAGGACGCCATGATGATATCCGTGAGTGCATAGGATGTAATGCTTGCACAGCAGAGGTTATGACATACGTCCGTATTCGCTGTACTCAGAACCCGTCAGCAGGAGAAGAGCATACTTTAGGCTGGCATCCAGAAAATGTGCCTCCTGCCGATGACCCATCCAAGACGATTCTTGTTGTGGGTGGTGGTCCCGCGGGTCTCGAAGCGGCCCACACACTTGCGAAACGCGGTTACCAGGTTTCTATCGCAGATGGAGGATCGGAGTGGGGGGGCCGTCTGGTGCGAGAGCGTAAAATGCCTCGCTTGAGTGCCTGGGGGCGCGTGGTGGATTACCGTGTTGGGCAATTGCAGACGATGCCCAATGCAAACATGTATCTCAACAGTGCCCTGACTGCTAACGACGTGATCGGCTTCGAAGCTGATCATGTGATCGTGGCGACCGGAGCAAAATGGCGCAAGGACGGGATCGGTCGCAATCACGATGAACCGATACCCGGCGCCGATCTCCCCCACGTGTACAGCCCGGAAGAAATCTTGGATGGCAACTTACCAAGCGGTGAGGTTGTCGTTTATGATGAAGACTACTTCTACATGGCAACGGTAGTGGCTGAGCGCCTTGCCCGGGCGGGCTGTAAAGTAACTTACATCACGACTGCGAGCGATCCGGCACCGTGGACGATCAACACGCTGGAACTTGTCCACGTAATCAACTCAATGAACGAGATGGGTATTGAAATCGTTGTCGGAACCTCCGTAACTAGTATCTCGTCGGGCAACATTACGACGAGTCGTATTCTTACTGGTGTGGAATCCAGTAGAAAAGTGGACGCCGTCGTTCTGGTAACCGGCCAAGTATCCGATGATATTCTTTATCATGAGTTAGTTGCAAAGAAAGAAGCAGGAGAGATTGCGTCGGTCGAACGCATAGGGGACTGTCTTGGGCCGGGCCAAATCGCTCAGGCCACTAAAGATGGACGAAAGGCCGGCATTGAATTTTGCGGTACCGGTCGTTAGGTCTCTTTTAAATCATCTCTCTCGGTCTCGTAGGAATCCCGCACACATTTATTTGGTGCCTTCTATCATGGATCACGGCCGGATCTGGCTCGCAGCGTTCCGGTCGTAGGTTTGGCAAGCGAAGCAATTGCCTCTCCTCAGCGAGCTGACGAACTAGAGCACGGCGATGGGTCGATGGATGATTTTGACATCACTTGCTTCAGACGTTCTGGACAGCGTCCGCTTTGACGGTGGTGATGATGGCCAGAGCGCTGGGCGAAGATTCGCGGCTACGTGTTTTTAAAGCTGAAGATGACGGGGCATCGGCCCGTCAGGCGGCGGCCTGGCGGCGGCCCGGTTCGGAGTCGCACTTTCGAGCGGATCCTCTGGATGCTCGAGCGAAGATCGGAGAACGGACGGCGCGGCTCAAAGCCGTCGTCGCGGGTCCAGCCTCGACGTATATGTGCAGCTTCATGATCGGGAAGGTGGAGGAGTTGCCGATGTGGTGACCGCGGGCAAATTTGTGGCGCCGGAGGCTGCGATTATGTAGCCGGTGCCGCGCCGCTTGGGCATCAATTTATAATATAATTCCAAGCTACCATCGGCTTCGGGTGTGGTTTGCGTGGCGAGAGCGCCTGGCCGCCGGTAATCGCATGAGGCTTCACTCCGGTGACACGGTCAGCCGTCCGCTTCCCTAAGCAAAACCCGTTGCGTTTGCCTACGATGGCCAGGAGATCAGGACCTTCTCGGTGCCTTTATCGCTGCAGCGAGCCCTTTGGGAGCTTTCACCGGCCGCCAGGAATCCAACGCCCGCTGCAGGCAGCTGCGCATATAGTCGTTGATGGGTGCGGACCGCCGCTTAACAGTGTCCACATGAACCATCATGTGCTCACCCGTAGCAAGCACAATGTCTCGGGCGGCATCTACGACGTACTGGTAGATATGGAGCCTCGTTTCGTCGTAACCGATCGTCTCGGTGAACACGCGTAACGGCGTGCCTAGCCGGCACTCTCGGAGATTTCGCTGATGCCCTTCTACTGAAAAAAAACTGAACCCCTGGAGGCGATACTCTTCCGTGAAGCCAATCGCCCGCAGATAGTTTTCACCTGCATCAGCTAACAACTTATAATATTGCCACTCCGTCATGTGGCCGTTGTAATCAATCCATTGATCATCCACCGTTGCCTCAAGTGTCAAGAGTGCATTCTCTTGAGGGCGATCATCTACAGCCTCGAATTCAAACATTGCTGCCGGCATCTCAGTCGAGCCCCATTAGGTCGTCGCCCGTTTCAATAAAGGCGCCAATCTCAACATTGATCTTGGCCACCACACCTTCGTTTTCGGCGAGGATCGACTGTTCCATTTTCATGGATTCCATGATCGCAACTACATCGCCCCGGGAGATTCTGTCCCCCGTCTTCACGCAAAGCTCCATTACCATCCCCGAGAGCGGAGCCTTTACGCCGATGCGGTAGATGGGAGCCTCATCAACATGTTGCGGCTGCTCGAGCATCGACATTTCTGTGGTCTCTTCTTGCGGTGCAACGGCTTTGTGTAACGCCAGTGCCTCTTGGGCAAGCTGGGGCATCTCGACGTCGATCCACCGTGTGTAGATGGCAAATTCCTGACGATACTCAGCGACAAACTCGCCGCGCTTTACGATAGCGCGATGGAGCGGTGTCACTGTGCTCACGCCTTCGATCACCAATTCGTCAAGCGCGCGTGCCGCGCGTTCGATTGCCTGTTCCCGATCGCGGCCGGTTACGATCAGTTTTCCGACAAGAGAGTCATAGTATGGAGGAATGGTGTCACCCTCGGCATAACCGAAATCCACTCTCACGCCCGGTCCGCCAGGAAGCCGCATTCGCTTGATCTTGCCGGGCACGGGTCGGAAATCGGCCCATGGGTCCTCAGCGTTGATCCGGAACTCAATCGAATGTCCCCGAACCGGCGCGTCGGTGAATGGCAATGGGCTGCCCTCGGCGATGCTGAACATCTCCCGTATGATATCAATGCCTGTCACCTCTTCAGTCACAGGATGCTCGACCTGAATACGGGTATTCACCTCGAGAAAATAGATGTTCCCCGCATTCGTTACCAGGAACTCGCAGGTCGCAGCCCCGCAGTAGCCAACCTCCTTAAGGATGCCGATCGACACTTTCCTTAAAACGTCAATCTGGTCGTTGCTCAAGAATGGTGCCGGTGCCTCTTCCACGAGCTTCTGCTGTCGGCGCTGCAGAGTGCAATCACGTGTCGAAATGACCGCAACGATACCGTGCTGATCGGCGAGGCACTGGGTTTCGACATGACGTGCATGCTCGGCATACACCTCGACGAAGCACTCCGGCCTTCCGAACGCGAGGCCTGCTTCGCGCTCCGCAGCCGCCATGAGCGGTACGATTTCTTCCATTGTCCGGACGATCCGCATGCCGCGTCCGCCACCACCATTCTGTGCTTTTATGATAACCGGCAGGCCATGAGTTTCGGCAAATGCCCGAACCTGTTCCTGGGTAACTGCTCCCTCGTCCAGAGATGGAAGAAGCGGCGCTCCGACCTTCCGCGCGATGGCACGAGCCTTCACCTTGTCGCCAAGCTGGGCGATAGCCTCTGGCGGAGGACCGATCCACACGAGCCCGGCCGCCTGTACGGCCGCGGCGAAGGTCTCGTTCTCGGACAACAAGCCATATCCAGGATGGACCGCGTCGGCGCCGCTACGTTTGGCAATGTCGAGGATGGCCGATTGATTGAGATACGTCTCCAGGGGCGAGTGGCCTTTGAGCGTGAATGCTTCATCCGCTGCTCGAACATGCAGGGCGTCCCGGTCCGCCTCGGAGGCGATGGCCACTGACACGTAGCCTGCATCGCGGCATGCCCTGACGATACGCAAGGCAATCTCGCCACGGTTCGCAATAAGGATCTTCTTCATTTTCATTCCTCAAGCTCTTAGTGATCGACAAGAACCATCGACGCGGGATTCCAAGTCAGCCACACCTCCGCGCCGGAGGCAGGAATTTGCGACTTTGAGCATTCCACCAAATACGTTGCACCGGAGTTGTCAGAAACGGTAACGATGCAGCGGCTTCCAAGAAAGAGTTCTTTCTCGATACGAACGGGGATAGCAGGGGCTTGCATCTCATCGACTGTGTCTGAGCCGAGCAGGATCAGATCTTCAGGGCGCAGAACGATCGACAGCGACGAGTGCTGTTTGAGGATCGCGCGCGGAAGAGGCAATGAGAAGGTAGCGCGGCCTGTCCGTATAAGGGTCCGTCCATCGCCACCCTGTTCCAAGCTCGACACGTCAATCAGGTTCGCCTCCCCCAAAAAGCGGGCAACGAAACGAGACTTCGGTCGGAAATAGAGTTCGGATGGGGTGTCGTATTGCAGGATTTCCCCACCATCCATGATCGCGACCTTGTCCGATAGGATGAACGCCTCTTCCTGATCGTGCGTTACATAGACCGCGGTAATGCCGGTGCGCTGTTGGATTTCCCGCAGATCGGCGCCCAGTTGCTGCCGGAGCCTACGGTCGAGCGCACCCATGGGCTCATCGAGCAGGAGCAGCGCGGGGCGATAGACCAGCGCGCGTCCGATCGCGACACGCTGTTGTTGACCACCGCTGAGTTCGCCCACCGCCCGATCGCCCGCATTGGGGAGCTCGATAAGCTCAAGAATTTCGTGTACACGACGCCGCCGATCGGTTTGCGGCCATTTGTGCAGCTTCAAGGGATATTCGATGTTCTGCGCGACGGTCATATGCGGAAATAGCGCGTAGTTTTGGAAGACGAACCCGATGTTACGCGCCTGAACCGGAAGACGGGTGACATCTTTCGCGCCGATCATGATTACGCCTGAGCTCGGGGTGAGAAGTCCGGCGATCGTTCGTAGAAGTGTCGTCTTTCCAGAGCCCGAAGGACCGAGCAAGGTGCAGAACGAGCCAGGCTCGATACTAAGAGCTGTTTTTTTTAGCCCGAAGTAGCCGTTGGCGAACCGAATTTCGACGTCTCTCACCTCGATACCGTTCGCCCGCTCCGCTTCGTTTTTTTCCGAGCGGGATTTCGTCGTGGTGGCGTCTTGGCTGATCATATTGCTACCCTCCTCCGCTAGCCCGGGACGGCGACCGACATCGCTCATCGGACTGCTATTTGCCCATCATAGCGGGCTACCTCATTTTTTATCAAGACGCTTGTGATAAAAAAAGCCTGCTGCGGCTTGCGCGACGGATTCTTTTTGTTACAATTGTCTTAGCAAAGGCAAACCAGAGGAAGGGGAATGCAAATGAGGAAATTGACCAGCAAGGCCACGTTTATCGTCGCAGGCGCAGCGCTCACGCTGTCGTCGGTGGCTTCGTACGCCGCCGACATTCTGCCGGCCGACGTGAAAGCAAAAATATCGGGAGAGCTCGTCTGGCACGATGGCTCCGGTGGTGCCACGACGCGGGCCCGTGAGGAAACGGTAATCAAGGACTTCGCGGCCGAGACCGGGGTCGAAGTCAAAGGCGACTTCAACTCCGACATGACTAAGTACTTCGCGGCGATGGACAGCGGCGCCTCGATTCCTTGGAGCATGATCGAGTTCCCGACAAAGGGCGACTTTATCAAGGCCCGTGACGCCGGCTACGTTCAGAAGCTCGATCCCAGCATCGTCGATCTGAGCAAACTCGGCCCTACGGCGCACGACGAATATGGCGTGGATGTTTTGCGCTATGGCATCGTCTTCACGTATAACACCAGCAAATTCGCGACCGATAACGCGCCGGCCAGCGTCGTCGATCTTTTTGACGTAAAACGTTTCCCCGGCAAGCGCTGCCTGTTTAAGTATCCCCAGTTCGGCGGCGTGCTGGAGGCCGCGCTTCTTGCCGACGGCGCGACGCGCGACAATCTCTACCCCCTGGACTTAGACAAGGCCTTCGCGAAGCTTGACACCATCAAGTCTGACATCCTCTGGTGGTCCAACGGCGATGACGCGATCCGCCTTCTTTCAAGCGGCGAGTGCTCAATGGGCATCGCCTGGAGCGGCCGCGTCTACAGCGCAGTGAAGAACGACAACGCGCCGCTCGCCGCGAAATGGGAGAATTCGCTCTACTCCCAGGCCGTATATGCCATTCCTAAAGGCGCACCGAATGCCGACGCCGGCCAAGCGATGATTGCCCATTTCATCGCCGACCAGGAAGGGCAGAAGGCGCTTGTCAAGCAGATCACTTATGCAACGGATATTGTCGGCCTCGACAGCACTGCGTACGGTGACGATCTTGGACCGTGGATCGTAGCAGGCGATAATGCTAAGAAAGCGATCGAGGAAAACGCCGACTACTACGCGAAAAATATCACGGAAGTAGTCGATCGTTTCAATCGTTGGGTCGCCCTCAACTAAAGAAAGAATGACATGCCTCGCCTGGTGGATCACAACGAACGACGAAAGCAGATTTGCGACGTTCTATTGGATGTCGTCTCGGAGGCCGGCATAGCGGCGGCCACCATCCGGGAGGTTGCGGATCGTTCGGGATGGTCCACCGGCGTCATCGGCCACTACTTCAAAAATCGTCAGGATCTTCTCCTTGGCGGATTGCGCCGAGCCGCCGAAATCCTTGGCGAACATAATACGCGCGTTATAAATACGCTGGAGGGCATCGCTGCCCTCGAGCAAATCCTCGAAGGCAGCATTCCCCTGGACAAGCGTCGGCTTGCGCTGTGCCGAATCTTCTTCTTTTTCTATGCCGAAGGCATGACTGAAGCTGATTTGAGGCAGGAGCTTGAGAGCTATCTCGTGGGATGGAGAAAGTCCGCGACACGGGCCATTCGTCAGGCGCAAGCGCACGGTGATCTGCCCCCGGACCTGGAGCCGAAAAGAGTGGCGGCCGACCTTGTCGGTCTCGCGGACGGGTTGAGCATTCACTCGCTTCTTGATCCGCGGGTGATGAGTCAACTTCGGGAACAGTCGCCTATCAGATACTGGATACGTCGACTGGGAACCGAAGTGTCGTCGAGCGACAAAGGCGAGCCAGCGCCGCCTACCCGGTATGCCTCCGCATAGCGGGCAACAGTACACATAAACGGGAACGCACATGTCGAATGTTATTTCCTCTACCCTCGGGTGGACAGTATCTTCTATTCTCGGCGATACGGGTCCTCAGGTATTGCACCAGCCGGAAAAGCTCGCTCTCGTCTGGGAGCACGGTGCGCTTACCTACGGGCAATTACGGTCCAGAGCGCTGAAGCTGGCCGGCGCGTTTCGAGCGGCTGGGCTTCAGACTGGCGACCGCGTTGCCTCGATGCTCTATAACCGGGGCGAAATCTTCGAGCTCTATTTCGCCTGCGCTTTCGCCGGTCTTGTGTTCGTACCCGTGAGTTTCCGGCTAACCGCCAGCGAAGTGGCCTCAATTCTCGATGACAGCGGCGCTAAGCTCTTCTTCGTGGAAACAGAGACCTCGCCCGTAGCCGAGGACGCGTCGAGGGCTATAGCAAACGGCCCAAAACTAGTCGTGCTTGAGGCCAATGCAGGCGGATCTGCGTATGAGGCCTTCGCCGATGCTTGTCCGTCCCTGGCCTCTGCGATCCCACATGACGTACAAATGATCTTGTACACCTCTGGGACGACGGGAAAGCCGAAGGGCGTCGTGATGCGTTCGCTCGCAGTCATATGGTGTGCCATGCAGCAGGCCAGCATCTTCAAGCAGATGAACCAAGAGACGGTCATGCTTCTCAATGCGCCGATGTACAACACGGCTGCGTTGAATGAGAGCTCCATCCCGACGTTCCTCGTCGGCGGAACCGTCGCCATAATGCCGAGCCGCGGATGGAGCGCGGAGCGACTAGGCGAGTTTATCCAGAAGTGGAACGTGTCGCACGCCCTTATCTTCCCGTCCATGTTCCGCAATATGATCGAAGCAGACGATCGCGAGCCCTTGCCCCTCCAGTCCATGAAATGGTGGTACACGGGTGGTGAAAATTGCCCCCCCGCGCTCATCGCTGAAGCGCGTCGACGCTGGCCCCACATCCATCTGGCGATCGCCTACGGCTCCACGGAATGCGGTCTCCCAACGCTAATTGATGGCGACGATATCGATCTTCACCCTGGATCGGTCGGTCGGTGCGTTCCCGGCCAGTCAATCCGGCTCCTCGACGCCGACGGAAACTTGGTTCCTCCCGGAGGCGTAGGGGACGTGTGGACAGCTGGACCGGCGGTCATGAACAACTATTGGAACGCTCCCCAGCTCGATACGGAAACGGTGCGTGACGGCTGGCTCAGGATCGGCGACCTCGCGACCATCGACGACGAGGGCTGGATCCGCATCGTCGGACGTAGCAAGGACCTCATTATTTCGAAGGGACAGAACATCTACCCTGCGGAGATCGAGAACGTCATACGCCAGCATCCCGCGGTCATCGACGTCGCTGTGGTCGGCCTTCCCGACGAGGAGTTCACAGAGGTGGTTTGCGCCGCGATCGTGCCACGGAAGGAAGGGACCATCTCCAAGGAAGAGATCATGGCGTTTCTTCTTACGAAGCTCGCATCCTACAAGAAGCCGCGACACATCGTCTTCGTCGACAGCTTCCCTATCCGAAATGCAACAAAGGTCGACAAGAAGGAACTGGCGAGCATCTGCGCCAAGATCCTAGCAATCTGAGGAGGAATGGGATGACCCAGAACATTAGTCCTGAATGGCAGGCTTTGCTGGAAGAACTGGATCGTCGTCGCGAAATCGCGCTCGCATCGAGCGGACCAGACCGGATTGCACGCGAGCATCGCTACGGTCGCTCCACGGCACGCGAACGGATTGCCAAAATCGCGGATCCCGACAGCTTTCTCGAGATCGGGACTTTCGTGACCACACCTACCGAGGATGGCTCTCTCCTCGCACCTACGTTCGTTTGCGGCCTCTGCGAAATCGACGGTCGCCCGGTGGCAATCGGCGCGGAAGATTTCAGTGTTGAAGGCGGCGGCGCGGGCGTGCACCTTGTGCGCTACAAGGGCGGTTGGGGCGGGTTCATCGAAGAATTTGCGATCGGTTACAAAATCCCGTTCGTCATGCTGATCAACGGGGTCGGTGGCTCCATCCTTCTGCAGGATCAGATCGGCTATCCGGAACTGCAGTCCGCCAACCCCACCTATCCTATGTTCGAGTTGCTGCAACAAGTCCCCGTTCTGGCTGCCGTGCTAGGCCCTACCGCCGGCAGCTCTGCGGCCCGAGCGCACATATCGCACTTCTCCGTCATGACCTCGGACAACGGGTGTCTATTCGCCGGAGGCCCTCCCGTGGTTAAGCAGGCCCTTGGTTTGGAGATCGACAAGTTCGCCCTTGGTGGCGTCGCGATCCATACCCGTTCATCTGGTCTGATTGACAACGCTGCCGAAAACGAGGATGTGGCGCTTGCTCAAGTCCGTCAGGTCCTCTCATACCTGCCAGACAATGTCAGCCGCCGGCCGGCAGTCATTGAGACTTGGGCCGAAAATGATCAGAACGAGCTCTTTTCGATCGTGTCTCCGAGTTTGAGACGCGCCTACGACGTTCACAAGCTGATACGGTGCATCGCAGACCAGGACACGTTCTTCGAAATCGCGCCGGACTACGGTCGTTCGCTTCGCACTGGCCTGGCCCGGATCGAAGGTCACACGATTGGGATCCTGGCTTCGGACGCGCGGTTCGTCGCCGGATCTCTGGATGTGCAGTCTTCTCTGAAGCAGGCCAAGTTCGTCGAGCTCTGTGACCGATTTCATATTCCGATCGCATATCTCGTCGATGTTCCGGGCTTCCTCGTAGGGCCGAAGGCGGAGGAAGCAGGTGTCCTGACGTTTGGCGCAATGGCGCTTCGGGCAATCCAGCAAGCGAAGGTGCCCGTGATAACGGTACAGGTCCGTCGGTCCTTTGGCCTCGGCGGCGTGGCGACAGGAAGCCGCAATCCTTTGAGCTTGCGGCTCGTGTGGCCAAGCGCGGCTTGGGGCGACATGCCGATAGAAGGCGGCGTCGAAGCGGCGTTCCGAGCAGAACTGGAAGCTGCACCGCCTGAGGAACGAGCGGCTTTAAAGGCGCAGCTGACGAAACGGTTCGAAGAACAGACATCGATCTGGAAGGCTGTCGAAAACTTCGGCGCGGAAGAAATGATCGATCCCCGAGACACGCGCAAATATCTCGCGCGACTCCTCAGGCTCGCATATCGCATGCCGCAGGAAGGTCGAAGTGGATGAGGTACGTTTCAGTTACCTCCCTTGCCGGGCAAAGACGTCATGTCGGCGTCGCCGCAACGAAGTTCGCCTTGCTACTGCCAGCAATCTTCGTCCTCTCCTTATCGTTGGGCTGGCCGCTCTTGACGATCATCATGCGCAGCCTGAACGAAAAGGGCCGATCGAGCTTTTCGGAGCCGCTTTACTTTGGCCACTACGCAGCGATCGTCCAGGACGATTTGTTGCGTCAGGTAGCGCTGCACAGCGTGATGCTCGCATTCGTGTCGATGATCGCAACGGTGCTTTTGGCATTTCCGGCCGCATACGTGATTTCGCGCCTCTCCCGGCGTTTGTCATCGCTGATGATGGTCCTCGTGCTTATGCCGTTCTGGGTATCGATCATCGTGAGATTATTTGCCTTCACCACCATCCTCGGTACGCAAGGCATCATCAATTCCGCTGCTGGAGCGCTCGGGCTTGGCCCGTTTCCCCTGCTGTACAACACGTTCGCGACGATCGTCGGCATGGTCGCCTACCTGCTGCCATATCTAATTCTCATCCTCGTTTCGGCGATGATGTCGATCGATACCTCGCTTCTCACCGCCGCTCGAACAATGGGCGCATCTGAAAGTCGTGTCTTCCTCGACATCTATTTCCCGCAGGTCCGCCCGGCGCTGCTGGGTGGAAGCGTGCTGGTCTTCGTCCTGGGGCTTGGCTTCTTCCTGACACCGGCAATCCTCGGCGGTCCGCACAATCTGACCATCCCGATCTTCATCCAGCAGCAGGTCCAGAACTACCAGTGGGGCAAGGCAGCGGCGATGGGCATCGTCCTGCTGGCGGTCTCGATCGTTGGATATGCCGTGGCACTTAAGGTAGGGGGTAAGGGAATGCTTTCGCCGGTCCAGCAAGGCTCGCGCGGCGCTTCAGCCCGCGCCCCCCTTCGACCAACTCCGGTGACCAGTATTTGCGTCGTGGTGCTCGTCTTCGATCTCATTCTGCTGATCCTACCGCTCCTTGTCGTCATCCCGACGTCGGTCACTCCGACCACGCAGATTCAATTCCCACCGGTTGGCTTCAGTACCAAGTGGTTCATCGAGGCTCTGACGTCATCGATCTGGATCGATGCGTTCCTCAAGAGCATCAGGGTTGGCGTCATGACGGCAGTTTTCGCTTCCCTCTGCGGCCTCGCGCTCGCCAGGGTCGGGACGCGTTCAAAGTCTGCGGCGCTCAAGTCAGCCATTCAGATGGCCGCCATTATGCCTCTGATCGTTCCGGTCATTTTACTCGGTATCGGAATCTATGACGTCCAAGGTCGGCTGGGCATGCTGGGCAGCGACTTCGGACTAGTCGTCGCTCATGCCGTACTTTGCTTGCCACTTGTGTTCCTCGTGCTGGCCAATGCACTTGCTGCCGTCGATATCTCGATCGAGCAAGCGGCCTGGTCGATGGGTGCGAGCAGTACCAGGGCCTTCTGGGATATGGTCGTGCCGCTCGCCATGCCGGCGCTCGTTGGCGCGTTCCTCATCTCCTTCGTGACGTCTTGGGACGAGGCTGTGCTGGCGATGTTCCAGACGGAACTCGATAAAACACTGCCAGTCACGATCTATTCCTTCCTTCGAAGCGGCATCACTCCGGCGGTCTCAGCTGTCGCGACAATCATCATCGCACCGGTCTTGATCGGCACAATCATCGTCGCCGCAAAATCTTTCACTACAAGTCGAAGTGCTACAAAAGTGAGATCCTAGCTCATGGCAACCGAACGTTTTCCAAGCGGCTCCGCGTCAATCGTGGGAGCCTTTGAGTCCCCGCGTCGAAAGGCGCCTGGCGTCCATCCCTACCAAATCCACTCTGAGGTGATCGCCGGGGCGCTTGCCGATGCCGGTCTGACGATTGCTGACGTCGACGGTTTCGCTACGGCAGCCTCGTTTCCCTCCGAAGCGGGCTGGCAGCTGAATGCCGTCGAGATCGCCGAATACGTGGGTATCAACCCCTCTTGGGTGTGCAGCACCGATATCGGAGGAGCCGCAGCTCTGAGCCATGTCGGCAACGCCGTCGCGGCGATCAAGGCCGGTCTCTGCAACACAGTCGTCGTTTCATACGCCTCATCCGGCCGCTCATGGCCTCTGAGCGCAAGCGACTTCAATACCGGGCAGACCGGACCGGGCGAGTTCGAGGTACCGTACGGAGTTTCGACAATTTCCGCTTATGCGTTGGCCGCGACGCGATACATGCACCAGTACGGACTCAAGTCGGAACACCTCGCCGAAATCGCCGTTCAAGCGCGCCGGTACGCACATTTGAATCCGGAGGCGATGTACCGCGATCTTATCACGATCGATGACGTCCTCTCCTCTCCGATGATCTCGTCGCCGCTTCACAAACTCGATTGTTGCGTCGTCAGCGACTCGGGCGGTGCAATCGTCGTCACGTCTAAGGACCGTGCACGCGACACGCGCCGAGGCGGGCCTTCTGTGTTGGGCTTCGGAGAAGCGATCAGCCACGGCCAGATGAACCAGATGTGCGACATGACCACCACTGTCGCTGAACATTCGGGCCGGCGGGCGTTCCAGACCGCTGGATTAACACCCGAAGAAATCCATGTTGCGCAGATCTACGATTCTTTCACGATCACGGTCGCTCTCACGCTCGAGGCCCTCGGCTTTGTTCCCAAGGGTGAAGTGGGCAACTTTATCTCCGAAGGTGGGATCGCGCCTGGCGGACGGCTCCCAATCAATACGGATGGTGGGGGCCTTTCATCGAACCACGCGGGAAGACGCGGCATGTTTGCGACAATCGAGGCAGTACGCCAGCTCCGAGGCGAAAGCCCCGGCCTTCAACTTGCTTCCCCAGATCTGTGCCTCATCAACGGTACCGGCGGCTGGCTTTCAGCCACGGCCACTCTCATTCTTGGAGGCAAACAATGATTGAAATGACCTCTGTCCATCCTGTCCACAATGCTCTCTCAAAGCATTGGTTCGAGGCGGCTAGCAGGGATGTCCTGCTCATTCAAAGGGATCCGCTTACCGGCGCGGCACAGATGTACCCTCGCGCCCGCGTGGCGGGCTTTCCAGAGCGAGAGCCGGAGTGGGCCGAAGCCACGGGCCGCGGCACTCTCTATTCCTTCACCGTCGTCGAGCGATCAATCCACAAGGAATTTGCGGCGATAACGCCGTTCGTTATCGCGATTGTCGATCTGGAAGAGGGTGCCCGTATCACAAGCTGGGTCGTCGATACACCGATCGAAAGAATCCAGTGCGATATGGCCCTCAAGGTCGTGTTCCGTGAAATTCATCCCGGCGTAAAAATGCCCTGCTTCGTGGAGGGCTGACGAATGGAAACCGTGTTCAACGACATCCAAGAAGGCGCGGAATACGAGTCCGCCGGCCGGACCATAACGGAAGCTGACATCGTGAATTTCGCCGGCTTGAGCGGGGACTTCAACCCGCTCCACATGGATGAAGAATGGGTTCGCGAAAATACCAAATACCCTTCCCGCATCGCGCACGGACTACTCGTTCATTCGATCGGCGAGGGCCTGAACTGCACAGAGCTTTCGGCGTGGAAAATTCTCGGCTTCCTGGAAACACAACGGCGGATGCTTCTTCCGGTGCTACCGGGCGACCGGATTTGCCAGCGTTACGTCGTGAAATCGAAACGCCCAAGCTCGAAGGACCCGTCGCGCGGTGTGGTCGAAGTGGAGGTCGCGATCCGCAACCAACGGGGCGAGATCGTGCAGGACGGATACAACAGATATCTTATCGGAGGTGGAGGCTGATGCGTGGCTTAAAGGACAAAGTCGTGGTCGTAACGGGCGGCGCGCAAGGGATCGGTAAAGCGACCGCTATCCGCCTGGCCGAGGAAGGTGCGATCTTGGTGATTGCGGACCGTAACCTTGATGGCGCAGCAGCGACGACCAGGGAAATCGACGCATCCGGCGCCCGTGCGTTGGCCGTCTCGCTCGATGTTTCGGATCGCGAAAGCTGGGCCCAAGCCGCGATCAAGATCAAGGAAACCTTTGACGGAGCAGACGGCCTTGTGAACAACGCCGGCCTGACACGTGACAAGTCCTTGCTAAAGATGGGCGAGGACGATTGGGATGTGGTCCTGAACGTCAACCTGAAAGGGGCGTGGCTCGGGTGCCAGGCCATCGTGCCCTTGATGGTTGGTCGCGGTGGCTCGATTGTAAACCTGTCGTCCGAAGCTCGGTGGGGCGCGTTTGGCCAGTCGAACTATTCGTCGGCGAAGTCGGGTCTGGTCGGCCTGACGCGGACCGTTGCAATCGAGCAAGCACGTAACGGTATTCGGGTAAATGCTGTCGCTCCGGGAACAACTACAACCCCGATGGTTGAAGCTGTTCCGGAGCAAATCCGCCAAGGATGGCTTGAGAGCATCCCCCTGCGGCGCGAGGCCAGTCCGGCGGAAATCGCCTCGGCGATTGTTTTCCTTCTCTCCGACGACGCTAGCTACGTGACAGGCCAGGTACTGGGCGTGAACGGCGGCTCTGCTCTTTGAATTGAAATGCATCCCAATGCGACCATCAACCTCAACGGTCTGATGGTCGCATTGGGAATTTGGATCGGGTTGTTTCACGTCGCCGCAGATGGACGCTTTCGCGGTTATATTGGTGTAGCGCACGAGAGGGCGGGCTTAGAATAGTTTCAATCGCACCAGATATATCCGAGGAATTCTTGCTGCACATGAACTCATGCACAGCACGGTGATGCTCCATGGCCTGGTTCGGCAAACCTGAATAGGCGGGGCCGGACAGATGCTCCTCGATATCGACGTCAACGTACCACATTTCATGACCCGCCGCCTTCACGATCGCTTGTATCGCCTCGTGCCATGTGTGGGCGATTGGACCGGTAGAGTGTAGGATCTGCCGGTATGCCCTGCCTCTAGGGACCGTCGCCGCCGTGTCTGCTATGTCGCGGGTATCGACAAACGCAGTTGGCCAACCCTTAGTAGGCACCCCAACCTCGCCCTCGTCGCGTAACTTCGGAAGGAAGTACTCGGGGGCGGAGAAGTTCTGTATAAACCAATGGGGCGCAAAATCGTCCACTCGAATCTCGAGGTTTCGATCAGCCGCTCGACGCGCCGTTCGTCGAGATTTTCATTCCGAGTTTCAGCCGCGATGCCTGACAAAAGCACGATGCGCCGGACCGATTTTGCGTCGTCCAGAAAGCTTGCCACCGTGGCTTCAACGTCCACAGCACCATAGGCGTTCGGTTTGACAAGGTAGACGCAGACAACGTTCGCAAGAACTGCTTTCCAGGTTTCAGGAACATTCCAATCGAACGCCCGTCCGCCGGAACCATGGGGTCGCCTAGACGCGCCGATTACGTCTACTGCCGACCTTGCTTGGAGACATTCCGTAACTTTACGACCGGTTTGACCGGTGGCTCCCAGAACTAAAACCTTCGTCATCGAGGTGTCCGTTCAGGTCGTGGTCAATAGGTGTGGCTGGAACATGTAAGTTCCAGCCACAACCGTCTACTAGCTTTTCACCTTCTCGCTGCGTGAATCGTACCAAGCGCCGAGTTGGACCTCGATTGGGTAGCGTTTCATCGCGACCTCCACCTCCCATTTGCCACTTGCCAGCCATTCCTTGGTCACGCCCTCGTTAGACGAGACATATCCAAGACCAAGCGAAGCCTTGACGCGGTGTCCGTACGCTCCCGACATAATCGACCCTACAATGATGCCGTCACGAATAAGCGGCTCGTAGTGAAACAACATCGGGTGTGTGCCCCCGGTCTCATTAGAGACTTTCACCTGCACAAGCCGCCTTTTCAAAGTGCCCTCGGCCTTCTGGCGTACCAAAACGTCTCGGCCGATAAACCCGCCTGGCTTATCCAGCGCAACGGTGAAAGCAACGCCCCCCTGGAACGGCGTATCCTCCTCACCGATATCGTGGCCCCAATGGCGATACCCTTTCTCCATTCGCATCGAATTGAGTGCGAAGAACCCAGCGTTCTTAAGCCCAAAATCTTGTCCGGCTTCCATCAGAACATCATAGACATGTGCCGCCATTTCGCTCGGGATGTAGAGTTCGAAGCCCAATTCGCCGACGAACGTCAACCGGCTGGCACGGACGCGCGCGTAGCCAAGATCGACCTCGCGGCTCGTGCCAAACGGGAAGAACTCGTTCGAGAAATCATCGGAGGAGACACTCGCGAGCAGGTCGCGGGACTTCGGTCCCCACAGCGCGAGCATCGCAAGCCCCGAGGTAACGTCTGTAATGTATACTTGGGCGCCTACAGGCACGCGTCGCTTGAACCAAGCAATATCGCGTCGCTGAGAAACAGCCACCGTGACGACCAGATAGGACTGTTCCGCCAGTCGGGTGATCGTTACGTCGGCCTCGATACCGCCGTTCTCATTCAGCCACTGAGTGTAAACAACCTTCCCAATCGGCACATCACATTCAGCCGCGCTGATCCAGTTCAGGGACTTTAAAGCGTCAGGGCCTTCGACTATATATTTGACAAAGCAGCTATGGTCGAAGAGTGAGACATTCTCGGCTGTGTTGGCGCACTCAGCCGCGACATTGTCGAACCAGCTCGGCTTTGAATACGAATATTCGATGTTGGCAAGCTCGTCCTCTGTGCCATAGAAGCCAGGGCGCTCCCATCCTGCGAGTTCGGTCATGAACGCACCTGATGCCAACAGGCGGTCGTGGAACGGCGAGCGGCGAACGCCTCGCGCGGTTTCGAATTGCTTCCCCGGCCAATGCATGTCGAACAGCGTGCCGATGGTCTCGACGGAGCGGTCGGCAAGATACTTCTTGTTTCGCTGAAACGATTGCGTTCGGCGAACGTCGACATCCAGCAGTTCGACCGGCGGACGACCTTCAGCGATCCATGATGCCATTGCCTTCCCGACACCACCTGATGAAAGGATCCCGATGGAATTGAAGCCGGTCGCGGCGAAAAGGCCGTCGATTTCCGATGTCTCACCAAGATGGTAGCGATTGTCCGGAGTGAAACTTTCGGGACCGTTGAAGAAGAGCTGGATGCCAGTCTCCTGCAGGACAGGAACGCGCTCCATGGCCATCTCAAGGTATGGACTGATGTGCTCCAAGTCCTCGGGGATCGTATCGAAGCAAAAGCTCTCGGATATGCCGTTCTGACCCCACGGTTTCGCTCCGGGTTCAAAGAAGCCAATTAGCAGCTTGCCGGCATCTTCCTTGTAATAAGCCCACTCATCGGCTGTGAACATAACCGGAAGATTGCGCGGCAGCTCTGGGATAGCCTCGGTCACCACATAGAAGTGTTCTGCGGCATGCAAGGGAATGGTCACGCCGATTTGAGCTGCGAGGTCACGGGACCACATCCCACCTGCGATGACCACTTTCTTGGCAGAAATCCGCCCCTGCTCGGTCATTGCGCCGACAGCCTTGCCGCTCTCGGTGAGGATTTGTGTAACCTTAATATTCTCGAGGATCTTGGCGCCGCCCTGGCGAGCTCCCTTTACGTAGGCCATCGTCACGTCGGCAGGATTAACCTGGCCGTCATTGGGGAACCAGAAACCACCCACGAGCCCTTCAGTGCTGATCGGAGACCAACGCTCCTTGATCTGATCAACGGTCATGGCCTCGACGGGCAGGCCGAAATTTCTCCCCATAGACGCACCACGTGCCAATTCCTCATAGCGAGCCTGCGTCTTCGCAAGGCGCAAAGAACCGTTCTGCTTGAAACCGGTCGCCTGCCCAGTCTCTTCCTCGAGCCGCCCAAAGAGCTCTCCGGTATATTGCGCAAGTTCCGTCATACGCTGCGTTGCACGGAGCTGCGTCACAAGACCGGCGGCGTGCCAAGTCGTTCCACTCGTGAGCTGTCGACGCTCACAAAGAACAACGTCCTTGATGCCGAGCTTCGTCAGATGATAGGCAATCGAGCAGCCCGCGATACCGCCGCCGATGATGACGACATCGGCCTGTGATGGAATATCCATTCCTGTGTCCTTTAGATTTGGAGCCTGCCCTGCCCTCGTAGCTCCTGCTGGCGGACATGGTTCTATCCGGCGATCAGAGGCATTGATGGCAGATCTTAATCTCGCCGGCTCGCCCGCATTCGGGATCGGTCCGTCTGAAAAGGATTCATATCATATCAGGGCTGAAACTCTACAGAAATCATGCCGAGTTTATAAAAATCTCTCGGCCCACCTTCCGGCAAGGGACGAAGGTTCATCGCCGGCAATCGCTTTAGAAAGTCGGGGGGGTGTTCACCCAGATCAGTTTACAAGCCTTCGAGCCAACAGAGCGCCAGGAGTGCGCGCGGTGACTTTCGAAATACATGGCATCGCCTGGGTTCAAGGTAGCGAGACCTAGCCCATCCACTTCGATCTCAAAGCTACCCTCTAACACCCGGATGAACTCCTCGCCTTCATGCCGGTAGAAACCCTCACTTCCGGCACCCGGTTCAAGCGTCCACTCCTGACAGTCCATCATCCGCGGACCAGAAGCTAACTCTCTGATCTGAATGCCCTTGCCGAGTGAAGGAAGCTGTCGCCCCTCCCCGCTCCTTATGACGGCTTTCGGTGTTTCCTCTGGGCTGGCAGTGAGCTGCGTCACGGTAACGCCCAATGTTTCGGCTATAGCGCGCAACAGCGGGACACTGGCGCCTCGAGACGTGCGCTCAAGTGTGCTTATCACCGACGAGGACACGGCCAACACCTTCGCAAGCGCCGTTATCGTCAGACCCTTTTCGCGACGCAGCCGCCGGATCTCATACCCGAGCCTCGGAGGCGGAAGGTTTTCGCTTCCTGTTTCCTGGGAGACCAGATCCGTTCCGTCCAGTGAAGATTTGATCGCTGCAAGATTCAGGCCTTGGACGGATCTCAAGCGAACGATCTGATGTACGCGGGCGAAGTCATCCTCGGAGTACATCCGGTAGCCACTGGCCGTCCGTGTTGGAACGATGAGCCCATGTTGCTCCCAAAGCCGAAGCGTCGCCGGCGGCACACCGGTCGCAGCAGACAACTCTGAAACCTTATACTGTTTGCTCATGGCTTTCCTTGCTCGAAATCTCACAGTTGAGTGCTACGAGACTGCTCCGCAAACTGCAACCACGCGATTTGCCAAAGGCACACAGTCGGCGGCTCGATTGAAGGATTTCAGCACGGATTCACATGTTCGGATAGACCGGGCCTTCGCCGCCCTGCGGCGGCACCCAGTTGATGTTCTGGTTCGGGTCCTTGATGTCGCAGGTCTTGCAGTGCACGCAGTTCTGCGCGTTGATGACGACGACCGGCTTGCCGTTCTTCTCCACCCACTCGTAGACGCCAGCCGGACAGTAGCGCGTCGACGGGCCGGCATAGATGTCGTGCTCGGAGCGCTTCTGCAGGCTCATGTCCTTGACCTGCAGATGCACCGGCTGATCCTCCTCGTGGTTGGTGTTCGACAGGAACACCGAGGACAGACGATCGAAGGTCAACACGCCATCGGGTTTCGGGTAATCGATCTTCGTGTGCTTTGCTGCCGGCTCGAGGCTCTGCGCATCGCTCTTGCCGTGCTTCAGCGTGCCGAACAGCGACAGACCGAACAACTGGTTGGTCCACATGTCGAGACCGCCGAGTGCCACGCCGATCGCCGTGCCGAATTTCGACCACAGCGGCTTGACGTTCCTGACCCGCTTCAGGTCCTTGCCGATATCGGTCTGGCGCCATTCGTTCTCGATCTCGACCGGCTCGTCATTGGCCCTGCCCGACGCGATCGCTTCTGCCAGTTTGTCAGCCGCCAGCATGCCAGACAGCACCGCATTGTGGCTGCCCTTGATGCGCGGCACGTTGACGAGACCGGCCGAACAGCCGATCAGCGCACCGCCTGGGAACGACAGCTTCGGCACCGACTGGTAGCCACCCTCGGTGATGGCGCGAGCGCCATAGGACAGCCGCTTGCCGCCTTCAAAGGTGCCGCGGATGGCCGGATGGGTCTTGAACCGCTGGAACTCCTCGAACGGGAAGAGGTATGGGTTCTTATAGTTCAGGTGCACGACGAAGCCGACCGCGACGAGGTTGTCTTCCAGATGGTACAGGAACGAACCACCACCGGTCTTCATGCCGAGCGGCCAGCCGAACGAGTGCTGCACCAGGCCCGGACGGTGGTTCTCGGGCTTAACCTGCCAGAGCTCTTTCAGGCCGATGCCGAACTTCTGGACGTCGCGGTCTTTCGACAGATCGAACTTCGAAATCAGCTGCTTGGCGAGCGAGCCGCGCACGCCCTCGCCGATCAGCGTGTATTTGCCGAGCAGCGCCATGCCGCGGGCGAAGTTCGGTCCCGGCTCGCCGTTCCTCTCGATACCCATGTCGCCGGTGGCAACGCCGATGACGGCACCCTCGTCGTTGTAGAGCACTTCGGTTGCGGCAAAGCCCGGATAGATTTCGACGCCGAGTTCTTCCGCCTTTGTCGCCAGCCAGCGACAGACGTTGCCGAGAGAGACGATGTAATTGCCGTGATTGTTCATCAGCGGCGGCATCAAAAAGTTCGGCAGGCGGATCGAGCCGGCCGGGCCCAAGAACAGGAAGTGGTCGTCCTTCACTTCGGTCTTGAACGGACGGTCGGCGTCCTTGCGCCAGTCCGGCAGCAGCCGGTCGATGCCGATGGGATCGACGACGGCGCCCGACAGGATATGCGCGCCGACTTCGGCGCCCTTTTCGAGCACGACGACCGAGAGCTCCGGATTGACCTGCTTCAGCCGGATCGCCGCCGAAAGCCCCGCAGGTCCCCCACCAACGATCACAACGTCGAATTCCATGCTTTCGCGTGCGGG
>NZ_JBQEMS010000038.1:0-40063 GCF_052044265.1 Sinorhizobium sp. 22678 | reverse complement strand
AGCGACGTATAATTGCGCCCTTCGGATCCGCTCCTTCGGAACGGCCGGGATCATTCACCAAAGCTTGCGCTTTGGCGATTGTAGGATTCACAGTAGTGCGTTCCGCGCTCACCTCCCTGAAACTGGCCTCGTATGACAGCTTTCTCACCCAAGGGAGACAGACGGAATGAAGAAGCCATCCTCCAAGATCCGCGACGAAATCGCCAAACTCCAGGAACAGCTCAAGGTCGCCGAGACCCGCGAAGCCGAGCGGATCGGTCGGATCGCGCTTAAGGCCGGGCTTGGCGAGATTGAAGTGGACGAGGCCGAGCTGCAGGTAGCCTTCGAGGAACTGGCGAAGCGGTTTCGCGGAGGTGGGGTTCGCACGACCGGAGGGAAGAGGGGGGCTGGCGTCGGCGAAAGCAGTACACCCTCCACGCAGAACGCGGCTGGCACGGCTGCGGGCGGGACTGCTGAGGCTTGAGCGGATGGCGCGCACAACCACATCCGACGCCCGCAAGAAGGACACGCGGGAAAAGATCGAACTTGGCGGCCTGATCGTCAAAGCGGGTCTTCGCCACGAGAAACGCGCGCTTCTGCTGGGCGCCCTGATCGAGCTGAGCCAACGGCTTAAGGCCGACGAGACCGTACGCCCGCGGCTGCTTGCGATCGGAGCGGAGGCCTTCAAGACAGATGGATAGGATCATGCTCTTCATCGTACCTGTCGCGCTGATGTTCCTGCTCACGATCGGATTGACCGGGATCGAACACTGGCTGTCCGGCTTTGGAAAGACGGAGGCTGCTCGGCAGACGCTCGGCCGCGCCGGCATTGCCCTGCCTTATGTCGCCGCGGCGGTCATCGGCAGTGTCTTCCTGTTCGCGAGCGCCGGCGCGATCAGGATCAAGACGGCAGGATGGGGCGTCGTTGCCGGCGGTGTAGCGACAATTGTTGTCGCCATCGTTCGCGAGGCAATCAGGCTGTCGGCATTCGGGAACCAGCTTCCGGCCGGCAAGTCGATCCTTTCCTATGTCGACCCCGCGACGCTGATCGGCGCGGCGGCGGCAGCGATGTCCGCCTGCTTCGCCCTACGTGTCGCGCTCGTCGGCAACGCGGCCTTCGCCAGTGCTGAGCCCAAACGCATACGCGGCAAGCGGGCGCTTCATGGCGAGGCCGACTGGATGAAGATGCAGGAGGCGGCCAACCTGTTTTCGGACGCTGGCGGCATCGTCGTCGGCGAACGATATCGGGTCGACAAGGACAGCGGAGGAACGCGCCCGTTTCGCGCTGACGATCCCGACACATGGGGCATCGGCGGCAAGCCACCGCTCCTGTGCTTCGACGGCTCGTTCGGCTCATCACATGGCATCGTGTTCGCCGGTTCCGGCGGCTTCAAGACGACGTCGGTGACGATCCCGACGGCGCTCAAATGGGGCGGCTCGCTGATCGTCCTCGACCCGTCGAACGAGGTTGCCCCGATGGTGTCAGTGCAACGAGGCAGCGCGAATCGGGATCTATTCGTCCTCGACCCGAAGAAGCCGGAGACCGGCTTCAATGCGCTTGATTGGATCGGGCAATTCGGCGGCACCAAGGAAGAGGACATTTCATCCGTCGCTTCATGGATCATGAGTGATAGCGGTGGCACACGCGGAGTTCGCGACGACTTCTTCCGGGCCTCGGCCTTGCAATTGCTGACGGCGATGATCGCTGACGTTTGTCTCTCCGGCCATACGGAGAAGGAGAACCAAACGCTTCGCCAAGTTCGCGCCAATCTCTCCGAGCCGGAGCCGCAGTTGCGCCAACGCCTGCAGGAAATCTACGACAATTCGGATTCGGATTTCGTCAAGGAGAACGTCGCGGCTTTCGTGAACATGACGCCCGAAACCTTCTCCGGCGTCTACGCCAATGCGATCAAGGAAACCCATTGGCTGTCCTATCCGAACTACGCCGCGCTGGTTTCCGGAAAGATGTTTTCGACGGGGGATCTTGCCGAGGGAAACACCGACGTCTTCATCAACATCGATCTCAAGACCTTGGAGACGCATGCGGGCCTCGCGCGCGTCATCATTGGCTCGTTTCTCAACGCGATCTACAATCGTGATGGGGCGATGCCGGGCCGTGCGCTCTTCCTCCTCGATGAGGTGGCGCGGCTTGGCTATATGAGGATCCTGGAAACCGCGCGCGATGCCGGTCGCAAATATGGCATCACGCTCGTCATGATCTACCAGTCGATCGGGCAGATGCGCGAAACCTATGGCGGTCGCGACGCCGCCAGCAAATGGTTCGAGAGCGCGAGCTGGATCTCGTTTGCGGCGATCAACGATCCGGAAACGGCGGACTATATCTCACGCCGTTGCGGCATGACGACAGTAGAGATCGATCAGGTCAGCCGCAGTTCGCAAATGAAGGGATCGTCGCGGACGCGATCGAAACAGTTGGCCGCACGACCGTTGATCCAGCCGCACGAGGTGCTTCGCATGCGCGCCGATGAGCAGATTGTCTTCACGGCCGGCAACGCGCCGCTGCGATGCGGCCGGGCAATCTGGTTCAGGCGCGACGACATGACTGCGTGTGTCGCAACGAACAGGTTTCATACGAGCGGAAAAGTACCGGGCGCGCGGATCGAGCCGGCGGTGAGCGCAGCGAGCAAGGCTGATCCAGAACAATGAAGAGTCGTTTAATCGCACCTCCGTCAAGCTTGTTTTGATCTATGCTTTCATTCGGTGAATATGACTTGCCTTTGAATTACGACGATGTCGTTTGTCGGATACAGAGTCGTTTACGCGGTCGAGACGACCCGCCGCAGGATGGTTCTTCGTGGAACGGATCTTCCAATGTATCGGACGCACTCAGTTGCCAGAATGACAGCAGGTGCAACTCTTCTAAGCGGAATGATCCTGTCCGCGTCCCGACAAGGACGATCGCCGCGTCCAAAGCGCGGACGCAAAGCATGGAATAGTCAGATCGCAGGGGCACTGCCCTGGTATCTTGTGTGCATGTCAGGCCTCAGCAGAGTTAGAGCGCTCGAAGAGCTCGCCCGTTCGGAGCATTGCATGCATGATCACGGCCAGCTTTCGCGCGACCGCAACGGCGGCTCGCTTGAACCCGATCCTCTCCTTGAGCTTCAGGCCCCATGCACGTAACGCGCTGTCAGCTCTGGTGCGCGCGAGGAGCACGGTCGCCGCTTCATACAGCAGTCCGCGTAGATGATTGTCGCCCCGGCGAGATATATGACCGTCGTAATCGACTTCTCCCGATTGATAGCGCCTGGTGGTCAGGCCGATCCAAGCGCCAACCGAACGCGACTTTCTAAAGTTTTCCGGATCCTCGATCGCTGCCACGAAGGAGGAAGCCGTCACCGCGCCGACACCCGGAATTGACGCGAGCAGCCGGCATTGCTCACTCGCGCGGGCCGAGGCGACAATCTGTTTGCTCAACTCGGCAGCGCGGGCACGCATGCCTCTCCAAGCATCGAGCAAGGGCCTGATAATCTGTTCGAGCCCGGCATTCGTCGCCAGCAGGTTGCGCACATGGTCCTCGAACACGCGCCCTGCGCCTTTGGGTACGACAAGGCCGAACGTCTTCATCAGCCCTCGGATTTGGTTGGCCAACTGCGTTATCATCTTGACCAACTGATTGCGCGCTGCGACCAGCGTGCGAACCAGCATGCTGTTAAAGCTCTTCACGCGCACCTCGCGGTAGAAACCGACTTCGGCAAGATGAGCGAGCCCGTCGGCGTCATTAGCGTCGGTCTTGTTCGGCGCCATATCCAAGGCCGCCTTGGCATGACGAGCATCAATGCAAATCGCCGGCAACCCCTCGGTCGTCAGCGCATGATAGAACCAGACAGACAAGGGGCCAGTTTCGAACACGACCCGCTCCGCATTCACTGCGCGCTTGCGGATGACCTCGGCTATCAGCGCCGGATCAGACGGGCATTTCCCGCGCCAAACCCGCTTACCTCCTTCGCGCACCGAGATGAAGGTATCTTTCAATGACACGTCAAGGCCGATAAACTGCGTCATGGTTGTCTCCCGTTTGATGCTGGGCCCGTCTAACCAGTCGAGAGCCCGTTCTTCATCCTATCGGGGGGCAACCACCTTTCCAACGCATCGCAACCACGCCGGCGTTCCCCACCCCGCGATTACACCATGTATCGGAGAAATCAGCGTGAGCGCCGCCCAAAGGGCGGGATTTCGGGAATTCGCGTCGTGCGAGGGCGGGAAACAGCGCAGCCGCAGGAGCCTCAACATAGTGGCCCGAAGGGGAGGCGGGACCGACTGCGCCCCGCATCTCGCACTCCGCCTAAGTCCTTCACCCGTAAACGTCGATGAAACCGAAGCCGAGATATGTTGGGGCTCACAGGAGACGAACGAGAGTGACGAAATCGAATGTGGTTCCGTTCAGAAAGCCGGGCAAGCCCGGCAGAAGGAACGATCGAAATCGCTGGCAGGGAAGGTCACCTCGACCTGCACCGTGCCACCTGCGCAAACCACTGATCGTGATCCTCTCCGCCATTCTCATTGCTGGCGGAGGATGGCTTGCGTATGGAGGCTCCGCCGACCTCTCGAGCGTCTTTGCTTTGGCCAAGACACCGACATCAGATTCCCTGTCGGCCGCGTTTTTGATCTGCGGCGCTGATCGCCACGTAAACTGCGTCGTTGACGGCGACACGTTCTGGTTTGGCGGGGAGTAAATCCGCATCGCGGATATCGACACGCCGGAACTCAGCCCGCCTCGCTGCGAGGCCGAAAGGATCAAAGGCGAGGCCGCGAAAGCACGCCTGCTGGCGTTGCTCAACGGTGGCAAGTTCTCGCTTTCAGCCGGGCCGCGCGACGAAGACAAATACGGCCGCAAGCTCCGTACCGTCACACGGGCTGGGCGCTCGCTTGGAGAAACTCTCGTTGACGAGGGCCTTGCCAGGCGCTGGGACGGTGCGAGACACGGATGGTGCGGCTGAGACCCGCGAGAGGATCGTCACCCGAATGGGCGGAGACCGTATGCGGGCTCCGTGAGCTTCGGCGAATAGAGCCGTGCGCCGGAGGCGTCTCGCCCAAGCTTGTCCCGGCCTTTCCAATATCATCACCGATATGAATCGATCCCTGCCGACTGATTCATAAGTGTCGTTGGACCCGGTCCCCGAGATCAGCGATTCTGATCTCATGATCTCGCAGCCCTATCAGCTCTATGTCGAACGCTCAGATGCCTCCAGGAACATGGCGCGCTACTATGCGATGTCGATCGAGCCGAACCTGTTCGGGGAGGTCTGTCTGTTGCGGAAATGGGGCCGCATCGGAACGCGGGGACAAATGATAGTCCATCATTTCGGTCGGGAAGAGGAAGCAGTCCAACTGTTTCTCGATCTGCTCCGACAGAAACGCAAACGCGGATACCGGCCCCGCGCCCTGACGACGAACTGAAACAAGGCCCACCGAAGCGGGCCTTGAACGCGCCTCATCGGCGCCGGTTCCAGTCGGTTTCGAAGGTTAACTCGATCTCGACGAAGAATGGGATCTTGATCGCAAGCTTCAAGCCAAGCTTCCCCTTGCGCAAGAAGTGGCTGATCACCTTGCCAAGGGCGCGGAGCCTGCGGCCGGTGGCGGCGAGGAATTGAGCGAGTTGTTGCATCGTGTTTCTCCTTTCGAATTGCGGTCATCGCGGGGGATAGGCGGCAGACCGGAAAGGAGGGACGCACCCAACGGGCCGCAACGAAGTGGAGGACCCGGCACCACCTGAATTTTGTTTCGCGAGGAGCCGCGCCGCGGCGGGGAAAATTCTGGCGGCGCCAGGTTGCGTCGTGACGAACGGGCTGCAACATCCCCGATGAGAGATGACAGCAGTGTCGAAAGGAGAGGTGCAACTGGTCGCCATCGGTTTGATCGCGACCGTTCCTTGGACGTCTTAAGCAGCAGGCGCTGTCGCAGGGCCCCAACCGAGTCGAAGCTGTACTGCAGGATCGATCAGGATCCTGCCACCAGGCGTGAACAGCGCGCGCCGCTTGAATGTCAATCCCGGTTTCCCGCTCGATATCCTTGATGATCGGCGCGAGTGAGCCGAGTTCGTCGTCGGTCAGCGGAACCAGATCCGGATAATCGACGTCGACCCCGATATAGTCCGCCGTCAACGCATTGACCCAATCACCGCCATTGATGCGGTACTCGTGCGTGTCGAAATCGAATTCGAGATCGTCCAGCAAATTGATAGAAGAGCGCCCGAAAATCTCGATCTCCCCTCCCAACTGATATGCAGCAAACTCATCGTCTCCGGCGAGAACGCTTCGCTCCAGCGCCATGATGGTCCGGACGCGATCGGTTGCTGCCTCGAGTTCCTCGACTAGGCGATCATGAAGCTCTCGTGAAACCTCGGTATCGCAGCCGAAGCGGTTTGCGAGGACGACGAGCCGGAAACCGGCAAGCTTGGTGTAGAGCATGAGGGTCTGATCGGTGGTCATGATGTGATCTCCTTCGCTGATGACGGAGATCGGCCACTCTGTTGCAAAGAGGGGTCAGGGACCGCGGGGACGCGGCTCGCAAGCGGGGGGACCGATTTTTTCGGGAAGCGCAGCGGCGGAAAAATTGGGGGAGACCGCGCCGTCCTTGACGCCGGATTTGCTGGAGTAAAATAGGACGCCATAGAGAGAAGAGACCCGCGGCCTCGAAGGGGACGCGACCGTATCCGGCGTGAGCCGGCGGGAGTGTCGAGGGATGAAATCCCTGACAGCCGGACCGGCCGGTCGTTCCGGCTGGCCGGCTCAAATAACAGGAGAAAAGAGCCGCCTCAGAAGGGCGGCTCGGTGTCGGCGGCACCCTCCTGTTCCGCAAACATGACGGCGAGATCGGCCTGGGCGAGTTGGAGCTCCGTCTCGATCTGACGCCGTTCGGCCGCGTCGCATGCGCTCTTCAGCTCCAACCGCAGTTCCTCGATGTGCTGTTCGATGGTCATCGTCTCATCTCCTTGAGTTCGTGAAAGACGACGACGGGGGGCGGGACGGGAGGGCGGGGTCAGGGATCGCGTACGCGACCGCCAACGGCGGCGAGTGGGGGAACCGATTTTGTTGGAGCGCCGGGAACCGGAGCGGAGGCAAAATTGGGGGTTGACCACTCGTCCTTGAGGCCGCCATGCCGGCACGGCACACTGGAGCGATCTGAGCAGACATTTCCGGTCCAGTATGGCACCAGAAAAGCCGGAAGTGGGCTCGATGCCCACTGCCGGCGTCTCAATTCGGCCGATTGGCCCCGCCTTGCGGCGGGGCCTCGTCCGGATCTCAGTCCCGGTTGGGGCGGGACCAGATCAGCTGGTAGCCGTCCTCGCCTTCGACTTCGGTGAGGGTTGCGTAGATCGGAGCGGGGAAGCTCGGGTCGTCCAGCTTGACCGAGAGGTAGTCGCGGTCCTGCTCGGAGCGCTTCTGCCAGGCCGCACCGAGCTCGACGTTACCGGCGTAAATGCGGTAGTGCGGGCCCTTGTCGGAGGGGTTTTCGATGCGGGCGATGCGGGCCTTGACGTTGAGGGCGAGCGTGCGGATGGAGCCGTTGAAGCCGGTTTCGGTGGAGGTGAAGGTGCCGATGGTTGCCATTGTGGTGTTCCTTTCGTTGGTTTCGGGCCGCGCCCTTCGCGGCCTCGATGGCTGTCGCAAGGATCGGAGACGATCGGACCGCACCCGCAGGGACGGAATGGAATGGAGGGCGGCCTGGAGAAACTTTGTTGTTTCGCGAGGAATGGCGGCGTAGCCGGCAGGGGAAGAAAGTTTTGGATGGCCGTTGCGGTAGAACGATCGAGGCGAAGCCGCTCTCCGATCAGACATGCCTCATCGAGCCCGCGGAGGACGTGGCCTATGCCGATGGATCCGAGGAACGCCGTGATGGCAACGTGCCACCGCCTCACCCAAGCGGAACATTGCTGTGGTCAAACCGTTGCTCTGTTCCAATGTCGGCCGCTAATTCGGTGGCGATGGACCGGCCGGCTTGGGAGTTGCCTCCAATAATCAACCCGGTATCGTGTGCCAGCGATTCGTCGCCTGGAGGATATATGCGTCAGCAGACAAAGCCGTTTACCGTCGAAATCAAGCAATCGCGAAAGCTCAAATCGACCGACCGCAAAACCTCGATCTGGGGCAAGCTGGACCTCACCCCAGAACAGGGAACGCCGACGAATAGAGAGCCGAGAGAGGCGTCGGCCATTGGCGGCGACAATGACCGGCTCTGATTTCTAGGCGGCGACTTTTTCCTCGGCATCAGCAGGCTGCAGATCGTGCAGGAAGGTGACTGCCCGCTGCGCATGGGCCGCCGCCTGAAAGATCGCTCGCTTGTCTTCGGAAAGCACCTTCAACCACGATGCCAGGTACGAGGCGTGATCGGGCCTTGGGTCCAGTTCCGGTGCGATGCCGAGGTCGGCACATAGGAAGCAACTGCCAAGCTCTGCGATATATCCTGACAGTCCAGCCCCAATCTGAAATTTTTCCGTAGTGAAGACGTTGCTGATCATGCCGCCATCTCCTCTGCCTGGGGCTGCTGGGCGCGCATCCAATCGGCTGCTTGCTGCGCCTTGCTCGCTGCGGTGAAGATGGCCTTGGGATCGTCTTTCAGGACCTTGAGCCACGAGGCAACATAGGCGGCGTGGTCGGGGCGCGGATGGTGGGCGACTCCCAGATCAGCCAGGACAAGCCCGCTGAGAATTTCCACGCAGCATTCTTCGGCGGCATAGGCCTCTGATCCGAATCGGCCCGAAAGGTCACGGTCGAGCCTGTGCTTCGCACCACTGGCATGGCCGGTCTCGTGCAGCCATACACCGTAGAATGATGCGGCGTCGCGAAACGAGGTAAAGGGCGGCATGAACACCGTGTCGGCCGAGGGCCGGTAATAGGCTTTCGACCCGCCGAACTCCGTCTTGACGCCCAGGTTCGCGATGAATGCTTCAGCGTGGGCGAGGCGTTCGGCCTCGGGCAGCGCAGGAGTCGCCGAGCGCTCGTAGCCGTCGACCTGAGCGACGTTGAAGACGGAGAATGCGCGGGCGAACATCCGCCGATGCCCGTCATCATCGTCTTCGTTGTCGGCCTGCTGAGAAGACTGGATCTCCCTCCACAGGACGACCGTGGTGGAGCGTTCGCCTTCACGCACCTGCGCGCCGGCATCCTGCCATTGCTTGTAGGTGCCCCAGAGGCCGTCGCCATATCCAGCGGCAAAGCCCGCGGCCCAGAGTGCGAGCGTATTGATGCCGCGATATCGCTTGCCGGATGAGACATTGGTCGGACGCGCGACGCTGGTGCCGTTGTGGAACCAGGGCGCACGCCATTCGCCGGCGCCTTGCTCGATGGCGGCGATGATCTCGGCTGTCACGCGACAATAGACGTCGGCGCGCTGGACGGATGACGAGTTGTTCCTCATTGTGGAATCTCCGCGGCTGGCGGCGCGAGCCTCTCTCGCCCCTTCAACCGACCGCCCGACTCCGGCCTTCCTCTTCCTCTCCTGCCGCCCGTTCGGGCGGCTGTTCCTGATTTTTTGTCTTGTCATGATTGTTGCTCCTTCTCCGCCGGGGCCTGTCCCGGCGTCGGAGCAGCGGATTGCGATGTCTCAGGCGCGGCCGCGCACTCGCAGAGCCGAAGCGTAAGCGGAGGACGGCGCCAGCCGTTGCGCGGATGCGTCGGGCATCGCGCGCTCCGGACAAGCCGGGCGGGCTACCGGCGCAAGCAGCACCCAACTCCCCTCAGGAAGCGGGTGCGGATCGGTCCTCGTCTATGCCGACCAGGACCGTGTTCGCCCGCTCAAGATCCTGCTGAAGGATGCTTCGCTGAAGCGTGGACAGCCGCTTCTCCTTCAACAGGTCTGCGGCTTCCTGTGCGGACCGGGCCCATGCTGGCCGGTGCCTCGAGGTGATGCAGGCATTTGGACAGTGGGTCGGCTGGCAGAGTGCGGTCAGCGGCCCTTTGGCACCGGTGGCCTGCTTCAGGCAGACGGCCGTGCCGGGATCGAAGAAGCAATCGGCCAGCACGCCGACATGAAGGGTCCGCGCGAGGCTCGCGAGCATGGTGCGCAGTCGGGCGCGATCAGCGATCATTGCCGGAAGCGGCCCGAGATCATCCGATACGCTGTCGAGCGTCTTCGCGATCCGTGCCGCCGCTGGCCCCGACAGCCTGGCTCCGGCCTGCCGCTCGTCGAAATAGATCAACAGGTCATCGAGCTGGCCGAGGCTACGCTGGTTCTCGACTTCGGCCCGAAAGCCGGATCGGCTGGAGCCGGCATATCCCTCGAACGCCGCGACTGACGCATGCTTGTACTGGATCATGCCGGCGATGGTGCCGAACGGACGGTTGGCAATATGCCACGCGATCGTGCGTCTGAACTGCCGCGTCGTGATGCGCCATGGCTGTCCACCAGGCCCATTCGGGACCGCTGGCTCGTCGGGTGTTCCGAACAGGTCGTTGAGGTGATCTCGGAATCGGTTGAGCTGGCGGACGATCTCAGCCGAGAGGTGGTCCTTGCAAACAGGCCTTGCGATCAGAACGGGCCAGAGCGTGGTGAGGCCGCGGGCGGAAGCGACCCGAAAAGACAAGCGTTCCAGAACCTCGACAGCTCTGGCAACGGGCTGAATGGTGACCCATTCGGCAGGTTCACCCTGGGCAGACTTGCCCTTATAGGCGACGGATTGCACGCGATGGCGCATGATCACGCCGTCGTCGCTGCGCGTCAAAGAAACGCATCCACGCTGCATCGCCTGGACTTCGCAGTCTCGCATGCCGGTCAGATAAGCACAGAGAATATAGGCCGCTGATTGCAGCATGCGCTCTTCCGCCGCCAGGGTCTTGGCGTCGAAGCGAGAGCGCCAAGGCTTGCCGGTCTCTGGAAGAATGGAGATGGGTGTATCCATGCCGCCAGTCTCGACTCCGAGTTCGAGCACCGCAGCTCTGATCTGGCGTGGAGCGCCGTTCGTGAGTTGAATGTGCATCTTCGGCTCGGCGAGCGTGTCGATACCGATGAGCAGGTGAAGCAGATGGGCGTTGACGGGTGGCGACGGCTCTCCTGTCTCGGGATGCCGGAGAAACATACCGTTATGGGCAGCGCCCCAGATGGGCACCCCGCGACCTTCACTGCGCAGCCGTCCGAAATAGTCCTCAAGCCGCTTACGCTGCTGGCGCCGCCGGTCTTTGCGTTCGAGAACGCTGTCCTGCTCGATGAGTGAGGCGCAATGGGCTTCGAGGTGGTCCATCTCCTCGCGGGCTGCGAAGATATCGGCGGCGAACTCGGTGACATAGCGGATCGACCAGGCCAGCAATGGTGAGATGATTGTCTCGGGAATGCGCGGCGTCCGGTTCTCGCGGACGTGACGATAGCCCGCGACACGCGCTGGTGATCTTCCGGTCCAAGGTTGAAACCGCAGTCCTCCGGAAGGCAGATGGTCGCGATAGAGAAAGAGATCGGCGGGTACTTCCAGCAATTGCGCGACAATAACGGGCCGGCAGGCACAATCGGCACTGAGATGGCGGGCATATCTGTCCAGAAGTGGCTGATCGACCCGGTGAAGATCGACAACACCGAGTTCATCACGCACGAAATCGAAGAAGCGCCGCGCTCGGTTGAACGCCTGCCGGACACTGCCGGGAGGAAGGATCTTGCGGTGACCGGGCAGATCGACGTTCAGCCGGGCATAGAGGAGTTCGCGCAACGCCTCGCGGACGCTCGTATCCTCGACAGACCCGAGATGCACGGTGACATGACAGCGACGGGCGCTCTCGCGAAACACGGCCGGGCCGAGATCCCAGCTCGGATCACTGTAGCGCGACAGAGCGCCCCGATCGAAACCAGGCTTCAGCGGAGCGGTCGCGAGAACCGGGCGCAGATCGTATTGCCGGGAGGAAGCTGCTGGCGATAGTCCCGTCATTGGCGGGCCTCCGGCGGGAGATAGAGGGGATGCACTTCCGCCTCGCGACGGGCTGCGGCAACCACACTATCGGGGAATGCCGGCAGAACCTGCCCGGCAATGCGAGCATGGGCACGCCCAAACTTCATGGCCCAGTCCGCCGCTGAGAGCCCCGCCCGCTGCTCTTCGATAAACCGTAGGAACGCAATGATCGCCGGCAGCTTGCGCGCGGTGATGACAGCGTTACGGCATTCGAGACAACCCCAGAACGGTTGCGGGCAAGGCTCGCCTGGGTCTCCGAACGGGCTGCGGTCAAACCCGGAGCATGCCGCCAGCCAAACGTCCTGCTCGCCGCTGAGGATACCGTCTCGGTTCTCGCGCGCTTCGGGCGTCGCATCGCATTGTCGCCAGGGATCTTCCTGGGCAGGCACCAGAACGATCGGACCTGCAGCGGCCACGACTTCTGAGAATGCCTCGGCAATGGTGGCTTCGTGTAGCGGTCGCAGCGAGGGGATATCCGCGTAGTGGCGAGCGGCGATCTCCGGCGTATGCCCGATAGCGAAACGGGTCATATGTCCCTCGGTCTTCAGATACCAGAGCGCCTTGTGGGTCTTGCGCAGCCTGGAAAGAATGAGACGAAGAGGTTCACCATCGTCATCGACGATCCCATGGCCTGCAGTCCATCGGTCAACGAGCTCATGTGGATGCTCTATACCCGCCCGGAGCTGCGTGGGCCCGGTATAGTAGTAAAGCCAAAGGCAATTGCTCGGGACAAACTGCCTGGTGAAGGCCGTTGCCTCGATCAGCTTGCGGATCAAACCGCCCGGTGTTCCGATCCCGCCATCGCGGACGCGAATGTGCTTGTGCTCGGCGCCGCGGGCACGGCGCTTGATATAGGCAATCTCGACGGTGCCAGGTCCAGGGTTCTGGAGACAATCGACCGTCAATGCCTTGCAGCACTCGATCTCAAGGCCAGTCTCCAATGACAGGAAGGTCAGTAGAGGCGGAATATCCATTGCGCGCAGATGGAAACGGGCGTGCAGATCCTCGGAAAGGGTCGATACCGGAAGACCGCGACGCAGCCTCATGAAATAAAGGCTTTTGAAGGCGTGATCCCCACTACTGAGCCTCCCGGAGACGACAATCCGGGCATTGGCCTCGTCGGTCACTCTGCGAAGGTTGGGATAGTTGTCGTCTTCATCCAGCGGCTTCCCGATCCGCCGGAATATCCTGGCGATATCGCCACGGGCAGCGTCGCGAAGCTGCCGTGCAACGAACGGGCTATAGGCATCACGCGGTCGGGATCGACCGGCGGATTGTGAGCTGGTGTAGCTGAGGCGACGACGAACACCTTCATCCAGTAGCCCTGGTTGGTCGGCGTCTATCGAGCGCAGGGCGAGTATGGCTTTGGCGAGAACAGTGTGTCGGTGGATCGGGGTCATCCCGACGGATGCGAGGAAATCTTCATACGCATCGATATTGTCTGCGCGCAGATCGGCGGGCGTCTTTACCGTGGAGTGCTCGCGCAAATATGCGAAAAACCGGAGATAGGCCTGGAGGTGTTGCTTGATCGTGCTCCGCGCGCCGAGCGGACCACCAAGCTCGGACTGTCGGCGTAGAGCCCCCGCAAACGCGAGGGCGAAGGGTCTCGGATGCTCGCCGACAAGATCAACTTCGACAGTCCCGCCATAGCGCGCCTCGATGTTGAAGCGCAGACCCAGCACCGGATCGCTGGCGTGTGGAGGAACAACGCCATCGGCTGGCGCAAAGCGAACCGCAGTTCCCTTGCGTGGGCGCCCCCTCATAGCGTGGCCTCCGAGGGGAGCAGCCCAAGGAGTTCCTCGACAGCCGCATCGACGGTATCGGCGTGCGTCGCAATGTGGTCGAGGTAAATATAGGTCGTTGTCAGGCTGGCATGGCCCAGAAGCCGTTGCACCTGCTGTAGAGGATCGCCAAGAACTTGCCGATATCCCTCCATCGGCCCGGCAGGCAAGGCAGCATCGCGGAGGCGGTGCTGAATGAGCATCGCCAGCATGTGAACGGCGAAGGTGTGACGGAGTTGGTGCGGGCTGATGCTGATATCGAAACCGAAGGATCTGCACCGGCTGCAGGCACGGGCGAAAGCGACTTCCCAGGAGTTCGGCTGCACCGGCAAGCCGATCTCCGAAAGCCATAATATCGCCGGTTCGCTCGGTGTGCCGTCGCTGTCGCAGACAATGATCCTACCGCGTTCCTCGGGGTCTAGCAGGTCGAGTACGATATCGCGGCCATCAAGCAACCGCAGCCGGGCAGCATGGCGATCCCGATGAACGAAGATCGGCCGGTCGATCGACCGCCACGCAGAGCGTTGCTGGAACTTCGTGACGGCATGAGCACGTTCGACATCGACATAGGCGCGCACCTGCTCGAGCAGTCGAGCGGGAACGAGAATCTGGCGGCCACGATCACCCTTGGTCTGGGCGTCCGGCAAATCCAGCCAGACCTGACGGCCGGCACGGTGATCGGCGAAAACGAGATCGGAGGTGAAGAGAGACGACGCTTCTTCCAGCCGAAGCCCTGTGGTCACGAGGAGATCGGAGAACAGCGCATTGCGGATACCGTTGCGATCTCGGGCGCCAGGGCGTGCGTGGCTGTCAGGCAAAAGCGCCTTGAGGCCGACATCCCGAAAGCGCCGATAGTCTTCGAGCGTGACGAAACTGACGTCCGCTCGACGCGCGGCAGGTTCATAGGCATCGTTCCGCGCTGCCACCTGCGACCGGCGCCCGGCGTACCCCTGCCTCCAGATCGAGCGATGCGTGAAGGGTGCTTCCGCGATCAGTCCTTCTTGCATACCCCAGCGATATAGCCGGTCGAGACAGGCAACAGCGCGATTCCAGGTCGCAGCGGAAATGCGTTGTTCGGCGTCTGCACGGCGCCGAACGCGATGATAGGCAAGGACATCATGGCGGTCGGCTTGCCATATCGTCTTCGCGCAGGCTTCCGAAAGAAACCGAGCCCAGATGAGAACGTCGTAGCCGTAGGCACGAAGGGAATGGCGAGAGCGAACGCCGTTGAGAGGAAGGTCGCGGAAAAAACGATCCAGATCAGGATCGTATAGCGCCCCGTCGCGGAGGATCATCGGGACATGCGCGTCCAGACGCTCCGCTGATCTGCGCTCCTGAATGGTAATGCTTGAAGCTGCGATTACGTTGTCCACAAGTTGTTCAACCTTCCCCCAGACCCCCATCAAGCGAGCCCAGCATCAACGAAGGAGTTCAACTTGCCCGGCACTCTCCAGGCCGGCCTCCGCCAGCTATTTGGGAGCGCTGCGTCCGGCCTGGAAAGCGCCTCCGTCAGCGTGTGCATCAACGTAGACATCCAGCCAAGAGTCGGTGCAGACTGTCAAGATAACGCGATCAGTTCCTCTCGGGCCCGCTCCGTTTTGTCCTTGGCATAACGGCTGAGATCGCGGCCGACACGATCCGGATGCGCAGTCCAGTGGCAACTTTCATGGCTGACCGTGGCAACGTATGACTCCGCATCCCGAAAGCTCTCGAATGGCGGCATCTGGATGTGATCCGTAACCGGTGAATAATATGCCTGTGTACCGCCGTGGCGGATAACGGCACCCGTGTTTCGGAAGAATCGGTCGGCCTTTTCGATCCGTTGGACAGGATTACCAACCGGTGCCGGTCGATGGTGATAATGGTCGGGCAAACCATCGATCTGTTCGACATTGAAAACAGTGTATGCTTTCAAAAATGGGATTTCGCGATCGACCGCACCGCCGCTGCCATCGGCTTCGGTCTTGGTAAAGCGGCTGGCGAAGACGACGGTCGACCCGGCCTCGCCTTTGCGGACAGCCGCGCCTAGTTCGATCGATTGCTTGAACGTCATCCAGATCGGCGACGAGAAGCCGCGCGCCATGCCTTCCGACCATAACAGGAGAACGTTCACGCCCGAGTAGGGCTGTCCGTTGTGCCGGAGTGGGCGAGTGATCCGCCCCTGAAGGTTGCGGTCGTGCCACGGCTTCATCCACGGTCTGACGCCACGGGCCAGGTCGTCGACGAGCCGGTCGGTGATCCGGCTGTAGATGTCCACACGTTGCGTTTCCTGTTTCCTGCTCATTTGCGCCTCCATTTTCCGAGGCCGCGCCGATCGCGGCCCGTCACGGCGGTCCGAGGGCCGGGGCGGATGGACGGGCGCACGCGAATGCGCCGAAACGTATGTGGAGGAGGGCGAAGCCCTTGCGGCTCAATCCCCCGACCCCGGCAGGACCGAAGCCGGACGGGTCCGCGATGGCGGGCAAGTGATCACCTTCCTTCTTTCGTTTTCCTTCGGCATGCGAAAGGCTGGCTCCGGAGAGCCAGCCAACGGTCGGAAAAAGAAGAAGAGGCGGTGCCGAAGCCCCGCCGTTGCGGTCAGTCGAAAGCCGCCAACTGTGCGGCGGCGGCCTTGCGGTCGAGCGATGCGCCGGGGTTTTCGACCGGGCGATCGAAGGGCTTCCAGGCTTCGCCGACGATCTGCTCGTAGGCGGCGACCGCGCCTTCGGCGGCCATCCTGAGCGAGTGGGCCTGAACACCCATGTCGGCTGCGAATTCGCGCTTGCGCTGGGCCGCGCTGTCGTAACCGACCGGACCGTCGAGATCCTCGTCGCGTGCGTCATTGGCCGCCTTGGCGGTGGCGTCGCGTGCCTCGCTTACGGCACGGGAGTAGAACTGTCCGGCGCCATGGGCGGAGCCGACATAAGCGCCGACGATGCGCTGGAGGTGGATCTGCATCGCCCGTTCGCCAAGGCCTTCGGACAGGCTGTCGGCCGTCTCGATGATCAGGCGCTCGTGCAGGTCACGGATCCCGTCGCCGTCGATCACGGCCGTGCCGAAGCTTTCGGCGATCGCCATCGCCTGGGCGGCATCCGGGCAGGTGAGCCGGACCATTTCGAGTGTGGCGCCCTTTCGGAGCTGCACAACGCGGGCGGAATGGCGGGATTGGGTTGCGGGCTTTGCCATGGGCTTGTCCTTTCAGGTTCCTCCGAAGCGGTTCCGGCCCTTGCCGGTCTGCCCTTCGGTGCGGTCGAAAGGAGCCGGCGGAACACGGGCGTTTCAGGGTCCGGGCCCGCCAGGACGAGCGAAGCAGGGCTGCGCGCAAGCAGGTCATGCTGACCTCGCGTGGCGCGCGGCCCTGCTTTGGTGAGGACGGCGCGGTCCGGCCGCCCCGCGGCGCGACAGCGGCCTTGAAACGGACGGCCGCCGGTTCAGACCGCAGCAAAACCGAACGGAGGCCGGCAAGGAACTGGTCCGACAGTGGAAGTCATTGAACAGGAAGCCCACAGCGAGCCGCAGCCCTCGGACGCCGCCTGAAGCAGGCAGCCCGCTTGAGGAGTGCCACTGCGCGGACCCGGCTCACACGCAACCGCCAGAGAGGCGGTCGCGGCATTCAGGGTTTGGAGGGGCTGGGCTGGACGCCGGAGCCCTGCTCACTGACCGGCGGATCAGGTTTCCGGTACGTCCGGCTGGAACTCCGAAGCTGCCTTTTCGCCGGGGCGTGGCTTCGGCAGACGATAAGTGTGAAGCCAGGACGGACCGTGGGAATTGCGCAGGCGGCGCAATGTGGCCCCGTCGTCATATGGTGCGCCGCCCATCCAGACATGGTTGAGGACCCACTTCCACCGTCGACCGTGCTTGGCGGCATATGCCTGAAGCGCCTGCTCCTCCTCTGCGGTCAAGGGCGGAAGCCTCTCCCGCTTGGGCCGCGTTGTGGCGATCTTGTTTGCCACGACCGGCGTTGCCGCCATTTCGGCAATAAGCCTGTTGAGCTCCGCCACGCCGGCCTTCAGGCACTCGGCACTCTCGAGATGATGGAACCGGATCCAGAACGCTGTCCGCTCTTGAGGGGAGGAGCCGATACCGGCCCTTCGCTCGAGTTCGCCAATCGTGCTCATGGGCGTTCACCTCCTCTTGAGCCAGCACTTCCACCCCCGACCCGATGCAAGGGCAGCCGATGGCGCGCCCGCATGGCCGCGATGGCGGAGTCCTGCCGGGCAAGTTTGCGCGTGAGCGCGTCGACCTCCGGTTGACGCTCGGCGGTCAGCGCCGCCAGGTTCGACCGGTAGCGTTCGAGGAAAGCAACTGGCTCTGGCGGCTTGCCTCGACGGTAGCCGGCGTGACGGCGGCCGAGCAGCGGAATGAGTGCGGTCATTCGGCGCGTGATCTGGCGATCGATCAGTTCCAGCTGATGCTCCGTCTGCCGCCGCGCCGCTTCCATTCGGGTGAGCTGTGCGGCGTGTTGTGCGAAACCGGACATCACGCGGCCCTCCGACGCCAGCTGGCGAAGCTGGAGGGACCGTCATAAGCAGCATGCTTCGTCTCATCGATGACGAAACCGAAGCGGCCGACAGCATAGTCACTGCTTGGCACCAGAAAGCGGCGCTCCTCCGCCCTTTCGTCACGCTTTCCGCCAATGGTCGCAATCGCCTCGGTCATGCCGGGATGATGGTCCGAACGAAGTGCTGCGATAACGATCCAGTCCCCGGCATGCACCTGTGCGAATGCCTGGCTGTCTCTCTCGCAGGATTCGCCAGGCAGGAGCGAGCGACCATAGATTGCTTCCCAGGCGTCCGGCCAGGAGTCCCGGACCGTCTTGTCCGCGCACTTCCGCTCATAGCGCGTGAACAAATCCGGAAAGGTCAGCGCCACGATCGCCCAGGCGGCGTCTTCTTCGTACCAACCGCCACCGGCCTGCAGCATCGGGTGGACCGCGGCGTCGCGGACGGCGGACAGCTTGAAGCCGCCATGTCCAGCCGTGGTGTGGGAGACAATCCCATCCGCATAGACGGTGGCCCCCTGGGAAGCGCCCCACGGCGTGCTGCAGTTCATGCGGACGGACTGGCGAGCGAGAGCTCGAAGCTCCCGGAAATGTTCCGCCTGCTCAACCATACGGCCTTGAAAGGCGGCTTCATTCGCGACGGAGCCGTGGTGCGAATAGAAGTCATCGCGCTTGAGGTCGGAGAGGGGCCGCGTCATGCGCCAGGCGCTGGCGAGGAAATATCGGCCATTCCGCGCCGGCACCATGGCGAAGACGAGATCGCCGATGCGCGCAACGGATAAACCATCGGCACTGCGACCAAACTCCACCCCTGACGAATCAGGGGTGGAGAGTTCGGAAGGTTGTGAGAGGGGATTCATGCCGCCACCCTCCCTTCGACGTGATCAGCGGCAACCTCGTCGGCGGTCACCTCCTCGAGCACGGCATTGGGGTAGCCATGCCGGCTCAGCCACTCCTCTGTGGCCTGCCGATTGGTCGCCAGATGGACGAGCTCCGCGCTGGCGCCGGCGCGGTCGAAGACATGGACGGATCCCGGCACGGGCCGCTCGATGACTTTGAAGGCCAGTTCGCTGTCGAGCGAGAAGGTCCGGTGGATGCGGATGGCGATCACGCCGCCGCCACCGAAATCGCCCTCGTGAAGGGTAAAATCCGGCGACAGGCTGACATTGCCGAAGCCACGTTTTCCCTGCTTGCGGATCAGGCGGCCCTTGCTGTTGCGGGTTTCCCAGGCTGCGAGCTTTTTCTTGTGGCGCTCCGGCGGGCGCGCCGTGCCGTCCGACCAGGCGACGATGGAGCCAATTGGGGCGAGATCATAGATCAAGGACGCAGACATGAGCTTTCTCCTTCAGGTTTTGCGGATTGTGAAAACGAAAGCGCCGCCGGTGATGGCCGGCGGCGGGATCGGTGGAGATGGATGTGGAAACGCGGCTATTCCGCCGCGATGCCGTAGGCGGTTTCGTCCGCGTCTGCGTTCTCGGATCCGTCTGCCGGCTCTTCGAACTGCTCGGCATCCAGATCAGCAACCGTAGCCTCCGAAGGATCCCCAGCTGCATTCGAGCTCACCGCAGGGTCGTCATCACGATCATCGTCGAGATGGTCGGCATGCTTGATCAGGTCGGCGAGGTCCTTTGCATCAGGCGAGAAGAGGGCCGCCGGATGCACGAACTGGACCTCCTTGAAATGGTCGACGAGCGCCGCGCGTGTTTCGCGTACCCGGGCACGGGGAAGCACATTCGCCTCCTTTGCCGCCGCCTCGAGCGCCTGACGCGAGAGGCACACGAGAAAGTCTTCCGTGCCCATGTTCGGGAGGAAGCCGTCGGCGCCGATCGCCTCGCCGGCGATGCGCGAGACCACGCCGCTGTTCGAGATATTGCGCCGGCACGACAGGACCTCGACCAGGGTGGAACGGGCGGCGACGCGAACCGTCTCCATATCGAACGACAGCCTCCCATCTTCGGAGAAGAGCCGGGCAGCGTGACGTTGCATGCGCTTCGTCCCGAACACATGGTCGTTGGCGCCGGAATCGACGCGGACGTTTTGGCCAGAGAAGGCAAGCACCAGCAAAGCCATCAGCATGTCGTCCTTGATCGGCGCCCGGCCGAGCGCGTCGTGAAGCGCATCGGTGCGGAAATCACCGATCATGTCCTGGCCCTTCTGCGTGACGCCGGGTCGCGCCTTCGAGGCCGAGATTGCTTCATCATCGGCCCCGGTCGAACGATCGGCGGACGAGCCGGTCTGCCCGTTCGGCTTCCGGACTTCCGGCATCCGGTAGTGGACCGACTGAACCTTGCCCTCGCGATCGAGATACATGGCGGTGCTATCGCCCTTGCCGGGCTTGCCATAGACACGTTCGGCCTTCTTGGGCAGGTCCGGCTGGCCATAGTTGTTGACCTCGACGATCGCGCCCTTCTTCGGCAGATTGATCGTCATCCACTCCTGCTGCGCGCCGAGGAAGGCCTCGACATTGGTGGTGTAGCGGCTGTCCTCGTCGGCGGGCGCAAAGAGGTCTTCGACCCACTCGATGCCGTAGGCTTGCCGCAGGTCGTCGCCGAAGCTCGCATCCTTCGCGTACATCCGCTTCTTCGAAAGCGCGTTGGCAACCGACCACCACGACACCGTGTCGCCCTTCTTCGGCTTGTGCGCCTTCCAGACTTCCTTCTGCTCATCGAGCGCGGCGGCCGCAATGGTGCACAGCTGCGGTTCCGACGGCATGTCGCCCTTCGCCATATGATCCAGCATCGCCGGCAGAACGTTGGCGAGGAGCCGGAGCTTGCGGATCTGCCGCACCGGCAAGGTCAGGGCAACCGCGATGGCTTCCTCGGTCCAGTCTAGCGCGACGAGACGTTCGATCCCCCGCCATTGGTCGACCGGGTTGAGCGGCTCGCGGGCGATATTCTCGACCATCGACCGCATCGCACCGTTGTCGTTGGCGGCCTCGACCACCAGGACCTCGATCTCCTCGATGCCCGCGGCAACCGCCTGGCGCCGGCGGCGATGACCCGCTTCGATGATGAACCCATTGCCGCCGTTGCGCTCCGGGAAGACGACGGGCGGCTGGATGATGTCGACGGCCCTGATCGTCGCCAGCAGCAGGGCGTCCGCCTGCGGCGTCGACTTCGACTGGCGCGTGTTGTCGGGGTTATCCTTCAGCGCACGCGGATCGACCTTCATGAGATACATGGGATGCTCCTTTTTCCGGGGATTTTGGGATGCGGCCTCTGCCGATCCTTCCAGTCTTCATTCTTTCCTGAAGACACCTTCCGGACCGCGGAGCGGCCAGCCGGGGGCAACTGCGGTCGAGCATCGCTGCCGCGAAGGACGAGCGGGGCTGGCAGCCCTGCGAAGGACGAGTGGCCGGGATGCGCAGACGGCGGTTGAGCGGAAGCGGCGACCGGCGGACCGATCTGCGACCGGGTTCCTCCCTTCTTCCTTCTCTCCCTTCTTTTTCGCCTTGCGAAAGGAGCGAGCGCATCAGCGCTTGATGTGATGGGTCAAAAAAAAATGGGCCAGCGGAAACCGCGGCCCATGAAGTGTGAAGGTCAATAAACCTCCAGAGGGGAACAGCTGGTGCGGCGGAACTGGGAGGAGACCGCCGATGCATCAGCTGTGTGCAGTATGAATGTTTTTTGACCAGATGGAAGGCATTTATTGTGCAATGCAGCTATGCGTATGCTGCGCTGCACCCATCCCGTCATACACTTCTCGTTCGACGGCGGCTCTTATGCCGCCTGCGCGCCCGGCTGGCCGTCATTGCGTGTCTCGGCAGCAAGCGCCTCATCGACCTCCCGCAGTTGCCGGCGTTTGTCGGCCAGTTCCTCCGCAAACGCAAACGCAGCTCCCTCGCGCGAGTGATAGGAGGCGAGGCGCATGTGGGCGTCTTGCAACCGTTGGCGATAGCGTTCCCGCTCGCCGTCAAAGCCATCAAGCGCATGCTCGAGGCGGGATATCGCGCCGAGCGGCGTTACGGTCACGGCGAGATCGATCTCTTGGGTCCCACCGGTACGCTGGAGGAACGTCTTGTAGCGATATCCGTCGCCCTTGCCGAACCGCTCGCCGGAATAAATGAGATCGAAGCCTCCGATCGAGGCGATGACGATCTCATCCTGCTGCTGAAGTTGAACAAGCGTGAGGATTTCCTTCATCAAGGCGCGGCCGGCGGCCTTCCGCTCGTCGAAAGGCTCACCGACGACAGTCATGGCGAAGGCGTCGGCCGCGGTCGGAACAAGGCGCTCGATATCCTTGCCGATTTCCGCAACCCGCCGCTCCGAGATCTCGATATCGCGCTCGGCGTCACGGATCTGCCGGCGAACCGCATATTGGTCATCGTCATGAGCGGCGCGCAGCCGTTCGAGACGGGCGATGTCCGCCTCGAGACCCGACTTCCGCATCAAGCGCTCGTCGCCGGAGGCAATCGCCTTGGCCATCGCAAACTGATTGGCCGCCCCTTCGCCAAGATCTTCCAGCCGCCGGATCGAGGTGTCGCCGGAGAGTGCTGCCGCGATGAAACGGGCCTTGCGTTCGTTGTTCTGCCACATGCTGGCATCGAGCGAGCCTTGCGTGGCATAGGCGAAGATATCGACTTCATCGTGCTGATTGCCCTGCCGCACGATCCGACCCTCGCGCTGTTCAATCTGTGACGGCAACCATGGGACATCCAGATGATGCAACGCCTTGAGCCGGAGCTGGGCATTCACGCCCGTCCCCATCGTCTCAGACGAGCCAATGAGAAAGCGGACCTTGCCGGAGCGCACATCGCCGAAGAGCCGCTGCCTGGCCTCGGTCTTCTTATGGTCCTGCATGAAGGCGATTTCCGAAGCGGGAACGCCCATGCGGACCAACTCGTCCCTGATCCAGCGGTAGGCCGAAAAGCCGCGGCTCTTCTCGACATTGATGGTGCCGAGATCGGAAAAGATCATTTGCGCCGCACCCGGCAGATCGAACACTTTGCCATCCGGGCTGAGATAGGTGCTTTGCGCGGTCTCCTGCCAGATACGGTGTGCGTTTCGGATCAGCAGGTTGAGCTTGTTGTCCGGTTCGTTGTCATTGTCCGCGTCGACCAGGCGGAGATCGATGGCCGCATGGCGCCCATCGGTAATGACGGAAAGCAGGATGTCGTCGCCGGGCCGTGCCGGCCCCTCGCGCATCTCGATTGCCTTGATGCGGGCATCGAGCACGGTCTGGTAGTTTTTGAAGGCCTGGGTCGGCTTGGCCGTCAGGATCTGCCGCCGGCCCGTCGAGATATTGGGCACCTTCACGTATTCGCGGAGGTCGTCCGGCATAACCACGTCGGCGAAGGACCGGAACATCGCAATCAGCTCCGGGACGTTGACGAAGCTCGCGAAACGGCTGACCGGCTTGTATTTGCCGGAAGGCTGGATTTCGAGTTCCGTCGTCGTGTCGCCGAAGGTCGAGGCCCAGGCGTCGAACTCATGCAGCCCGCGCTCGCGCAACGCGTCGGACCCGAGCAGCCGCTGGACCGAGAACATTTCGCCGAGCGTGTTGGTGATCGGCGTGCCGGAGGCGAGCACCAAAGCGCGGCCGGGATTTTTGGTTTCGATGAAGCGGGATTTAACCCAGAGATCCCAGGCGCGCTGCGAACCGTTCGGATCGATACCCTTCAACGTCGACATGTTCGTAGCAAAGGAGAGCTTACGGAACTCCTGCGCCTCGTCGACGACGATCTGGTCGACGCCGATCTCAGAAATCGTCAGCAGATCATCCTTGCGGGTGGAGAGCCCCTCCAGTCGTTGCTTCAGGCCCTCTTTCAAGCGTTCAAGCCGCTTGCGGGAGACCCTGTCCTCGCTGTCGACCTTGGTCAGCAGTTCCTCGTAGAGCTCCAGTTCGTCCTGGATCATCTGTTGTTCAAAGACGGACGGCACGGCGATGAACCGGGAGGCCGAGTGGGTGATTATGATCGCATCCCAGGTCGCCGTTGCGGCCCGCGACAGGAAGCGAGCGCGCTTGTCCTTGGTGAAGTTGGTTTCGTCGGCGACGAGGATACGGGCGTTCGGATAAAGCGCCAGGAATTCACGCGCCGCCTGGGCGAGGCAATGGCCCGGCACGACCAGCATCGCCTTGGCGATCAGCCCGAGCCGGCGCTGCTCCATGATCGCGGCAGCCATCGTCATGGTTTTGCCGGCGCCGACGGCGTGCGCAAGGTAGGTCGATCCCGACGAGATGATCCGCCAGATGCCGCGCTTTTGATGCCCATAAAGAACAAAGGCGCCTGAGGCGCCGGGAAGTTTCAGATGGGAGCCGTCGAACTTTCGCGGCGCGATATTGTTGAAGCGGTCGTTGTAGACCCGCGCCAGCCGGTCGGTCCGGTCAGGATCGGTCCAGACCCAGTTCTGGAAGGCCGTCTTGATTTTCTGCAGCTTGTCGCGCGCGGCTTCCGTGTCGACGACGTTCAACACCCTCCGCTCGCCATCGGCATCTTTGAAGACGTCGAATATCTGCGGCACGCGGCTGTTCAGCGCATCGGCGAGAAGCTCGCCGGCGTGCCGGCGGTCGGTTCCCCATTCCGATGTGCCGGCGGCCGTCCAACCGAGCTGCCGGGCCTCGACCGTCCACGAGCCGAGTTCCGGCATGTGGTGGATTTTTATCTCGGCACCCATCGTCTCCTGCACGAAGTCGACGATATCGGCTGCCGGGATCCACGGCGCGCCCAACCGAGCGGTGATGTCAGACGGGCGGAGATCGGCGGGCTGCACCGCCTGAAGCGCACGGACGTTCCGCTCATAGGCGGTATCGAGCGCGGCGGCGGCTTCCGCGACACCGAGCTTCGTGCGCACAGCCCCGGAGAGATAGGCGTCCGACATCTGCCAGGAGCCGTCGTCCGGATCGCGGAAGATCGTTTCACCAAGCGCATCGAGAACAGCATCCGTGTCGCAATGCAGAAGCTCGGCGATATGATCGAGGTCGATGCGCCCGCGCTCATTCAAAACGACCGCCAAGGCATCGGCCGCGGAGGTGATGATCGGCGGGGAAGGGGGCGCGATAACCCGTTCCGAGAAGATGGGACCAGGCTTTGCGGTGTCGGTTTCGAGGTCATAGTCCTCGATGGAGGCAACCAGCCAGCAATCGGGATCGTCGCGGAAGGGCTGGAGATTCGGCTGGCGATGGGTTTCTCGCACCTCCCCAGTTTCGGGATCCTCGGTTACCGAGACCATCGTGTGGTTGATCGGCCCGAAGTCCCGGACGAAGCTCGACCAGGCAATCCGAAGGCGAAACTGCAGATCGCGCCAAGGCTTGTCGGTCTCCTGGGCCTTCAGGACCTCGCGCACGGTATCGCGGATCGGGATCAGCTTGCGGATGACGCGGACGTGCTTTTCCGAAATTCCCTCACCGCCGCGGGCCTTGCGTACCTGCACCACGACCGGCTCGCCGTCGACGACCTGCATGAGACCATGTCTGACATCGGCGAAATAGCTGCCTTCGCGCACCTTGGCGTTGCCGGGGCGGAGATCGACGATCTCGCCAAGCTCCTCTTCCAATTCGACGTCGATGGCGGTCGGCTCGCCGTCATAGAGGTCTTTCGGGAGAAGAGCGATCGCTGCCGTCAGCGCCGTCTCGAGCTCCTCGTCGGCGCGTGGCCGGCAGGTATAGGTCTCTCCGAAGGGACCAGAGGTCAGGGCGTGATTGCCGAGCACGAACTCCGGGTGCTCGGCGAGCCAGCGGTTCACGCGGATTGCCCCCTCGCCCTCCATCGCTGGCGGGACCTCCGCCAGATCGAGCCAGGAGAGGTCACCTTCGGGTTCGCCTGCCTTACGCTTGCGGAAGAAGAGGATGTCGACCACGACATCCGTGCCGGCGTCGCGCCGAAAACTGCCTTCGGGCAGGCGGATCGCTGCGATGAGATCGGCGGACTTGGCAATATGCTCGCGTGCCGTGCCATCGGCCTTGTCCATCGTGCCGGCGCTGCTGACGAAGGCGGCCAGAGCACCCGGTTTCAGGAGATCGATCGACCGGGCGATGAAGTAGTCGTGCAGGCGTAGGCCGAGCGAGCGATATTGCCTGTCGGAGCGAACCGTCCGATCGGAGAAGGGTGGGTTTCCGATAGCAAGATCGTAGATCGCATTGAGGTCGGTGCGCGCGAAGTCGCCGTTGATGATGCGCGCCTTCGGCTGCAGCAGTTTGACGATGCGCGCGGTGACGGGATCGAGCTCGATGCCGGTGACGTAGCTCACGTCGCGGTATTCTTTCGGCATCAGCGCCGGAAACAGGCCGGTTCCGATCCCCGGCTCCAGCACGCGGCCGCCGCGCCAGTCGAGGCGCTGAATGCCCTTCCAGATTGCCCGGATTACGAATTCCGGCGTGAAGTGGGCATATTGCGTGCAACGGGCAAGCGAAGCGTACTCGCCCTCGCTGACGGCCGATTCCAGCGATGTGCCAAGATCGTCCCAGCCCGCGCGAAAGTCGATCTCCCCCGGCCGCCGGAACATGCCATTCGCCAGTTCGCCAGCGCCGAAGCCGGTGAACCGGATCAGCCTCGCTTGGGCTTCCGGAGTTGCGGGCAATTCCAGCTTCTCGAGTTCATGTGCCGTGAGGATCGCGGCAACGTTGATGCGCGCCCGTTCCTTCCAGGTCGCGGCGAGCTCGCGATTCCCGTCGTCGAGATAGAAGTTGGTGCGCTGACCCTGCTTTCGCGGGAGCGGCCGGTTGGCCGCCGGCAGAGCCCGCGCAGGCGTCGGGGTGGGCGGGGTCGGGTCGGGATCGTCGTCATTGGCGGCAAAACCGCCGAACGCGGTGACGCCAAGACCGAGTCCTGATGACAATAGGCTGCTGCCTGATATATCGAAGGTGAAGGGGTCGTTGCTCATCGAAAGCTCCTTGTGAGCGCGCGTCATCGATCTGCCGCAAGGGCAGTCGAGGGAACGCGAAGGGGTGAAAGTGCCGCCGCCTGCATGGGCGGCGCGGCTACGGTCGGCCGAGCGCTAGTCGCGCCCGATCAAAATCAGCTGCATGGTGTTATCAGCAAAAACGATGCGGAGATGCGTGGCATTGGGGCTCGCCGCCATCATCGCCTCCAGTTGCCCGGCATCGAGGAAATCGACACCGTCGTCGCCGCCGAACGTCCGGCGCTTGACCTCGAACCAATTGTCGTTGGTGCCCGGATTGCATTCCTCGGCATAGACGACAAGGGGTTTCTGACCGCCGACAAGCTTGCCGTTCGACAGAAGATAGACCCCATGATCTCCGACCAGCCAAAGACCCGGCTGTTCGTCCTTGCCGGGCCTCAACCCATAATAGGGGTTGCGAAAGCCGCCATTGGCTTCGGCATCGGCGCGGCCGCGCGCGATCACGTCGCGCACGGTGGCAAGCGGAAAGGTGAGCATGGTTGCACCTCTCAGGCCGCGATCGGCGAGGGGAGGTGGCGCAGTTGCACCGGCAGCTTGGCGGCGATCTCGTCGTCGCTGAGGTCTTCCAGCAGTTTCAGAAACGTGCTGCCTTTCCCGCCGTAGAGCATCACCGTGCGCTTGCCGCGCGAGCCTTCCGGCCAGCGCTCGCCGGCATAGCCGCGATAGTCGTCCGCCGTGCTGCTCCAGATATGCTCGAGCCGTTCCTCGCGCGTCAGTGCGCGGACCGGGCGGCTCTCGCGCTCGATAATAGCAACGCGCATGGCCTCGACGGAGGTTTGATCGGAAAGGTCGCAATAGCCGTGGAAATAGCGGATCGCCTCATCGATCCGGAGCGCAAAGAACACTGATGTGACCGAGCCGGTGAGGAACTCACGCATCGCGAACATCGAACCGCGGATCCAGAGCGGCGGCAGGATTTCGAACATATAGTCGTGCTCGGCCTCGCCAATCTCGAACCATTCGCCGGCGTAGAGCGGCGTTGCGTCGCCGTCCCAGCGGTTGGGACGTTGTTGATGACGGTCGAACATGCGGAACATCAGCGGTCGGTTTGCGATGCCCTGGAAGACTTTTCGGATTGCGGGAGAGGGGTTCATCTGCGGCTCCTTCGGAGGTTTCGGACCGAAGCGCGGCACGGTCCTTACGACTTGCCTTCCTCTTCAGTCCTTCGTGACCCCTTCCGGGCCGCCGGCATCGCAGCTGCCGGGGTCAAGGGCCGGCTTAAGCCGGGCGAAGCCTCCCTTGACGCGGGCGGCGCACATGCGGCACCACGCCTTCTCCGTCTTTCTTTTCCCTCTTTTCCATCTCCCTGATTTTCAGGACCTCGTTCCAATCCTCCTTGGCCGGCCGAAGCCGCGTCCAGTCGCAGCCGGCATCGACGGCGAGCGTCCGCAGTCGCTCGGCAAACATGTCGCCCTGAGGATTGGCGTCGGTCGCCGCAACCATCTGGACGCCAGGCCGCGCAGCCAGCTCCCGTAGAGCTGCCTCGGTCGTCGGCGACCATCCGCCGCCAGTGCTGAGATAAAGCGTGCCCTCCCGCAAACCTTCCAGCGCCGCGAGGCTCATGGCGTCGATCGCGGCTTCCGTGACAGCCAGACGTAATGCGCTGTCAGAACCGAGGCGGAAAAGAACCTTCGTTCCTCCGGAAGCAAAACCCCGGTAGTGCGGACCGCGCGCCTCCCAACCGGTCAAGACCCCGGCATGGTCCCTGTGCGCCGCCCACATGCTGCCTTGCGGACCCTCCCGCAGAAGGTCGCCTTTGATCGCCGTTGTGAGCAAGAAGGCTGGCAGACGGCGCTCGCCATTAAGGTATCGCCATGTCGCGGAACCTGGCCAGGGACGGCGGCGAGCCTGCCAACGATCGGAAAGAGAAAGGTCACATCTTTCGCCATCCCTTGCGGGCTGCCAGTCCTGTCCCGTGATCCGAAACCCGACGAGATCCGCGACCCGTTCGGCGCCTTCGAGAAAACCGACACGATCGAGATGTTCGACGAGCCGGAACACATCGCCTTTCGCTTCAGACAGAGGATCGAACCATCCGCGTCCTTCGTAAGTGACGATGATGATCTCACCGCCGCGCCGGAACTTGACCGCCCGCCGCGTGCTTTCTTTCGCGTCTATTGCAAACCCGGCATGCTCCAGCACCGCCGCACAACTGACCTGCTCGCGCAGCGCTTCAATCTCTCTTCTCTTCATTTTCTCTTCCGATCGCCCAGCGATCGGCCTCCATAATCCTTGCCTACCCGTCCGTTCACGGACGCCTTTCGGCAGGCCGCGAAGAGCAAAGACCGCAAGGGCGCGGACGCGCAATTGTCGGATCATGCAAGCTGAATTGGCCGCGGCGCAGCTTCCCTTGCGGCCTGCCGCTCGCAAGCGGCACGCCAAGGGCGCAATGCCGGCTCAATGGGCCGGCCAGGGCATGTACTCATGCACGACCGCCAGGTTGTCGTCGGCGTCGATCTCGTCGGACGGAAGGACGCCGTATTCGCCGTCGACCTCGAAGAGGGTGACCGGGACCATCAGGTCACGGGAGAGCTGGAAGGCGTGGGACTGGGCGAGAGAGAGATCGTGCGACATATGAGAGGCTCCTTCGGGAGCGGGCCAATTCCCGCTCGATGGCTCCTCAAAAGGCACGGGGTCCGGGCGCGATCACCGCGACGCGAAGCGGAAGCGGCCGCAGCTTGCTAGCGGACCCCTTGTGGGTTGATCGCGGAAGATCCGGAACCGGGCCAGGACGCCATCAAAAGAGAGCGGGATTGGCTTGCTTCGTTTGAGCTCTCAGCCTCATCCGATCGCTTGCCCCTGTTACCGCGCGCGTAGCACATCGACCGCGTATCTCGGTCCAGCCGACGATGCCAATCGTCCATCTACCGTGCCTCGCTTCCGAAAGCCGGTCGCGCGACAGCGAAAACTTCAGCGCATCCTCACAGTTTCCGACGGCGTTTCGCCGAACGCTTGTTGATAAGCCGCAGCAAACCGCCCCATGTGGGTAAAGCCCGCACTTCGTGCGACGTCGGAGATTGGCAGAGAGGTTGTGTTGCCAAGCAGAGTTTTGCGAGCAGCTTCCAGGCGGATCGTTCGCAGGTATGTCAAGGGTGTCGTTCCCTTGAACTGCTTGAAAGCGCTCTGCAATGCCCTCACGCTCGTCCCGATCTCGCGCGCTATTTCAGACACCGCAAGGGAACGCGACAGGTTGGCATGCATGTATTCGATCGCTCTCTTTACACGCCATGGCACGGCCGGCGAAGTCGACTGCGCAACTCGGCGGAGGTAGTTGTTAGGGACAGCTCTCAAAAGTGCGATCATCGTTGCTTGGAACAAGTGCTCGATCGCCGCCAGCGGGAAGCTATTTCCCTCGGAACCATCAATGCGATACCAGACAAGATTGCCAAGTGCCGCCAACCTCGAACCACTTACGGTTGTCAGGTCGACAACGCAGTCAAATTCGACATCATCTACAACCGGTCCCTCAAGCAGCGCACTAACTTGCCGAATCATTGCCGCCTTCTCGAATGCCAGCAGGACGTAGCTGCCGCGCTCGAGTTGAATGAACTCTCCGAGCCGGGTGGAACTAGTTATAAAGCCCCTGGTTCGCGTCGGAGAAACAAGTTTTGCGGCACTTTCTGTTTCCGAAGCGGGCAGACAAAGGGCGTAGGCGTCAGGCGCAGCATCGAAAGGTGTTTTCGCCCAGGAACAGTTCTTTCCCTTCCATGCTCTGAACCGGCCGACAATATAAAGCTTTCCTTCGACGAAGATCTTTTGGTCCTGTGGTTCAGCTTCGGAGTAAAGAAAGGGCGTCCCACCGGCCTCCGAACAACTGTCGGCGTTGGATGCCCCCATCCCAAAAACAGGGAGCCGAGCATAGCGCAATGGATCCTCCAAAATCAGTAGTTTGCAACACGGACCCAACACCCATCCCCGGCGGGCAGCGCCTCTGGACCGCTCTCTCCAATCTCCAATCAATCGGACTCGGAAAGGTTTGCCCTCTCTAGTGCCTGCTCGATCGACGCTGCCCCGAGCGAAGCACAGGCATTCTCCAAGTGTTGTTCGATTTCGACCAAGGCTTTTCCTTCAAGCGAAGCGATTTCTGCGATGGTCCTGCCGCGAGCAATCCATCGAAGGCAGGTTTTTTCAAGTGGTGAAAGTATCCGTTCCTTCATGACAAACATCGCACTCAGTTGCCCCGCGGTCGGCGGCAGGTGTGGTACGGGACGGCAGCATCGACGTCGCGATGAAAGCCGAGACGGCGGCGCCCCGAGAAAAAGTGGCTGCCGTCGGAACCTATGCGACGGCAGCCGAGGTGCCTCGGGAGGAGGCTGGGAATTCGTAATATCTACCGCATGACGTATGTTATGATATAACATATCACATAACGCAGTTTATGGAACTGGACGGTGATTTGAGCAGTGTTGCTTTGCCTACAACTGAACTCACAAAAGCAAAAATGTAACACACAGCCCATTTCGGAATTGCAACGGCCAATCAAACGAACTAGTTCGTCGAAGCATCGTCTTTCAAAGCGCAGTTTTCAGTCACTCACCAAGTTTCACTGCCAAAACCTCTGAACTTCATATTCGACCCTGCCCGTAGCGGGCGGCTACGACTCGAGCGAGATGGCCTAGGTGGCGGGAGCGATCCCGTTGGAGGTGCGTGCCGCGCTTGCATTGTTTGGCGCGGGCCTTTCCTGCCATAAGGCGATCGTATCGAGCTCCAACTTTTCGGGGATCCCTTTTTTCATCGCGAATTCCCCGCTCATGCCAGCGCCGGTAGCAACTGGTCGATGCTCTTCTTGGCGTCGCCGTAAAACATGCGGGTATTGTCCTTGTAGAACAGCGGGTTCTCGATGCCGGAATAACCGGTGCCCTGACCACGCTTGGAGACGAACACCTGCTTGGCCTTCCACACTTCCAGCACCGGCATGCCGGCGATCGGTGAGTTCGGGTCTTCCTGGGCGGCCGGATTGACGATGTCGTTCGAGCCGATGACGATGACGACGTCCGTGTTCGGGAAGTCCTCGTTGATCTCGTCCATTTCCAGAACGATGTCGTAGGGCACCTTGGCCTCGGCGAGCAGCACGTTCATGTGGCCAGGCAGGCGGCCGGCAACGGGGTGGATGGCGAAGCGCACGGTCTTGCCGGCCGTGCGCAGCTTGCGCGTCAGTTCGGAGACCGACTGCTGGGCCTGCGCCACCGCCATGCCGTAGCCCGGCACGATGATGATGCTGTCGGCATCGTTGAGCGCGGCGGCGACGCCTTCCGAATCGATCGCCACCTGCTCGCCGGTGATTTCCATCGCCGGACCCGTCGTGCCGCCGAAGCCGCCGAGGATGACCGAGATGAAGGAGCGGTTCATCGCCTTGCACATGATGTAGGAGAGGATCGCACCCGAGGAGCCGACCAGCGCGCCGGTGACGATGAGAAGGTCGTTGCCCAGCGTGAAGCCGATGGCGGCCGCAGCCCAGCCGGAATAGCTGTTCAGCATCGAGACGACGACAGGCATGTCGGCGCCGCCGATGCCCATGATCAGGTGATAGCCGATGAAGAAGGCGGCGAGCGTCATCAGGATGAGCGTCCACGCGCCGGCGCCATTCACGTAGAGGATGAGCAGGAGAAGCGAAAGCAGCGCCGCGCCGGCATTGAGCGCATGGCCGCCGGGCAGCTTCTTCGCCTTGCCGTCCACCTTGCCGGCGAGTTTGCCGAAGGCGATGACCGAGCCGGTGAAGGTGACGGCGCCGATGAAGACGCCGAGGAACACCTCGACCTTCATGATCGACAGTTCCACCGGCTCCTTGTGTGCAAGGATCGCGGCAAAGCCGGTCAGTGCAGAGCGGGCCGCCGCATCGAGGCCGGCAACGTCAGTCGCTTCGATGTGGGCGTTGAAGCCGATGAACACGGCGGCGAGACCGACGAAGGAATGCAGCGCTGCAACCAGCTGCGGCATCTCGGTCATCTGCACGCGGGAAGCGACGAAGTGGCCGAGCACGGCACCACCCGCAATCATCAGGGCGATGATGAACCAGTTGCCGACATCAGGTCCGAAGACCGTGGCGACAATGGCAAGGCCCATGCCGGTCATGCCATACCAGACGGCGCGCTTGGCGCTTTCCTGGCCCGAGAGCCCGCCGAGCGAGAGGATGAAGAGAACGGCTGCCGCAATATAGGCGGCCGTTACGATACCGATCATCATGATGTTTACCCCTGCCCGATCAGGATTTCTGGAACATGGCGAGCATGCGCCGCGTGACGAGGAAGCCGCCGACGATGTTAATCGTGGCGATCAGCACCGAGAGCGCCGCAAGCAGCACCACCAGCCAGTTGCCAGACCCGATCTGCAGCAGAGCGCCGAGAATGACGATGCCGGAGACCGCGTTGGTGACGGCCATGAGCGGCGTGTGCAGCGAATGCGAGACGTTCCAGATGACCTGGAAACCGACAAAGCAGGCGAGCACGAAGACGACGAAGTGGCTCATGAAGGCCGGCGGCGCAAAGGCACCGACGGGAAGCAGCAGCGCCGTGCCGATGGTAAGAAGCGCCAGTTGGCTCTTCGTCTGGGCCATGAAGGCCGCGGCCTCGATGGCTCGCTTTTCTTCCGGCGTCGGTTCCTTCACCTTCTCCTTTGGTTTCTGCGCCGCGATCGCGGCGATCTTCGGCGGTGGCGGCGGATAGGTGATCGCACCCTCGAAGGTGACGGTCGCGCCACGGATGACGTCGTCTTCCATGTTGTGGACGAGCTTGCCATCCTTGCCCGGCGTCAGGTCCGTCAGCATATGCCGGATATTGGTGGCATAGAGCGTCGATGCCTGCGCGGCCATGCGGCTCGGGAAATCGGTATAGCCGATGACGACGACGCCGTTGTCGGAGACGATCCGCTGATCGGCAACCGTCAGCTCGCAGTTGCCGCCGCGCTCGGCGGCAAGGTCGACCACCACCGATCCCGGCTTCATCGCGGCCACCATGTCGGCAAGCCAGAGTTTCGGTGCATCGCGGCCGGGGATCAGCGCCGTGGTGATGACGATATCGATCTGAGGCGCAAGCTCGCGGAACTTGGCAAGCTGCTTCTCGCGCAATTCCGGTGAAGAGGGCGCCGCATAGCCGCCTGTTGCAGCGCCATCCTGTTGAGCGCCCCCCTCACCATCGGCAAAATCGAGATAGACGAATTCGGCCCCCATGCTCTCGATCTGTTCGGCGACCTCGGGACGCACGTCAAAGGCATAGGTCTGGGCACCAAGCGAGGTGGCGACCCCGATCGCAGCAAGACCGGCGACGCCCGCACCGATCACCAGGACCTTGGCCGGCGGCACCTTGCCGGCGGCCGTCACCTGGCCGGTAAAGAAGCGGCCGAAATTGTTGCCGGCCTCGATCACCGCGCGATAGCCGGCGATATTGGCCATCGACGACAGCGCGTCCATCTTCTGGGCGCGACTAATGCGCGGAACCATGTCCATGGCGATGACGTTGGCGCCCTTCGCCTTGGCAAGCTCCAGCAGCTCGGCATTCTGGCCGGGATAGAAGAACGAGATCAGCGTCTTGTCCGCAGACAGATACGCGCCCTCGCTCGGTTCGGGCGGCCGTACCTTGACGACCACATCTGCCGAAGCCCAAAGCGCTTCTGCCGAAGGCGCCACCTCAACGCCTGCGGCGCGATAGGCATCATCGGAGAAACCAGCCGCAACGCCAGCACCCGTTTCGATGATGCTGCTATAGCCAAGTTTCGCAAGTTGCACCGCGCTGTCAGGTGTCAGCGCCACACGCGACTCGCCCGTATTGATCTCCCGAGGTGCCCCAACCTTGTTTGACATACTTATTATTCCTCTCGAAATTATCGGTTTATCGCGTGGTAAGAGGTTTCTTTGTTAATCTTGACAGTCCATCCAAGCCACTATCGTGTCGGGGATGGCGTCGGAATTTCATCTCACACATCATCAAGTGGGTATTCCCATAAATCCTAATTCTTCCAGAGGTGTATTATCAACTTTGGCAGCGAGGCTCGCGAGGTAATGCACGGCCTCCGAATTCGTCGGGCGCATCCAGGCCGCTTCGCCGGTGACGACCGAAGTTGACCTGTCGAAAGGGGTCGTGCGACCCCGCAATCGGCGCGGCATTCAAGCCGTCGGAAACACGGCCAAGCGGATGATCAAGGTTTGGACTTTCTAGTGGCACGATCACCTTGGCGCGCGGACCACCGATTGCTGCGAGCGCCCAACCGAGCCAGCGTCGGGGTGGCATGGCTATGTTCAATAGATAAAAAGCACATCTCTATCGTGCCATGTCCCGTGTTTATTCCATTCTTGGATAATTAACAATGCTGAAATTGTCAACCTCATCAAGAATTGTCCACGTACATGGGGATTCGTAACGGAAATCTTTTATGCTATTGAATAATTAATCCGAGGTCCGCCATGGTTGGACACCAGCAGAGGTTAATGGCCGGAGGCAGTATGACCGAAGCCGCCGGGCGTACGTCCAAAGAACTTGCTGCCGCCCCGGCAAGTAACACTCCTCCACTGGACGGAAGGCGTCATGAAACGGTTCTTCCCTGCTGCCGAAAAAGCAGCGGATGAGCACTTGGTTGACGCCCGCCCCGTTGGTAGTGTCGATGTGCGCCTATCCAGGCGCTGCCAGCCGGTCGCGCGTGGAATATTGGAGGGTGCCGCTTTCGCGATTGTGGAGAACCTGGTGAGCCGTGGACAACCGAACTTATAGGACGGCCTTCCGCTCATGCGGGCCGATCTTCTCATGCATCATGACCGGCTTCCTTCTGGTGTGAGGCACCCCCACGCAGTTTGCGTGCATGAGCGCCGTCAGCGCCTGGTGTGTTTCCTCCGGCCAATGCAGGGTCCCCGCTGCCTTCCCGGGCCGAAAACAGATCGAACTGATATGTCATGGACTGGCGGGGCTGGATATCTCTCCGACTCGTTCCGTGAGAGACCAATGCTGCGCCCATTAACGCAGATTGTGATCACGCAAGAGCGTCTTTCGACAATCCTGCCAAAGCCTTCAGGCTTGCAAGATCGACGTGCGGGACCGGTAGGCTGCGCCAACAATCACTCGCAGATCGATCCTCGAGGGATTTCTAGAAGTCGATTAGAGGAAGCACCAGAATAACTGCAGAAAATCAGCGCCCTTTGGACAGCATCTCACGGACTTGAACGAGCCACCGTGACCAGGGGTGCCACGGATACGACCGCTGGCCGGTATGGAGCTACGCGGACCTCGTGCAAAGTCAGCTCGACGAGCCCTACTCTCACCGATTTTCGTCCTTACCGTTCGCTGACCTCCTCACACGCCGACGATCCGTCCTGACTTTAGCTCATCACCTGCTACGCTGCAGCCAGAGCGGAATCCTTGTAATCTTCGTTCTTGGTCGTCATTGAAGGTCACCATGGTGGGCGCGAAAGCCTCGACTGCCATAGCGGTCCCACGCCGGGCACGGACATGAGGCGGGCGGTGCTCTGCGCAGTGGATGATCACGACGAACTCGATCCTCCAGATCGACATAGCTGAAGAGTTCACCCGCCCTCACATCGCCGCCGCGCATGCATGACTCCAAAACTCGACGTGAGTGAAATCACGGCGAAAGCCTCCAGGCCAGTTTCTTTTTAAACAGCCTGCTAGTCTTACTGCGTCACAAGTTTGTAGGTTCTAGCGGCATTGATCCTGGTGCAGCATGGAAATCTCTGAAGGTTGGGACTGAGTGCGACGGTCAAGTGCCTACGGACGGTTGCGATCGAATTTGGCGTGTGTCGTTCGGGTCGGATCGGGGGATCCGCGGAGTCGGTAACCTTCGGGAACGTTAGGTTCCGGGCGGTTTTTGGTTTTGATCGGCGCTGAGGGGGGAATCTTCTCCCTTTGGGAGATGAGGAATCCGTTAGCGGCAATGCAAAGGCTTGCATGATGATGGAAGCCGCGCCAGCCGCGCCCCCTCGTAATGGCCGAGCCCGAGTTCCTGATAGTCGCGCTCGATCCGCCAGCGTAGCTTGGCGGTGCTGACGAGCGTTGCGAGCGAAGCGTCGGCGGCGAGAGTGGAGAGCCAGTACTTGAGCGGCTCGGTGTCGCCCTCGGGCCATTCGATCAGCAGCCATTCCTCGGCACGGGGGCAGTCAAATTGTAACCCCTGGAGGCGGGCCTGACGCGCACGGCGGCAAAGCGGGAACTGAGATCGGTGTTCGTTCCTTCCCGCCAGCCAATGGTCTGCCAGGCTTCGTGCGGCAGCTCCTGTGCCATCGCTTTCACCGATATCGGTCTGTGTTCAGGACTGCGACGCATCAGCGGGGTTGGCCGACCCTTTCCACGCCAGGGCTTGGGCTGCAATGGTTCCTCGCTGGGTCGCCAGACACTAATAAGTGTCGGTTGCCACGACATAGTCGAGGCCGAGCGCCGACAGGCCGGTGCGGAATGCGCCGTCCGCGCCATAGCCGGCGTCGGCCAAAACCACGCCGGGCGCAACTCCGTCCGCTTGAGCGGCGCGGATCTGGTCGAGCGCGATTGCGGGCTTCGTCTGGAGCGCGACGCTGTCAGGAATCTTCGCCTTGCGCCGCCGCGCGGGATCATCGGCCCAGATCTCGGACAAATACAGCCGATAGGCAATCGGCGAGCTCGCCGCGACGTTGGCGATCGAGAGGCTGCCCGCGACCTGGCAGTTGTCCTGCTTGCCGAGCTGGCCGCAATATTGCCGCGCAACCCCGACCGAATGCTTGCCCTTCTTGGGGAACCCGGTGTCATCCACGATCTAAGCCTAAATACGCCCATTCTGCTCGATCAGCGGCAGCACCAAGTCACGAACCCGCGCCAGGAGAGCCTCGTCAGACACGGTTGGCCGATGCCCGCGCTGGCGCCGTCACCGCCGCCAGAGCCTCGACACTCTTGCGGTCCACCGGCAGCATTAGTCCGAGGCAATAATCGTTGAGCGGCTCCGCCCGATCGGCGTGCCCGATCACATCGACCGGCTTATGGACATAAGCCGCAAAGGCTGCTTCACTTCCCATGCTCAGGCCATTCATCTCAGCGTTCTCCTGCTGACTACGAATCGCTTACGCTAGCACAGCATTGCTCAGCGAGAATCCCAGGATTTGTGACTCAGTAAGACTAAGCAACCGGATATCGCTCCGCCGAGCCGACTTCCGCCGCCGAAGAGCTCCCAATTGCGCTCAACTTATCCATATCGCGCACTGTTCGCGCCCGGCGACCACAAATCATTCGGAACGATCTGGACTGCCTAGGCTGGGATAACTACGTCGCGCCTCCGCATTGCGGATAGAAAACAAACGTTGATGGAGACTGAGATGAAAAGACACTTACTCGCCGCTTCCTTCGCGGCTCTGCTGGCGACGCCGGCCCTTGCCACCGAATGCACGCCGATCACTAAAACACAGGTCGAGCATCTGTTTGATCGATGGAACGCCTCTCTATCGACGCTTGATCCCGAAAAGGTCGTAGAAAATTATGCAGCTGATGCCCTTCTTCTGCCTACGCTTTCGAACAAACCACGCCTGACCCAGAAGGAACGCGCCGAATACTTCGCTGAATTCCTGCAAAAGCATCCCAAGGGGGAAATCGACAGCCGGACGATCAAACTCGGCTGCAACGATGCCATCGACACGGGCATCTACACCTTTACGTTGAAGGACGGCACCGAGGTCCCTGCGCGTTATACCTTCACCTACGAATTCAAGAACGGCAAATGGCTGATTTCGTCGCATCATTCTTCTGCCATGCCTGAAAGAGAGCCTAGCTGAGCTTTTAGGGAGTGTCCGAATCACCGGCACTCTCGCCTCCCTTTGCAATCAGAGAACGGGCGCCGAACCTTTAACCTCCTGAAGCAAATATAAAATCGACGATGAATCCTCTCCAGAAACCGAGTTGATATGTATAGTTATGAAGTCATTGCAAATGCTCATCGAGCGCGTCATCCTGTATAGACGCCGGATACTCGTTATTTTTTACTTTGGATTAGCTGCAGCGCTGGCGCTCTATAGCGTTTCATTCGGATTGAAATTCATCAAGCTAGCGGGTTCTGTTTTGGATGCCAGCGCAGAAGACATGATCCTGTCTATATTATGGCTGATTGATGGCGCATTGGTCGGCGGGCTGATCGTTATGGTGATGATTTCTGGCTACGAGAACTTCGTAAGTCGATTTGATGAAGCGGAGAAACACTACGACCGCGAGGTCTCGTTCATGGGTAAGCTTGATTCCGGGAGCTTGAAGATCAAGGTCGCTTCATCCATCGTTGCTATCTCGTCGATACATCTGCTTCAAATTTTTCTGAACGCGGGCCAATACGAGAGCTCCCAGCTCGTGGTATTGACCGGTATACATCTGGCGTTTGTGGTGTCCGCTTTGCTGATGGGGCTGCTTGAAAATATCATGAAAAACACGCATAGCTTGCATCGCATTGGCGCTGCAGCATCCCCTCTTGAGTAGAGAGCCAAGATTGCTGTGGGGCGACCTCGCCATCATCCGGGTGGCGGGCGGATCGAACTGAGCGCGTTCAACGCAGCGGGCGAAAGCCCGCAACGTGCCGGCGTGTTTGCTGAAAAGAGTAGCCGAGCGAGTGGCGCAGTTCGATGTAACCTTCGGCCTTCTCACGGAGGAATTCTGCGACTGAGAAGAGGCCCATGATGTCGCCGAGCGCCTGCGTAATCGTATCGAAGCTGCGAGCGGCTCGCTTTCGCAGAAGCGCTTTGAGTTTTGAGAATGCCATTTCGATGGGGTTCAGGTCCGGCGAATAAGGCGGCAGGAAGAGAAGCCACGCCCCTTTCGCCTTGACCAACTGTTCGGCACGCTCGCTTTTATGGAAACCGACATTGTCGAGGATGACGACATCGCCTTTTGACAACGTCGGGGCAAGCTGGGTGTCGACCCATGTTTCGAAGATGCGGCAGTTCATCGGCGCATTGACGATCCATGGCGCGCTCAGCCGCCAGCGAGGGCATCTGAACGCAGGCGGACAGCACGATGGCATTGACATCGCTCGTGTCCATCGAACGGACAATGCCGGGCAGCTTCATCGGATCGTGTGCGGCCACCGCGAGGTTGTCGGAAATTTCGAGCGCGCGCCATACGCTGACCTCGATGCC